>CANKLS010000100.1 GCA_947483645.1 Bradymonadales bacterium | reverse complement strand
CCTGCTCGCAGGTCTCGGCGGAGAAGGGTGCGGCGGGGCAGAGGGCGCCCGTGTCGGCGGTGGTGTCGGCCGTGGTGTCGGCGGTGGTGTCGGCGGTGGTGTCGGCGCTGGTGTCGGCGGTGGTGTCGGCGGTGGTGTCGGCGCTGGTGTCGGCGGTGGTGTCGGCACTGCCACCGGCGTCAGGCCGGAGCTCGACCTCGGTGCCGCAGGCGGCGAAGAGCAAGGCGAAGAGAAGCGTGAAGCTGCGCATGGTGGTTCCTCGTGGGTGGGTCTGACTGCTTGAAGCAGTGGGTGTGTCTGACTGCTTGTAGCAAGCGCGGTGCCAACGGCAGGATCGCTGCCTGATATCGCTGATTGGCAGCGCACGGCGGCGGTTCGAGGCCAATGGCACACTCTCTTCTGTCAGATGTCTGACGGGGTGGCGAGAGCCTTTCGGCGCGGCGGGAATCTCACCGTTGCGAGGTCACACCCACGGAGAACCTTTGACAGGGTGAAACATTCTGCCGTAAGCTTGCGTCGATACTCTATTGTCAGGTGTCTCTGGTTCGCTTTTCGGAGTTTGAACATGCTGCGTGGAAAACTGCTTGCTGTCCTTCTTGGTGTTTTGGCGCTCCTCGCTGTGTCTGCGATTCTCTTGCAGAATCGGCTTGCGAGAGAACTCACCGATCGGGTGGAGAAGAAGGTCCAGTCTGGCAACGAGTCGGTCCGCATGGCCAACCGGGTAGACGACTACTCACTCATCCGGACCGCCGAGCAGGTGGCTGCGCTTTCGGGCCTTGAGCAGGCGTTTGGCTGCCCGATGACCGAAGATGCGCTCACCGCGGGTGCCCGTACTCAGACCCCCGCCGTGGATGCGGCAGGGAAGCCGGTCGTCGATGCGCAGGGCCGCGCCGTCGACACCACCGGCGTACCAATGGGAGCCGCAGGTTCGGCCTGCAGCGCCACCTCGCATGTGCTTGCGCTCAGGCTGCTCAAGAGCTGGAACGAAGAGGCCAAGAAGCGACGCGCAGAGAACGAGGGCCGCTTTGTCAGCGAGCGCGACCCTGGTTTTGCCATCGCCCGCGACCCCGACGTGCTCATGGTCACCAACGCTCAGGGCCTTGTTGTGGCTCGCGCTGGCTTTGACATGGACGACTACTTCGGTGCCGCAAAGCCCAAGTTCAATGCTCTCGCCGTGGTGGCCTTAACCAAAGACAATGGCACCCAGCACGATGTCGTCGCCTGGCGCGATCATAGCGACCAGGCCCCCAAGATGGCCCAAGTCGCCGCAGCGCCCATCCGCGACGTCGGCGGGAACTACATCGGCAGCGCCGTTGTCGGCTACTTCGTGACCAACGATGGCGGTAAAGAGGATGCCCCCGATGGGCTCGACGTGGCCTACTTCGTGGGCGACAAGGGCCAGATCATCTTCGGCGGTTCGAGCGTTGATGACTCAGCTTTCCTGAGCAACCTGACGACCGCCGACTTCAAGGAGCGGAGCGATTCCAGCGTACCCGCGATGAGCTTTGCCGAGATCACCACCAAGGGGATCGACGGCATGTATTCTACGAACATCGGAGGCAAGGAATTCTTCGTCATGCCCTCCTCCTTCGCCGTCAGCCGCGCCGACCGTGCGTCGCAGGTGGGCTTCCTCGTCATCGGCTCGGTTACCGAGGCGGTGGCTCCCATCGGACAGTTCCGGAACATCTTCCTTGGGATTCTCCTCGCGCTCTTCTTCGTCGGTGCCGTTGTCATCCTCGTCATCATCAAGAACTTCATGGAGCCCATCGAGGAGATCTCCAAGGGCATCCAGGAGGTCATCGCCGGAAAGCTCGACTACATGTGGCCCGTCGAAGATTCGAACCACCTCTCCGACATGTCGCACTCCCTCAACGTCATGAGCTTTAAGCTGCAGGGCAAGGGCGACCCCGACTCCGACGACGCCTCGGGCAACGCGGAATGGGCCGGTCTGGTCGGTGGTCCCCAGGCCCCCGCCGCCGGTGGCAAGCAGGGCGTGGTCTCGGGCCTTGGTGGCATCCGTGGCCGCCGATCGGCCGACGGCAACACCGAAGGCTGATCAGCCAGCATGCGGCGAACCTGCCTGACGGGCCTCGACCGTCTCCTCCTCGACCCGGCCCGTTTCGGTGCCGTGGGCGGCCGAGCGGGGCTGCTCGGTCATCCTGCCTCGGTAACAGCCCGCTTTGAGCATGCTGCCGATGCACTGCTGGCGGCTGGCGTGAACCTTGTCCGCCTCTTCGGGCCCGAGCACGGTCTCCGGGGCGAGGCCCAGTATATGGAGGCCGTGGGCCATGAGGTCGACCCGCTCACTGGCCTCGAGAGTGTCAGCCTCTACGGCGCCGAACTCGACGACCTGCGCCCCAAGCCGGAGCAGCTCGCCGACCTCGACCTCGTCATCATCGACCTGCAGGATGTGGGCAGCCGCTACTACACCTACATCTACACCGCCCTCTTCATGGCGGAGGCCTGCGCCAAGGCCGGTGTCCGCTGCCTGCTGCTCGACCGGCCCAACCCCATCGGCAATGCCGTTGAAGGCCCGGCGCTCTTGCCTGCCTTCCGCTCCTTCGTCGGCTGGCTCAACCTGCCCACGCGCCACGGGCTGACCACGGCAGAGGTGCTTGACTTCGCCCGCCAGCAGGGATGGGCCCTCAACCACGAGGTGGTGGCCATGGAGGGCTACAGCGCCCACCTCTGGATGGACGAGCATAACGCCCCCTGGGTGCTGCCGTCGCCCAACATGCCCACCATGGACACCGCGCTGGTCTACCCCGGCATGTGTCTGCTCGAGGGGACCAACATCAGCGAAGGCCGTGGCACCACCCGCCCGTTCGAGATGTTCGGCGCTCCCTTCGTCAACGCGCCTGAGCTCGCGGCGCTGCTCGAGTCGCTGCCGCTGCCCGACGTCTGCTGGCGCCGCTGCGCCTTCGTCCCCACCTTCGACAAGTTCACCAAAGAGCGCTGCTACGGGCTCGGCATCCATGTGACCGACCGTCACGCCTTCCGCCCGCTCCTCACGGGCGCCGCCATCGTCTGGGCCATCGCGCGGCTCCACCCCGACCACTTCGCCTGGCGGAGCGACGCCTACGAGTTTGTCGACGACATCCCCGCCATCGACCTCCTCTTCGG
>CANKLS010000099.1 GCA_947483645.1 Bradymonadales bacterium | reverse complement strand
TCCGCTTCGACGAACTCGCGCAGGACTTCGCTGTCCACCACCGCATCGCAACCGGCACCGCCCCCTTCCGCCGGGCAGCAAACGGCGCCGAGGCAGCAGTAGAACTCTCGCTCCTCATCGGCACCCCCATCGATGTGGTCTCGGGAGAGCACGAGGCCGAACTCAGCCTCCTCGCCACCCGCGGCTCCTTCCCCGACCTGGCACGCGCCCAGATTGTCGACATCGGCGGCGCCTCCACCGAGCTCATCGATGCCTTCCCAGACGGCGGCCACGCCGTCGTCAGCCTCGATGTCGGCGCCGTCCGACTCACCGAGCGCTGCGTCACCGCAGACCCCATCTCGGCCGACGATCGAGCCGCCTTGCAGGCTGCCATCACAGATGCGCTCTCCCGCGCCTCGGTGAAGCGCTTCGTCCCGCCGCCGCTCCTTGTGGGCGTCGCCGGCACGGTCACCACGCTTGCCGCGCTCTCGCTTGAGATGGACGAGTATGAGGCAGAGCGGGTGCATGGCCATGTCCTCTCGCGCGCTGAAGTGACCCGCATCGAGAACGCCCTCTTCGCACTCAGCCTGAGCCAGCGGAAGTCGCTCGCCGGCATGCCTGCAAAGCGAGCCGACGTCCTCCCCGCAGGCGCCATGCTCCTGCGCTCGGTCATGGACCATCTCGGCGCAGACGAGGTGCTGGTGAGCGATCGCGGCATCCGCTGGGGCCGCCTCTTCGAGCGGTTCGGCGTCTAGCGTGGAGGCGCTCCGTCTCGCCGAACAGCGACGCGCCCTGCTGGCGGGGCGGGCCTCGCGCAAGCCGCAGCTGCGGCAGTGGGAGGAGAGCCGTCAGGCCACCGCCCTGGTGCTCTCGCTCACACCGGCCGCAACCCGCGCGCTGCCTTCGCTGCTCGATGCGCTCGCGGCCCAGCTCTCGGCCATGCCGTCGCGACCGGTCGACCGCCTCGAACTGCTCGTCCATGCGCCGTCGCTTAGCGCCGAAGCCGCCTCCCGCCTCCTCGGCCTCGTCCGCGAGTTCGCACGCGAAGTCACCCTCGTGCTGCTTCAGGACGGGAGCGTTGGCGAGACCATGCTGGCCGTCGGCGCCGACTCGCTCATCCTCCGCCCCGACGCCGCCCTCACGACGCTCCTGCCGCCGCTTCCGCCCGAAGCCGCCGGCCTACGTGCCCTCATCGCCTCGCTCCGCGTCGCCGAGCCCAAGGAGCTCCTCCCGCTCCTGGCCGCAGACTGCTCCGCCGCCGAGCTTGGAGCCGCCCTCGCCAGCTTCGAGCGCACCGTCCGGCTCGCCACCGTCGCAGCCGCTGCACGCCTCCACCCGCCCGACCCAACCGACCTCGCCGACCTCATCGAGGCTCTCACCCGTTGGGTCGGCCGCGACGCCGATTTCCTGACCCGCTGGCAGGCCAAGCAGCTCCGCGCGCTCCCGCTTCAGACCCCGGTCCATGCGGTCGAGATGAGCCTCGCGGAGCTCGCGCTCCTCTACCGCCCCATCGCATCCGGCGGCGCCGTGTCGCTCATCGAGTCGGTCGAGCAGCTCCGCTTCCACGCCGATCCCTCCGACCCGGACTGGATGCTCGGGCCCGACGAAGACCTCCAGTGAGCGAGCCGGTCGAGGTGCGTCACGCGGCCACCGTCGTGGTCGTCCGAGGCGCGGGTGCCGACGCAGAGGTCCTCCTCCTTCGTCGCGGCGATACCGCAGGATTCATGGCTGGCATGTTCGTCTATCCGGGCGGCCGGCTCGACCCTGCAGACCTCGACGCCGCTTCGGGCGATCTCGATACTGCTGCCCGCTGGACCGCACTCCGCGAATGTTTCGAAGAGTCGGGGCTGCTGCTCGCAACCGACCAGCAGGGCCAGCCCGCCACCCCCGCCCACGCCGCGGCCCTCCGCGCCAGTGAGGCCCCCTTCGCCGAGGCGCTGCAGGCCCTCAACCTCCGCCCCGGACTCAACGACCTCCGCCCCTTCGCCCGCTGGGTCACCCCGGCCGTCGAACGCCGCCGCTTCGACACCCGCTTCTACCTCGCCCCCCATCCCCTCGGCCAGGAGGCGGCGCCCGACGGCTTCGAGATGGTCGAGCACCGCTGGAGGCGGCCCGTCGATGCGCTGCAGGAGTATGCCTCCTCCTCGATGCTCCTCTCGCCCCCCACCTTTTACTTCCTCGCCGACCTCGCAACGCAGCTCGCGGCGGGCCTCCCGCTCCACGACTGGGCCGATGCGCAACCGCGCCATCCGGTCCTGCCGCGGCTCGAACTCACCGACACTCCCAGGCTGCTGCTCCCGGGCGACGCCGACTACCCCAGCGAGCAGCCCGTCTCCGGGCCCACCCGCATGCTCCTCGTTGACGGCCGCTGGCAGCGCCACACGGTCCGTCGATCAGACTAGTTCGCGCCCGTGTTCCCAAGGCCCGACGAATAGCCCATCGCCCGGTTCCGCTTGAAGAAGTACTCGTAACGAGCCTCCTTCGTCTCCGGGTCGCGGCCCAGCAGCACCGTCACCAGCTCCCAGCCATGCTGGCCGATCGTCTGCAGCGACACGTCGCGGTAGAGCGTCTTGTCATACTTGTCGTAGAAGGTGATCTGCTCCGGCAGAGCGGGTGATGCGTAGGCGTGGATGTAATCCCAGACTGCTTTCTCCATCTCAACCACCATCCTTCTTCGCACTTCGGACGGGCCCCTGCGGCCCCTTGACGGCGACGATTATGCGCGCCGATTCATCCCATTGCAACGGGCCAAATCAGCGCCCGTCTGGGGAGCGGTTTCGCCTGGCCTCGGTGATCTCCCGGAGCTGCGCCTTCTGCTCCGCGAGGTCGTCCGCCGGCACTGCGACTGCGCCCTGCTGCGAGGCCACCCGTGCGGCCTCCAGCTCACGGAACAACCGTCCCTGCGCAGCCAGCAGCGTCCGCAGTACCTGCTGCGTCTCGGGCCGCTGAAAAAAGGCGCGCAGGCCATCCGCATCGAGCCCGCGTGCCTTCGCCTCGCGCGCCAAACGCTCCTTGATTCGAGTTCGAATGCTGCCCATCTCGCCTGCTCCCTGCGGGCGATTCTTGCCCGACCTCCCCCCTATGGTATGGGCCCTCTCGCTGCCAAGCAATCATCCGCGCGGTGATCCGCTCTCCGCACCCGCTCCCCAAGTCTGCTGCATGACCACCAAGCCCGTCGCCAAAGGCCAGGCCGCC
>CANKLS010000098.1 GCA_947483645.1 Bradymonadales bacterium | reverse complement strand
GACACCCGCTCCGTTCTCGTCGTCGAGCCCTACTTCCCCCTCACCGTCACCAACATCATCAAGGTCGAAGGGGTGCGCGCTGGCGCCTGCCCCAGCCGCCACTTTGTCGACCTCCGCCAGCAGGAAGACATCGGCAAGCCCATCGTCGTTGGAAACCTCGTTCACCAGCTGCTGAGCGACCTCTTCGAGCGCAACATCGACCCGGGCAACAGCCGCGCGCTCCATCAGCGCATGGAGATCGTCATCGCCTCGCAGCGGCTCGAACTTGTTGCTGCGGGCATCTCCGACGCCCGGCTCCCCGACCTCCGCAACGAGATCCTCGGCCACCTGGCCGCGCTCGCCGAGTGGGCCTCGCCACAGCACACCCTCCGCTCCGGAAACCTCACCGAGGCCCGCCGCTTCTCGCCCCGCTACGGCCTCGACGGCAAGTTCGACATCATGCTCGAGGGCGAAAAGCACCTCCGCATCCTCGAACTCAAGACCGGCAAGCATGCTATGCCCGACCATGAGCGCCAGCTCCGCGCCTACATGCTCATCTGGAAAGCCTACGCCGAGGCCCGCGACAAAGAGGTCGAAGGGCGCCTGCTCTACTCCGGCTCCAAGAAGGAGCTCGGCATCACCCGCGTCACCGACGACGATGTCCGCCAGCTCGCCTCTTCGCGCAACGAGATCGTCCTGCTCCGCAAGCGGCTTTCAGAGGTCGGCACCGAGGCCGAGATGCCCCGCTACGACCAGCACCCTGCCCTCTGCCGCGACGATGTCTGCCGCTACCGCGCCACCACCTGCAAAGAACAGCAGGCCGCGCTGCCGCCCGCGTCGCGCATCACCGGCGCCGTCACGCTCCTCGCTGCCCGCTACTACAGCCACTTCGTCAAACTGCTCGAGCGCGAGCACTGGGCCATCTCCAAGCGGCGCGGCGACATCTTCCGCGAACACTGGGCAGACCAGGAGCCCGGCGATGTCCGCGCACTCCGCGACGTCCCCCTCAAGAGCGTCAACGAGAAGACCGGCGAACTCACCTTCGACCTCGCCGACGAGGGACTCTTCAACCCCGAAGACACCCTCCTCCTCCACCAGCGTGACTTCGCCTCCGAACCCATGGTCCTCGGCCGTGTCCGCAGCTCCGAAGGCGCCTCGCTCGTCGTCTCGGTCGACTCGGTCCGCCCCTTCCTGCAGTCCGGCCACAAGGCCTGGAGCATCAGCCGCGACGAACGGCCACCGAGCGACAAAATCACCCACGGATCGCTCTTCGCCTTCGTCGCCGCAAACGACCCGGCGCGACGCGACGCCATCCTCTCGCCCGGTAAGCCCAAGCCCCTCATCGGCGCCGATGCGCTCAGCGCCGAGCTGCAGAGCCTCCTCAACAAGGAGCAGGCCATCGCCGTCGCCAACGCCCTGCGCGAAGACCTCCCCGTCTTCCGCATCGAGGGGCCGCCCGGCACGGGAAAGTCGCAGGTCGTCGCCACCGCGATCGCCGCGCTCGTCGCCTCCGGCAAGCGGGTGCTCCTCACCGCCAACACCCACACCGCCGTCGACAACATCCTCCCCCGACTGGTTCGGCTCGGGGTGCCCGGCCTGCTCCGTGTCGGCAGCCGCACGACACCCAGCGCTGAACTCGCCCAGGCACTCCACGACAAGGGGCTCCCGGACGACGCGCTCACCCTCGAACTCCTCGCCGACGACGCCTCCGGCCTCGACGACCTCCGCGCCAAAATCCTCGCTAGCCGCGTCATCGCCTGCACCACCCATGCCTGCGCGAAGCACCCCGTCTTCTCCGTCCTCCGCGCGCAGGACGGCCCGCCGCAACAGCGTGGCGCAGCACGGCTGCCCATCTTCGACGTCGCGATCATTGACGAGGCCTCACAGCTCATCGAGCCCCTCTCTCTGGCCGCCATCAACCTCGCGCGTCGAACGGTCCTCGTCGGCGACCAGCAGCAGCTCCCGCCGGTGGTCACCGCCGACGACGCACTCTCCTCGGCCTTTACGGACGACGAAACCTCCATCACCCGCGACCTCGCCGCCATCGGCGTCGCCGGCCTCGACCGCTCCCTCTTCGCACGCCTCGCAGGCCGCGTTCCATCCGTCATGCTGCGCACGCAGTACCGCATGAACAACGCCATCCAGGCCTTCCCCAGCCGCTCCTTCTACAGCGGCCTCCTGCAGCCCGACGCCAAGGTCGCGGAGCGCAATCTCCCCGTCCCGGCTGAGGCCCTCGCAGCGCTCGACCCCGAACTCCGCAGACGCCTCGACCCCGAGCGCCCCCTCGTCTGGGTCGACGACCCCGGCAAGCCAAAGGCCCGCTCCTGCCGGCAGCAGGCAGCCGAGGTCGCCCGTACCGCCGCCGCCCTCTGGCGCCTCTGGCAGCATCGCACCGAGGAGGTCCCACGCGACGCCTGGCTTGGCATCGTCACCCCCTTCCGGAACCAGTGCACCGCCATCCGCAACGCGCTCGTCGCAGAGCTCGGCGAAGAGGCCGCCCTCATCGAGGTCGACACCACCGACAAGTTCCAAGGACGCGAGAAGGAGGCCATCCTCTTCAGCCTCGTCCGCAACACCTGGTCCGACTTCGTCTTCGACGAGCGCCGCATCAACGTCTCGCTCACCCGCGCCCGCTCCAAACTCATCGTCTTCGGACCCAAAGAGCTTGGCCGCCGCATGCACGAGGTCTTCGCGCCCGCCGACGCGCCCAAAGTAGACCTCCAAGACTGAGTGCACCCCTACGGGAAGGCTGACGCACCGCGATGCCCGCGCCGCTTGCCCAACCCTGCGCCGCGGCCTAACCTGCGGCATCGGTTCCATCACACGACCCGCGCGGTCCCTCGCCCACGGCACAAAACATGTCCCAGTCCGTTGATCATCGCCTGCTCCTCCAGCAGTTCCACGCCCGCGTCCGCCAGCACCCCAACCGGGTCTACCTCACGCAGCCCATCGGCGGCGGACAGGTCAAGGACTACACTTGGGCGCAGGTCTCCGAGGAGGCCCGCCGCATGGCCGCCCATCTCCAGTCGCTCGGCTACCCGCCCGGCTCCTGCATCGCGATGATCACCAAGAACTGCGCCCACTTCATTATCGCAGAGCTCGCGATCTGGATGGCCGGCTACACCTCGGTCGCACTCTTCCCCACCTTCAACGCCGAGAACATCAAGTTCATCCTCGCTCACAGCGAGGCGAAGCTCATCTTCATCGGCAAGCTCG
>CANKLS010000097.1 GCA_947483645.1 Bradymonadales bacterium | reverse complement strand
GCGAGGAACCAGAAGGGGATGATGGCGCCCTGCAGGTAGGCCGCGGCGTTGCGCAGGAGATAGTCGTCTGCGGCCATGCTGCTGAGCAGGTAGGTGACGCGGCGGCGGCGGTCGTGGGTCTCGCCGTCGGCCGGGAAGATATCCTTCGCGGCAAGGTTGGAGACGACAGCGGAGACGACGGTGGAGGTGGCGGCGAAGAGGACCACGTCGGCGCCGCTGCGGGCGATGGCAGCAGCGGCGGCAGCAGCGGAGGTCTGGAGGTTCTTCGCTGTGGTATCGACCTCCACCGTGACGAGCTCTTCGAGGCCGCGCTGCCGGGCTTCGCGGAGTGCGGCGGCGCGGAAGAGGTCGAAGAAGGCGCCATCGGGGCTGCTCTTCTCCGTCACGAAGGCGATGCGACGTGCGCCGCGACGGGTGACCGCTGCTTCGACGGCGCGAGAGGCCTCTGCGGCGGCATCGACGAAGAGGCGGAAGCTGCCCGGCTGGTGGGTCAGGAGTGGCTTGGGGCTCAGCGCGAGATGCGGGAGCCCGTGGCGGACGGCAGCGGCGCGAGCGACCTCGACCAGTTCGGGCTCGACAGGCCCGACGATGGCGATTGCGCCTGCTGCTGCGAGCTCATCGACAGCGCGGGTGACGGCGGCGGCATCGCTGAAGGTGTCGCGGATGAGGAGCTTGGAGGCGGGCTGGTCGGCATCGAAGCTGCGCTGCGCGAGGAGGGCGCCACCGAGGAGGGCACGACCGGCGCGGCGCGCAGGGCCGGAGAGCGTGAGCAGGAGGCCGAGCGTGGGTGTGGGGGCGGCAGCGGAGTCAGTGAGGACCAGGCCGCAGGAGGCTGCCGTGAGGGTCTCGGCGCGCTGCGAGAGTTCGGTCGCGAGCGGTCGATTGCCGGACGCGAGCGCAAGGGAGGCGAGTTCGCAGCCGACCCGCTTGCGCGTGGCGTCGCTGGCAGCGTCCCAGACCGCGAGCATGGCGGAGGGCGGCGTGTTGAGAACGAGTGCCGCACGGATGCGGTCTGTTGCGTAGGTGGCGAGCGGACCGGCGTCGGCGCGGAGCTCGAGCGCTGCGAGTGCGTCGAGGGCCGGCGCGATATTGTTCTCCCTGAGCTGTGCCTCGGCAATGAGCGCAAGGGCGAGCGGCGCGTCGGCAGGGAAGACCGAATCGACCATCTTCTGTTGCTCTGCGGGCTGACGCGTCTGTTCGCTGAGCGATTCGAGCGCGCCGTCCACATCTCCCTCGGAGACGCGCTGGTATTCGAGGTAGTAGGAGGCGGCCGCAGCCTCAGTGACGGGGGTTCGAGAGAGCTGACGGAGGCCTTCGCGGGCCCCTTCTGCATCTGCCGTGGCGAGCTGACAGCGGCTGACCATGAGGTCGACCTCGTCGGAGCGGCGGTCGCCGGGATAGCGGCTGGCGAAGAGGCGCAGGGCGTCAAGCGCGGCCTTGAAATCGTTGCGGTCGAAGAGTGCGCGGGCGGTAGCGTAGTCTGCGTCGGCCTCGTCTGCGGTCCAGGTCTGCGGGGGCGGAACGGGTCGCGGAATCTCGATGACGACGGGCTGTGGCGGAGCTCCGCAGCCGGCAGCGAACGCGACGGAGAGCCCTGCCGCAAGGAGCGGGACAACGACGACGGAGCGCACGATGGCGGAGAGGTTGAAGCGGGTCATGCGGCGCACCGATCGTGAGGCGGGAGCAGGCACGGTCCCGACCCCCGCAGCCTCTCTAACAGCGAAACCCCGCAGGTGGAACCTTCGCGCGGGCGGGGCTCGCTAGCGGGAGACGGTGAGCGTGTATTCGGGTGCGCGCGTCTGGTCGTGGGCGCCGACAAAGAGCTGGTAGAGGCCGCGGTCGAACAGGGCGCGGATGGCTGGCGTCCAGCCCTCGAGGTCGTCGTTGCAGAGCACCCGACCGTTGGGCCCAACGACGACGAGCGTGGTGTCGGCGTCGGCGTCGGCGCGGAGCGTGAGCTCCATGGGTTCGAGGACCTCGAGGAGGTGGTCGGGGCCGTCGGCGATGAAGCCGGCACAGCCCGGACCTACAAGCGCTGCCTCGCGGGGGCCGCCGGCGACGCCTGTGAGCTGGCCCGGCGCGGTACCCTCTGCGAGCCGGAGACCGCCCGAGGAGCCGCCCGCCATCGCCTCGAGCGGGGTTGGCTGCGGGCCGTCGAGCAGGGGCGCCGGAAGCTTCGCGATGCGGGCGGCGGGGCGGCGGTCCCAGAGCCCCGCGAAGAGTGTGAGGCGCACGCGCAGGCTCCCCTCCGCCTGCTGCCGACCGACGAAGAGTTGGTAGCTGCCGGCGGGGAGACGGCCGGAGAAGCGGGGGGCGAGCCCCTCGGTGTCGTCGGCGCAGCGTGCCCAACCGTCTGCGCCCAGGACGACCAGCGAGAGGTCGTGGAGGGGCGAGCCGATGGGCGCTGCCTCGAGCGAGAGGTCGGTGGGTTCATCGAGGCGGAGGAGGAGCTGTGGCTCCTGCGAGATGCGCCCGACGCAGCCGGCGCCGAGCGCGGAGGCCTCACGCGTAACGGAGAGCGTCCATTCGCGGCTGACCGGTTCGGCGGCCGGCCCGAAGGCGAGCGTTTCACCAGACGGCGAGTCGACCGGTGCAGGCCGTTTGGGCGCTTCATCGGGCGATGGCGCCGGTGGCGCAGCGCGGTCGCAGCCTGCCAAGAGCAACAGGGCGAAGAAGAGCGGTCGCATCGTCAAGGCTCGTCTTCCGGAGCGCGCGCTGGCGCGAGCGCATCACGCTGGCGTTGGGCCACCCCCTCCGCCGTGCGCTGCAGCAGGCGGATCTGGTCGTGGGCCTTCTGGAACTCGGCGCCCATCGCATCGAGCCGGAGGCGGTAGTGATGCTCCTTGCCGGCCTTGGTCATGACGAGCAGCCCCGCAGCAGTAAGGAGTTTGAGGTGGTGCGAGAGGGTGGAGGCGGGCAGCTCCAGGCCACGCGCGATGTCGCCTGCCGAGAAGGGCTGCATCTCGCCCGCGCCGGGCGTGCAGAGGAACTGCAGCACCCGCACCCGGGTGGGGTCGGAGAGCGCCGCAAAGAAGGGGCTGTTGACGAGCAACCGCGGTGCGCGGAGACGCGGCTTGGCGCGCGACGATGAGAAGTTGGCCACCGGGTGCTCGGAGCGGGTCAGGGAGTGATGTAGATGGGGTTGATGTCTTCCTGCACGGATACCTTGGGGAGGCCCTTGAGCCGCTTGAGCAGGTCGTCGAAGCTG
>CANKLS010000096.1 GCA_947483645.1 Bradymonadales bacterium | reverse complement strand
GTGATTCGCAAGCCCTGGCCCTCGATGATCCGCACCATCTGGGGCGACGATGAGCGGTTCAAGGCGGCCTACTGGTCGCAGATCCCGGGCCTCTACTTTGCGGGCGACGGCGTTCGTCGCGACGAGCGGGGCTACATCTGGATCATGGGGCGGGTCGACGACGTTATCAATGTTGCGGGCCACCGGCTCGGGACGGCGGAGATTGAGTCGGCGCTAGTGTCGCACCCCGCGGTGGCAGAGGCGGCGGTGGTGGGGCGGCCGGACGACCTCAAGGGGCAGGCGATCGCGGCCTTCGTGACGCTGCTCGCCTCGGTGCAGAAGTCACCCGAGCTGGCCGACGAGCTGCGGCGCCATGTGGCGTCGGAGATTGGCGCGCTGGCTCGTCCAGACGACCTCACCTTCACCGATGCGCTACCCAAGACACGGTCCGGCAAAATCATGCGGCGGCTGCTGCAGGATGTGGCGGCCAAGCGGGAGACCCGTGGCGACACCACCACGCTGGAAGATGCCGGCGTGCTCGACCGGCTCCGCGGGCAGTATGAAGACGAATCGTAGCCCTTTGCTTGACGCATCTCGCCGCGGCTTGGTAGCAATCGGCCACTCAACCCGTCCCGGAGAGCCTGCCATGCGCGCCCACCTCACCCAGCGTCCCCACGGCCCTCTGATCGGCCGACTGCTGGCGGGCGCGGCACTGCTCCTGCTGCCGGTGGCGTCGGCCGAAGCGTCGAACAACTTCACACTGCAGCGGTTCGGCAAGTGCGAGGATTTGCGGCGCCCGAACAACAACTGTTTGCTGACGTCGACCAAAGATAAGGCGTTTCGCTCCTTCGCCGGCCAGCTCGGCGAGGTGATGACGATCAAGGGCGTTGCGCCGGCCGATACACCTGGCGTCGCGGGCTTCGTCTTTCAGATTGATCGCAGCTTCAACGACTTCGACGTGAAGACGGGCGGAGCGGAGAACCCTTGGGTTCTGGCCCACAAGACCGGCAAGCCCGAAGCATCGATGGGGACCACCCAGATCCATGTTCGGAAGGGGCTTCCCTTCAGCTTCGAGGTGGGGACCGTCCTCACGCTGCTCGACGACAGCGACCTCTTGGCCGTTGGCGTGGAGGGCAAGTGGGCGCTTCACGAAGACATCTTCTGGCCGCTCCCCGATCTCGCCATCCACGGCGGCGTGAACACGCTGCTCGGTAGCTCCGACCTGGTGCTGACCAACCTGCAGATTGATGCCCTGCTCTCGCTGCCCATCGGCATCGGCTCGGTGGTGAACCTCACCCCGTTCGGCGGGTATGGTGTGGTCCTCCCCTTTTCGGCCTCCCGCCTCATCGACACCACGCCGGACGATGCGCGGCCTGCGGTAGAAAGCAGCGACAACGCCCTCAGGAACCAGCCTGAGGTCAACTTCTCGCTCGACACCGAGCCACGGCCAGTGGCGGTGGTCGGCGCCCGCTTTCAATGGGCGATGCTCGACCTGACCTACCAGTCGCAGTTCTCGGATACCGTGACGAGCCAGTCGGTGAGCATCGGCGCCGACTTCTAGGCAGTCTACCGCCGCGCTCCGAGGCGGGGCGGCGGCGTGCGATTGCCTACTTGGGCTTGGACTCGAGGGCCTTCAGCCGGATGTCGAGCCGGCGGAGCTGGATGTCGAACTCCGCACGGTCGTTCTTGGCGCGGCGGTCGGCGTCGGAGAGCTTCTTCTGGAGTCGGGCGACCTCGGCCTTGAGCCGCTTCACCTGGTCGACGGTCTCGGGCAGGTGCTTGAGCTGTTCGAAGCTCTCCCCGATGCGGAGGTCGATGCGGGCCTGGACCTCTTCGAGCGCGCGGGGGATGGAGTCGAGGAACTCACGGACGGGCGCGACCACATCGGCCTGCTGCTGGGCGGCGGTCCGCTTGACCTTCTCGACCTGCGTCTTGGCGTCCTCGCGCATGTCGCTGACATCGCGGCTGAGGCGGGAGATGAAGTCGGAGGGCGAGCGGATCATGTCGCGGAGGGCCTGCATGGGCAGGGTCCGTTTGTCTTTCTTCTCCTGCTCGAAGACGATCTGCGCGAGCGTCACCGAGGTGATGTCTTCGCCCGACTTGTTGTCTACAATGCGGAGCTCGGAGCCATCTCGCACCATCTGCGAGATCTCTTCGAGCGTCACATAGGAGCTGCGCTCTGTGTCGTAGAGTTTGCGGTTGCTGTATCGCTTGATCAACTTCATGTGCACCTGAGGGAACAGCTCATGCAAGCCGTGCCCGCAGGGACACAGCACACCGTCAAGCCGTTCTTGTTCTCAGCCTGCCTCGGCAGGTCTGGTCATGGAGCTTGAAACCAGTTGTTTCCTCTCCCACCTTGATTCAAGTGTCAAGCGGCGCGAACCCTCTACATTTTGGCACAGGCGCGATTACTTGAGGCCTACGCGGCCTTGACCTAACAGCAGTTTCGCCCTCTGCCCGGCCTCCGATGCAACTCCTCTGTCCAGCCTGTCTCGAATCTGTTGAGGCGCCGGATGCGCTTATGGCGGAGCCGGGCGCGAAGATGCGTTGCCCGAGCTGCCGCGCCGACTTCCTTGTTCGACAGGTCAGCGAGGGCGAGGCGCCGAGCCGGCCCCGATCGGCCAGCCGCTTCCCGTTCCCGGGGAGCGAGAGTTCTGGCTCGCTGCCTGTGGCGCCACCGCCGCTGCCGCGCCCCGGGGCCCCGCTGCCTCCGCGACCGCCGCAGCGCTCTTCGAGCTCGCTCCCAGCCTTCAGCAGCGTAGCTAGTCCAAGGCCCGCGACCACCACCGCGCCCCCCTTCAGCAGCCTGCTGCACGATCTGCAAGAGAGCGGGCAGGAGCGGCGGAGCAGCACCAGCCTGAGAGCCTTCCCGCCAGCAGGCCGGTCCGCCGCGCCGCCAGCTGCACCACCGGGCCCGGCTGCCCCAACAGCGCCACTGCGTGCCGACGCCGCCGTAGCCTTCGGCTGGGACCGGCCCGCGGGGCCACCGGCCTCCGCGCAGCCGAGCGCCACTACAGCCTTCTCCGAAGGGGCCCGAACCGACTCTTATCCTGAGACACTAGCACCCAATGATGCCGAGGCCTCGTCATCGGACCCCGAGCGCGATGGGGCGCTCCGGGTGGCGGCCATCGCCGAGGCTTCGCTGCCTCCGGTGACGGTCGCGCTCACTGCGCTAGCGATGCTTGTCTGTCTCATCGGTGGCTGGCTCCTCTGGGTTGCCTATCAGCACGACGGCCTGCTCGACCTGCGCCGTCTCGACCGGGCCATGCTGGTGGTGGAGCAGGTAGCCCAGCCCC
>CANKLS010000095.1 GCA_947483645.1 Bradymonadales bacterium | reverse complement strand
GGCGCCCTGCCGGGCGAGCTCCTGCATCTCTTCGTAGCCGACCTCGGCAAGCTTTGTGGCGGAGGGGACGATGCGTGGGTCTGCGGAGTAGATGCCGTCGACGTCGGAGTAGATGTCGCAGGACTCGGCCCCGAGCGCAGCGGCAAGCGCGACGGCGGTGGTGTCGCTACCTCCGCGGCCGAGGGTGGTCACTTCGCTGCGGTAGCTGGTGCCCTGGTAGCCTGCGACGATGACGATGCGGCCGCGGGCGAGTTCGTCCTGCACGCGGTAGGGTCGGACATCGATGATTCGCGCGCCCGCGTGAGAGTCGCTCGTCATGATGCCGCACTGGCTTCCCGTGAAGGAGATGGCCTGCTCGCCGAGGTCCTGGATGGCGATGGACATGAGCGCCATGGAGATCCGCTCGCCCGTGGAGAGCAGCATGTCGAGTTCGCGCTTCGATGGGTCGTCGGCGACTCGGCGTGCGAGCGAGAGGAGTTCGTCGGTGGTGTCGCCCATAGCGGAGACGACGGCGACGACGCCGAAGCCGGCGCGGCGCGTGGCCACAATCTTAGCGGCGACGGCCTTGATCTTTTCGATGGTGGAGACGGAGGAACCGCCGAACTTCTGGACGATAATCCGCATGCTCAGCCTCGTGCGACCGCTGCTGCGCGGCGCTCAGCGACCCAATCGTCGGCCATGCGGAAGAAGTCGTCTCCGCCGAAGAAGAGAACCTTATCGCCGGGCAGCACCGTAGCGCGGAGGTGGGCGACGATCTGGTTCTGGTCGGGGATGTGGGTCACGAGGTGGCCGCGCTCACGGAGCTTGCGGACCACGAGGTCAGTATCGACGCCGGGGATGGGGTCCTCGTTGGCGGCATACATGGTGGTGATGATGACCTCGTTGGAGCCCTCGAAGGCGGTCGCATACTCGTCCTGCAGGTAGCTGGTGAGGGTGTAGCGGTAGGGCTTGAAGATGCTGACGACGCGGCCCTTTGCGAGATCCTTGGCGGAGTCGAGCACCTTGCGGATCGCGGTGGGGTGGCTGTTGTAGTCTTTGACCACGAAGAGGCCGTCGGCATCGACGATGGTGAAGCGGTTGTCGAGCCCTTTGAAGTCGGCGAGGCCGCGCTGCATTGCCTCGAAGGGGACGCCGAGATGGTCGCAGACGGCGATGGCGCCGATGGCGTTTCCGACGTTGTAGCGGCCGGGAAGCGGCAGACTCACTTCGCCGAGCTTCTCACCGCGGCGGAAGACCTCGAAGCGGAGCGGCATCTGTCCCTGGTCCAAGAGGACGGCGCGATACTCGGCCTCACGCTCGACTGCGTAGGTGGTGACAGGCTTGGTTACCCGCTCGAGCATCTGCCGGTTGCCGTCGCAGTCGATGTTCACGAAGGCGCGCCGAAGCCGCCCGTTGGCCTCGATGATGCGGGCCATCGAGACGATGATGTCGAGGTGGTCTTTGTAGTAGTTGAGGTGGTCGGCCTCGATGTAGTTGCAGAGGAGCAGGTCGGTCGGGATGTTGGCATGGGAGCCATCGGACTCGTCCACCTCGGCGACGATGACATCACCCTTCCCTGCCCTTGCGTTGAGGTTGTAGTCGAGCAGCAGGCCACCGATGATGAAGCCAGGCTCGCGTCCTGCGGCATCGAGCATCTTGGTGATCATGGCGCTGACCGTGCCCTTCCCGTGGGTGCCGGTCACGCCGACGCTGAGCCGCTCCGAGAGGAGGGCGGCGAGGAGTTCGGAGCGGTGCAGGATGGGGAGCCCCCGCTCTCGTGCAGCGAGCAGTTCGGGGTTGTGGGCAGGAATGGCGGTGGAGAGGACGATGACCTCGGCGCCCTCGATGTTTTCGGCGCGCTGACCGATGGTCACGCGGGCGCCGAGGGCCTCCATGGCGTCGGTGAGGGCTGATTTGCGTACATCGGAGCCGGAGACGGGATATCCGCGCTCGATGGCGACCCGGGCGACAGCCGAAACGCCGATGCCACCGATGCCGAGAAAGTGAAGTTTGGTACCGGGCTTGAGCATCATCGTAGCGGCCTAGACAGGGGAATTCGGGTGGCCCTTCCTGCAACAGTTCGGCCCCGCTGCGCAAGCCTCGTGAAGGTTGAACAGCGTGCATCGCGGTGTTACGCGCCTCGGCAACTTCTCCCGAGGATAACCATGCGCCGCAGCCTCCTTCTCGCAGCTCCCATCTGCCTCCTCGCCCTCGCCGCCTGCCAGCGCCGCGGCGAACCCGTCCCGACGCTCACGCAGGAGCAGTGGGCACGCGTGCAGGAGAGTTTCCTCAAGACGGCGCCGGTGCCTCAGCACCCGGTGGGCGCGATCTTCGGCGACAAGTTCCGGCTCATCGGCTGGGAGATGTCGCCGGCTGCTCCGCAGGTCGACGAAGCGGTCACGATCACGCTCATCTGGGAGTGTCTCGCCGAAGTCGACACCAACTGGCGCATCTTCACCCACCTTGACGGGGCGACCCGCCAGAACCTCGACCACGACGCGATGGCCAACGCCTTCCCGACCCTGCACTGGAAGAAGGGGACCATCCTCAAGGATACCATCGAGACCAAGCTTGAGACGGGTGGCGATGGCGAGGTGAAGCTCTTTGTCGGCTTCTACCACGACGACGCGCGGCTCGAAGTTTCCTCACCCGGCAGCGGTAAGGTCGACAAGGATGGCAGGCTCGGCATCGGAGGCTTTGCCGCCCGTTGGGAGCCGCCGACCTACGAGATTAAGCGGGCCTCATCGCCCATCACGATTGACGGCAAGCTGACCGACCGGGCCTGGCTCACCGCCGCGCAGACCGTGCTCTGGCGCCACCCGACAACCGGCAAGCCGCAGGAGGAGAACGATACCTGGGCCAAGATGCTCTGGGACGACGAGAACCTCTATGTGGCCTTCTCTGCCGAGGACAGCGACGTCTGGTCGACCATCACGGCCCGCGACGGCAACCTCTGGGACGAGGAGGTGCTTGAGTTGTATATCGACGCCAAGAAGAACGGCACCGACTACCTCGAGTTCCAGATCAACCCGAACAACGCTGTCTTCGACGCCTTCTTCCCCAAGCCGACCAATCGGAATCTCGAGCAGGCCCGGGCGCGGAACCTCGAAAAGATGGAGTCTGCCGTGACCGTTTCCGGCACGCTCAACAAGCGCGACGATGAGGACCGCGCCTGGTTCGCAGAGCTGCGCATCCCGCTCGCGAGTATCCCGTCGATGGGCAATGTTCCGCCGCGCGACGGCGACACCGTGCGGGTCAACTTCTACCGCTACGACCGGCCGTCGAACGGCGAGGTGAACACGCTGGCGTGG
>CANKLS010000094.1 GCA_947483645.1 Bradymonadales bacterium | reverse complement strand
GGTCTCCGGCGGCAGCGGGAGCGCCGACGCGGGCACCGAGCGGATGGCGGCGCTGAGCTGCGCCTCGGTGGCCGCACCGGCCAGGATGCCCGAGAAGCCGATCACCTGACCGGCGGATAGGATTGGCGTGAGCTCCGCGGTCACGTTGAAGAGCTGGATGTCGAGCACCGAGCCGCCGAGCGGGAGCGAGAAGGGGATCGTGGTGCCCGGGCCACCTGCGCGGATGAGGGCTCCGTCGAAGTTGGAGGGGATCTGGACGATCGACAGGCAGCTGCCGGGGTCGACCAGCGCCCGCTGCGCCAGATAGTCGCAGGTCTGGGTCTGCGGGTCGCAGGTGAGGTCGCCCGTGAGCGTGCCGTTGTGCAGGCCTGTGACGAAGTCGCCGAAGCCGAACTGGATGAACTCCAGCAGGAGCAGGATGCTGCCGCCCGAGACGGCGTCGGCGAGCGGCGCGTTGACGAGGCCGGCAAGTCCGCCGAGCGCGTTGTCGGTCCGGCCGTCGCCGTTGAGGTCGAGCGCAGGGCCACCCGCCGCGCGATCGCTGAGCTGGAGCGAGTTCACCTTGGCTACATCGTCGAAGTTGGGGGTGCAGACGCAGAGCGAGCTGTCGGCCGGTTGGCAGCTACCTGCCACGCAGGCATCGCCGGTGGTGCAGTCGAAGCCATCGCTGCAGCTGATACCGGAGAGGGCATTCTGGACGCAGCCGATGTTGATGTTGCAGTCGTCGGTGGTGCAGTCGTTGCCGTCGTCGCAGGAGCGGGTGGCGCCGCCGCAGGAGCCCGCAGCGCAGCTATCGCCCTCGGTGCAGGCGTTGCCGTCGTCGCAAGGCGCTGCGTTGGTCTCGTAGGAGCACTCGGTGGTCTCGGGGTTGCAGAGGTCGGTGGTGCAGGCATCGCCATCGTCGCAGACCGATACGGCGCCGGTGCAGCAGGGGTTGAAGGTGGGGAGGTTCACGCAACCTGCGTCCGCATCGCAGAGGTCGATGGTGCACTGGTTGAAGTCGTTGCAGCTGTTGGGGCTTCCGCCGCCGCAACGGCCTTCTCTGCAGGTCGTCTCGAGCGTGCAGGGGTCGCTGTCGTCGCAGGCGGCGGTGTTGAAGGAGGGCGCGCAGCCGGAGCCCTCCAGGCAGACCTCGTCGGTGCAGTCGTTGCCGTCATCGCAGACCACCGGCGCGCCCTCGCAGCGGCCCCGCTTGCAGACATCTCCGCTCGTGCAGCCGGCGCCGTCGTCGCAGGCCACCTCCGCGCCGTCGGGGACGGGCAGATAGACACAGCCGCGGAAGGGGCTGCAGGCATCGACGGTGCAGAGCTGGTTGTCGTCGCAGAGCAGCGGCTCGCCGCCCAGGCAGGTGCCGCCCTCGGCGCAGCTGTCGGCCTGCGTGCAGGCGTTGCCATCGTCACAGGCAAAGCCGGCGGCGCGGAAGGCCCAGACGTTGGGCTGCGTGGTGTCGCAGATTTCGCAGTCGTTGGTTGGGTTGGCTGCGCCCGCGCGGATGCAGACGCCATCGATGAGGCAGTTTCGCTCGGCGAGTGTCCAGGCGCAGATGCGCTGGCCGGAGCCGTCGGCGACGCAGCGGTCGGTGGTGCAGTCGAGGCCGTCGCCACAGTCGGCGTCGGTTTCGCAGGTCACGAAGGCCTCCGGGCCTGCACCGGAGCCAGAGCCTGTGTCGGAGCCCGTGTCGGTGTCTGCGCCCGTGTCTGCGCCGGTGTCTGGCTGCGCAGAGCCGTCGGCCGCGGTGTCGACGGCCGTGTCTGTCGCGGCGGTGGTCGCAGGCGATTCGTCGGAGCAGGCTGCGAGGCCCACCGCAACGCAGAGAAGGGCGAGGGAGCGGTAGAGGGTCTTCATCGGAGCTGCCCGTAGACGATGGTGTTACCGTCGATTCGGTTGCGGAAGGCGGGATTGGAGAGCACATCGATGGCGATGACCAGCGAGCCGGCGGGCTGCCCGAGCTGGCTGCTGATGTCGATCTCGGGGAGCGGGAAGCTGGCGAGCGGCGTTCCGTTGCCGAGCAGACCGCCAAGCGCCGGCACAAGCTGGCTGCCGAGGAGCTCGGAGATGGCGTCTTCGAAGCCGGCCAGTTCGGGCTGAACCACATTCACCTCGAGCTGCACATTCTCGATGGCCGAGACCGTGATGCCGAGCTGACCGCCGCTGGCGGCGAGGGTGATGGGGGCGTCGAAGGCGACGTAGACGACGGCATCGAGCGGCGTTCCGAAGAGTGTGAGGCGGGCGTTGATCTTCATGTCGCCCACGTGGAGCCGGAGCTGTCCATCCGGTCCGCAGTCGGTAGCCATGGGCGGTAGCAGGGAGGAGAGGTCGAGCGAGAGGTCGGTGATGCCGTAGGTGGCGAGGTCGACGCCGCCCAGCAGCGAGGGGTCGACGGGGAACTGGAGCAGGCCTCCGAACCAGGCGGCGTGCAGAATCTGGTTGAGGGTGTCGTCGGGGAAGACGATCTCTAGGGGCGCCTGTTTGGGCACCACCATCTGCTGCGCGGCGAGCCCGCACCCGATGCGACCGGCCGTGCCGAGGTTGGCGTCGTAGGGGAGGCCGGTGGGGATGCCGCGGGTGGTGGTCGTGGAGCGGGCGCGGAGCGAGAGCAGGCCGCCTTGCGGGCCGGGCGATGCGTCGGAGAAGGGGGCGGTGTCGAAGTCGCTCTGCAGTGCGACCGGGATGGTGATGGGGTTGCCCGCACCGTCGGTCGCGCCATCCAGTCGTGGCAGGTCGAAGGCGAGGTTGAAGGCCAGCGCCGAGAGGGCACTCTCCAGCAGCGGGCCGATAACCCCCGAGAGCTGGTTGTTGATGGTGCCTTCGAAGCTGCCGACGAGCTGGTCGCGAACAAAGGGCAGGATGATGCTCAGCAGGAAGTTGGTCCAGCCGTTGTCGGCGCTAAGCGAGAGGCCGTTCAGCGAGGTAGAAGAGTTGGCCAGGGTGACCGCGAGCGTGTTGTCGGGGCGGACGCCGATGTTGATGTTGGAGGTGACCGTGATGGAGCTGACCGAGAGGCTGCCGCCGCCGTCGCCGCCAGCGATGCCGCAGACAGAGAAGAAGCCGCCCGTGCAGTCGAAGTAGAGCCGCCCGCGGAGGTTGAGCAGGCTGGCGACGAGGCGCAGACCGGTGTCGGTGGCCTGGATGCTGGCGGTGCTGCCGCCAATGGTGATGGAGCGGAGGTAGATGTCGTATCCCTGCTGGCTGGTTAGCGGACGGCTCGGGTCGAAGAGGGCCGCCGTGTCGAAGTTGCGGAGCACCGTCTGGAAGATGGCGGCGATGTCGGTCGGGGGCGCCCCCCGTCCATCGTCGAGGGTCTGCTGTCCGAGCCAGACGCCGAGGCCTGGCGTGACCATGCCGCTGCCGGCGACGGCTGCGTTGGGGTTGGTGTATTGGGTCGACCAGTGGAAGGCTTGGACCCGCTTCTTGGTGGTGCCGAGGTCGTC
>CANKLS010000093.1 GCA_947483645.1 Bradymonadales bacterium | reverse complement strand
GACGGTCAAGGAGCTGACCGGCACCCCCATCGAGTTTGCCATCCTCAAGGGTCTCGCGAAGAAGCCGACTGACCGGTTCCTGAGCGCGCACGACTTCCTGGCGGCGCTTGGCTTTACGGCGGTTCGGCTGATCGACGGGCCGCTTCAGGCTGCGGAGTTTCCGGCAGAGCAGACGACAGCCGTGGCTCCCCAGGCAGCGACCTCCAAGCCCGTGTTCGGAAGCTGGTTCAGGCGCCGCGACGGATAGTCGTTTCAGAACAACGGCTTTACCAGAAAGAGCGAGACCAAATCTCGCTCCTATTCCGAACTGCGCCCAATTCTCAAGATTCCGCTTGATTATTATCTAATACCGTATTGAAATCACAACGATTTCTATCTCGAATTTGCAGGTTGCGCCGCCGCCAAAACTGTGGATAGTGGCAGGCAGACCCCGCCCGGAACCCGACCGCGATGACGCCCGCCGACAGACCCGAGATTGACTGGAGCGCGGAGCTGCTCCTCGTAGAGCAAGAGAGTCGCACCATCGCGACCACGCTCGGCATGGCACACACCACCGCCCACCTCTTCATCTGCCTCTTCACCGTGGACAACCAGGCCCAGAGCCTGCTCAGCGACCATGCGCTCAGCCTCGACTCCGTCCTGCCGCGCCTGTCGAACATCCCGCCCGAACCGCCCATGGAGTATACCCGCGTGCTCAACCGGGCCGCGGAAATTGCCCGCTCGGTTCACAGCGATGTGGTCAGCACCCTGCACCTGCTCGTCGCGATGGCCTCCTTCACGACCACCTCGGCCTACCAGCTCATGGAGCAGCTCGACCTCGAGGTCATGGGGCTGCGCAACGCCGCCTTTGCCCGCATCATCCAGCCGGTAACCGCGCAGCCCGTCGCCTCCGTTGCGGTGCCTGCTGCGCCCCGCGCCTATGCCGTCGCGGGCAGCGCCGCTCCGCTGGGCGCCCGCCGGCCGCTTGTGATGCAGCCGCCGGAGCCCCCGGTCGCGCAGGACGACGACGAAGAGGACGAGGACGACAGCGAGCCCGAAGAGGAGGATGCGGAGGAGCTCGCCCACGAGGAGCAGGAGACCGAGCCGCCCGTCACCCGTCGGACAGGTCCCATCGCGGTGAACGCCGAGGCCGATGAGCCCACCGACACCGGCCGCCTGCTGGCGCTCCGACTGGCGCAGCGGCAGCAGCAACAGCGGCCGGAGCCACCGCGGTCACACGGCACGCTCCCCGCCCTGCCCCCCATGGCGCTGCCCCCGACGGTCAACCGTTCGCAGCCCAAGCGGACGACCGCGCCGCTCTCCATGGAGGGGCGCGCCGCCAGACAGAAGCTGATCCTGCGCGAGTCGCAGTTCCCGCTCCTCGCACGCATCGGCCGCAACCTGAGCCTCATGGCGGTCGATGGCCAGATCGACAGGGTGGTGGGCCGCGACAAGGAGATCGATGCGCTCGCAGACATCCTGAACAAGCGGCGGGGCAACAACCCGCTGCTCATCGGTGACCCGGGCGTGGGCAAGACGGCGGTGGTCGAGGGGCTCGCGCGCCGCATCGCCGGCCTCGACGACGAGCCAGCGCCACGCGGCCTCGAGGGGCGCATCGTGGTGGAGGTGGAGGCCAGCAAGCTGCTCTCCGGCACAGGGCTGCGCGGCGCCTTCTCGGAGCGCATCGGCAAGCTCAAGGCAGAGGTCGCTGCCGGCGCAGGTCAGCTCATCGTCTTCCTCGACGAGATCCACCAGTGGATTGGCATGGGCGGCGGCGGCGACGGCTCCAACGATGGCGCGGGCGAACTCAAGACGGCCCTCGCACGGGGCGAGTTCTCCTGCATCGGCGCCACCTCCTTCGAGGAGTACCGCCGCTTCATCGAGGCCGACGCTGCCTTTGCCCGCCGATTCCAGGCTGTCCGTGTGGAGGAGCCCTCCGTGCAGGCCGCCATCGACATCCTCCACGGCGCCAAGGACTACTATGCGAGCCACCACGAGGTGGCCTACAGCGACGAGGCCATCGAGCTCGCCGTCCGCCTCTCCCATCGCTTCATCCAGGACCGGCGGCTACCCGACAAGGCGCTCAACGTGCTCGACCTCGCCGGCAGCCAGACCCGCCGGCGGCGCGAAGCCGAGGTGGGCAAGGCCGCCATCACGGCGGTGGTCGCCGAGCAGGCCGGACTGTCGGCCGACAAGCTCCTCATGGCCGACAAGGAGAAGATGCTCAACCTCGAGTCGCTCCTCGGCGACCGGGTCATCGGCCACCGCGACCTCGTCGCCCGGGTCGCCCAGATTCTGCGTCGCAACTACGCGGGCTTCGTCTCCAACCGGCCGGTCGGAAGCCTGCTCCTGCTCGGACCGACAGGCGTCGGAAAGACCGAGCTTGCCAAGGCGCTCGCAGGGCTGCTCTTTGAGAGCGAGCAGTCCATGGTCCGGTTCGACATGTCGGAGATGATGGAGAGCCACGCGGTCTCGCGTCTCATCGGCTCGCCGCCCGGCTACGTGGGCCACGACCAGGGTGGCCAGCTCACCGAGGCCATCCGCCGGCGCCCCTACCAGCTGGTCCTCTTTGACGAGATTGAGAAGGCACACACCGACGTGCTCAACCTGCTCATCCAGATCCTCGATGAGGGGCGGCTGAGCGACTCGCGTGGCCGCACCGTCGACTTCTCCTCTGCGCTCATCGTCATGACCTCCAACCTCGGGGCCAAGGAGCTGACGGGCGCCAACGACCGGCGCGTGGGCTTTGCCGGCACCGAGGTACCCTCCGAGAAGGAGCTCGATCGGCGACGCGAGCGTGTCATCACCGCCGCCCGCGCCCACTTCACGCCGGAAATCTGGGCCCGCATCGACGAGCCGCTCGTCTTCTTTCCGCTCTCCGAAGAGGAGATCGGGCGCATCGCCGAACTCCAGCTCCGGACCTCGTCGAGCCAGCTCCAGCGCGAGCGTCGCATCCGTTACAGCTGGGATGCATCGCTCATCGCCCACCTCATCACCTCGGGTGGCTACGACCCGCAGCTGGGCGCCCGCCCCATGCGTCGGACCATCGAACGGCTGGTCGAAGGACCCATCTCCGAGCTCATCCTGACGGGCTCCGTCGATGCGGGCGGCGAGGTGGTCATCACTGTCGCAGACGGCCGGGTGGTCGTCAGCCCTCGCGCCTAGGCTCTTCGGTCGCAGCGAGCGCGGCAGAGAGCGCCGCGATGGCTCGGTCGGAGAGGCCGCGGGCCTCGGCCAGCTCAAGCCAGAGCTGGCCGAGCGCAGCATAGAGCGGCAGGAGCTCCGGCGTGGCCCGAAGCCGGTCGGCATGGCGGAGGACGGTGCCCGCGTCGCCGCGCGCGAAGGGTCCCGTCAGCGCCTCGGCAGGGGGCGCGAGCAGCATGTTGGCGGTGGCGCCATGCGCGAGTCGGGCGAGCCCTGCGCGGAGCGCGGGCGAGTCGATGTTGGCTGCCGCGATGACTGTGAGCGCGGCCTGCATTGTGGCGTAGGGGGCGTTGCCGGCAAGCGCTGCGGCGAGGTGATAGGCGGCACGCGCCTCACCCGGGACCTGCTCCGGG
>CANKLS010000092.1 GCA_947483645.1 Bradymonadales bacterium | reverse complement strand
GAGCTCTGCGACAGCGCCGACAACGACTGCGACGGCCTCACCGACGAAGACTTCCCCACGCTCGATAGCGCCTGCACCCGGGGCGTCGGCGCCTGCCGCGCCAACGGCATCCGCGTCTGTGCCAGCAGCGGCCTCACCGTCACCTGCAACGCTACCCCCAGCGCATCCCGCGCCGAGACATGCGACGGTATCGACAACGACTGCGACGGCGCCACAGACGAAGGCGCGCTCGGCGCCGCGCTCACCACCACCTGTTACGCCGGCACGGGCGCAAGCCTCGGCGTCGGTGTCTGCAGTGCCGGCACGGCCACCTGCGCGGGCGGGGTCTTCGGAGACTGCGTCGGAGATACCGTCCCCTCTGCTGAGCGGTGCGACGGCCTCGACAACGACTGTGACGGCCTCGAAGACGAGACCTTCCTGACGCTCGGCGACAGCTGCACCGTCGGCACCGGCGTCTGCGCAAACAGCAGCGCCTTTGTCTGCGATGCAGACGGCCTCGATGTCCATTGCGAGGCCGTCGAGAGCCCGGCGCTGACCGAGGTCTGCAACGGCGAAGACGACGACTGCGATGGCCTCGTCGACGAGGTCGGCCGCAGCGCGACCCTCGCCATCACGCAGGTCCACGCCGGCGACCCCAACTTCGACTACGCCACCTGCACCACCAGCACGGGCGGCACGGAGTGCATGGCGCTGCGCGTGACGGTCGCCAACACCGGCGCAACGGTCATCCCAGCCAGTGCACGCGTCGCCATCGATCTTGTCGAGGCGGCGACCACCCGGGTCGGCGGGCCGATGCAGATCGGTCGCGCCATCCAGCCGGGCACCAGCGAAGATTTCGTCCTCTGCTGGGAGAACGGCGTGAGCCGGCGGAACGGCCTCCTCCGCGCTACGCTGCTCGATGAGAACGACGCTCTGCGCTGTCTCGAGGTGGTCGCCAATCGCGCCGATACCGACTTCGCCGACTGCGGCCGCGAGGCCTGCGACGGCTACGACAACGACGCCGACGGCTTTGCCGACGAAGCACCCGAGACCTGCCGCAACCAGGTGAGCGACGGCACGCAGCGCTGCCTCGCAGACACCACCACCTCCGATGCGGAGGACTTCCTCTGTCAGGCAACCGCAGTGGCGCCGCCCTCACGCTGCGCGACCTCTGGCTGCCCTGCCGGCCAGTTCTGTGCGCCGAGCGGCGCCTGTCTGGCGCTCTGTGTCGTCGACGCCGACTGTGCCGAGGGCCAGCGCTGCCAGGCCGGAAACTGCGCGCAGCAGAGCTGGAGCCAACCCGCGGCCGACCCGCTTCCCGCGGACAAATCCGGTGCCGCGCCCGCCGGCTGCTCCGCTGCTGGCTTGCCCGCCGACCTCTGGCTCCTGCTCCCGCTGCTGGCCCTGCGGCGGCGGCGGTCGCATTCCGCAGCGCCGATGGAATAGTCGTCGTACAAGGTCGTCCGTCTGTCTGGTCGAAGTTCTCTCAGGAGCCGTTCGAGACGAGGTGAAGCATGAGGTTGAGCCGGTTTGGGTTGTTGGGCCTCTCTCTTCTTCCTTCTCTGCTCGTCGCCTGTGACGAGACAGGCTCCCTCACCCCGTCGGACGGGTCCCTGGCAGCGGACCTCTCGCTCGATGCCCGTGACGGTTTCGCCATCACGGTCTCGTCCGACGGCGAGGCGAAGTTGTTGCAGGATGGCGTGGTTCCCTCGAACCCGCGCAGCGCCGCTGCAGCGCTCTGCGGGCTCGATGTCGCCGTCGTCGGCGGGGCTGCCGGGTCGATCGGGCTCTCCATCGTCGGCACGGCCTTCGACACTGACTGTGACCCTGCGGCGCCCGGCCCGCTCTTCTGCGTCGATGTGCGCCTCCGCGTGACAGACGCGATCGTCTCGGAGTCGACTGCGATCCAACTCACCTCACTTGTCCCCGCCTTGGGGTACAGCCCTGTGAATGCCGATCTTGCCGTCGGCGCCTCGGGGTTGGGGGGCTGGCTCTACGGCAGGCTCGATGCAACCCAGCCGGAGGTCACGCGTCGGTGGATCTTCGAGCGCAGCGGCGGAGAGTTCGTGGTGCGAGGTCGCATTGTCGGCGTGCAAGAGGAGCGCTGCGATGGCCGGGACAACGACTGCGACGGCAGAACCGATGATGGGGCAGGCTGCTTCGCAGCGGGCGCCGCCTGCGTCGATGGGCCCGACTGCTCCACCGAAACCGATTGCATCGACGGCGCCTGCCGCATTCCACCGCTCCCGCTCGGCGCGCGCTGCGCGGTCGATGCCGACTGTGCGTCGAACCACTGCGCGACGGGGCCTGACGGCACCGCAAACGACCGTTGTGCACCCTCCGGCATGATCTGGATTCCCGAGGCGGTCTTCACGATGGGCTCCCCGGAGGGCGAACTCGGGCGCCAGGAGCTCGGTGAAAAGCTCCGCAAGGTCGCCATCAGCCGCAACTTCTTCATCGGACGCACCGAGGTCACGCAGCGGGAGTGGAAGGCGCTGACAGGCGGCGTGAACCCCTCCTACTTCCAGTCTCCGACGGGGACCTCGTCGAGCACCGCGAACGCCAACGACGACGGGCCGCTGGAGAACCTCGAGTTCTTCGCCATGCTCGCCTTCGCCAACGCGAAGTCCCGCGCGGCAGGACTGCAGGAGTGCTACACGCTCTCCGGCTGCAGCACCGGTGCAACCGACTGGTATGACGGCACCTACGCCTGTGGTTCCGCGACCTTCGCAGGCCTCGACTGCGACGGATATCGCCTCCCCACCGAGGCCGAGTGGGAGTATGCTGCGCGCGCCGGGACTGCGACCGCCACCTACGTCGGCAACCTCACCGCCACGCTCACGGGCGACACCACCACGCCGGCCATCGCCTGGACCTACAACAGCTCCGGCTTCCGCACCAAGCAGGTTGCGCAGCTCCTCCCCAACGCCTTCGGACTCTTCGACATGCTCGGCAACGTGGAAGAGCCGGTCTGGGATGTCTTCCTCGTCAACGATGCCACGCCCACCTACGACCGCATCCTCACCGACCCCATCCTCTCTGCAGGCACCGACTTCCGCCGTTCGCGTGGCGGTGGCGCCCTTGGTTGGCCGCAAAGCACCCGTGCCGCGGCCAGCAACTCGTTCTCGGCGAACTTCGCCCGCAGCTCGACGCGGGGTCTCCGTCTCGTCCGCACGCAGCTGTTTGCCGCGGGCGATGGCGGGTGCGGCACGGGCGAGCACTTCGACGGAGCGGGGTGCGTTCCAGACGCCCGGGCCTGCACGTTGGAGAACGGAACCGGCCAGCAGCAGTGGAGCAACGGCGCGTGGAGCAAGTGTCTTCGGGCCGCCTGCGATGCGGGCTACGTGGGATACAAGAATGTCTGCTTCCTGCCGGCGCGCGTCCCCCGCGAAGACTGCACGAGCTGCTCCGGAACCACAGGCGAAGCGGGTATCCGCAACTGCGGTCCGAATGGCGACGAGATCTGCGGCCTGAGCCTCACCGTTGATGGCGGCCTGTGGAATAGCCGCCAGACCTCGATCTTCCGCCTCGACAAGTTCGAAGTCACGGTCGCCCGCTTCCGTC
>CANKLS010000091.1 GCA_947483645.1 Bradymonadales bacterium | reverse complement strand
CTGGTTGCGTCGGCCGCCAAGGACATCGCTGCGGTCACGGCCGAAGAGAATGTCTATGCGGTGCGCGGTCGTGAGATCCGGCTTCCGAACTATCGCAAGACGCTCTCCGACAGCGCCGTTCCGAAGGTCGCGGCGCCGCAGACCACCGACTGGGCCGAGCTGCTCCGCTGGCGCATGAAGGAGAACCTGCCGGGCCAGTTTCCCTTCACTGCAGGCGTCTTCCCCTACAAGCGCGAAGGCGAAGACCCGACCCGCATGTTTGCCGGCGAAGGTGGCCCCGAGCGGACCAACCGCCGCTTCCACTATGTCTCCAAGGGGCAGTTGGCGGCGCGCTTGTCGACGGCCTTTGACTCGGTCACGCTCTACGGTCGCGACCCGGACCGCCGCCTCGACATCTGGGGCAAGGTAGGCAACTCGGGCGTGAGCGTTGCGACGGTGGACGACGCCAAGCGGCTCTATTCGGGCTTCGATCTCGGCGCGCCGACCACCAGCGTCTCTATGACCATCAACGGCCCCGCGCCCATCATCCTGGCGATGTACTGCAACGCAGCCATCGACCAGGCCGTGGAGAAGCGGCTCGCTGCAACAGGCCGGCTCGAAGAGGTGGTCGCGCGACTCGACCGCGAAGGGCGGCGCGCCCCCTACCGGGCTGCGGAACTGCCCGAGGGCCACAACGGGCTCGGACTCGCGCTGCTCGGCGTCTCGGGCGACGAGGTGCTCTCCGCGGAGGAGTATGCAGAGGTAAAGGCCGCGACGCTCCGGCAGATTCGTGGCACCGTGCAGGCCGACATCCTCAAGGAGGATCAGGCGCAGAACACCTGCATCTTCTCGACCGACTTCTCGCTCAAGTTGATGGGCGACATTCAAGCCTACTTCGTCGAGAAGCAGGTGCAGAACTTCTACTCGGTCTCCATCTCAGGCTACCACATCGCCGAGGCAGGGGCGAACCCCATCACCCAGCTGGCCTTCACGCTCGCCAACGGCTTCACCTTCGTGGAGTACTACCTGTCGCGCGGCATGAAGATTGACGACTTCGCGCGCAACCTGAGCTTCTTCTTCAGCAACGGGCTCGACGCCGAGTATGCGGTCATCGGCCGCGTGGCGCGCCGCATCTGGGCCATCGCGATGCGCGAGAAGTATGGCGCCAATGAGCGGAGCCAGCAGCTCAAGTATCACATCCAGACCTCGGGGCGGTCGCTGCATGCGCAGGAGATCGACTTCAACGACATCCGGACCACGCTGCAGGCCTTCTATGCGCTGGCCGACAACTGCAACAGCCTGCACACCAATGCCTACGACGAGGCCATCACCACGCCCACCGAAGAGTCGGTGCGGCGGGCGCTCGCCATTCAGCTCATCAGCAACCGAGAGCTCGGCCTGCTCTTCAACGAGAACCCGCTCCAGGGCAGCTACCTCATCGAGCAGCTGACCACGATTGTGGAGGAGGCGGTGCTCGAGGAGTTCGACCGGCTCACCGAGCGCGGCGGCGTGCTCGGCGCCATGGAGCTGATGTACCAGCGTGCGAAGATTCAGGAAGAGTCGATGCACTACGAGCACAAGAAGTTCAGCGGCGAGCTGCCCATCATCGGCGTCAACACCTTCCTGTCGCCGAACCCGCCCGAGGGTGTGGTGGAGATTGAGTTGGCGCGCGCGACCGATGCGGAGAAGCTGGAGCAGATCGAGGGGCTCGAGGCCTTCAAGCGGGCGCATGCCGACCGCTCCGGACCGGCGCTGGCGGAGCTCAAGCGGGTGGCGATTGCGGGCGAGAATGTCTTCGAGACGCTGCTCGAGACGGTCAAACACTGCTCGCTCGGGCAGGTCACTGAGGCGCTCTTCTCGGTTGGCGGACAGTACCGGCGGGGCATGTAGTGGAGCAGAGCGCCGCCACCTGCACCACCGACGTCGACGCCGCTGCGCTCGACGCGCTCGCCAACACCGGCCGCGTGGTCGTGGCGATGTCGGGCGGCGTAGACAGCTCCGTGGTGGCCGCGCTGCTGCACCGCGAGGGGCATCAGGTAGTGGGCATCTCGATGCGGCTCTATGGCAAGGTCACGGCGGAGATTGGCAAGAGCTGCTGCTCGCCGGACGACCTCAACGATGCCCGCGATGTGGCCGCGCAGCTCGGCTTCCCCTTCTACGTAGCCAACTACCAGGAGGCCTTCCGCCGCATGGTGATCGACTACTTCGTGGACGAGTACCGGCGCGGACGGACGCCGAGCCCCTGCGTGCTCTGCAACGACCACCTGAAGTTCGATGCGCTGTTGCAGCGCATGGAGTCGCTCGGCGCGGCCTTTCTTGCAACCGGCCACTACGCCCGCATCGAGGAGCGGGAAGGGCGTTTCGCGCTGCTCCGCGGCCGCGACAACATCAAGGACCAGAGCTACTTTTTGTTCGGGCTCCGGCGTGCATCGCTGGCCCGCATCCGCTTCCCGCTCGGCGAGATGACCAAGCCCGAGGTGCGGCTGTTGGCGCAGGAGATGGGAGTTCCCACTGCGCTCAAGCGGGAGAGTCAAGACATCTGCTTCGTCGGCTCGGGCGACTACGCGCAGTTTGTGCGGGCGCGGCTCGCCGACGAAGAGGTGAAGCGGGGGCGCATCGTGCGGCCGTCGACGGGCGAGGTTTTTGGCGAGCATGAGGGCATCCACGCCTTCACTGTCGGGCAGCGCAAGGGCATCGGCGTGGCCTACAAGGAGCCGCTCTATGTGCTGGGCTCTGACGCAGAGACGGGCGACCTCTTTGTGGGGAGCGTGGAGGAGCTGGCCTGCGAGGGCTTCACGATGGACCGGCTCAACTTCTTGGCATGGGCCGAGGCGCCGCCGGTCTTTGAGTGCCAGGTTCAGGTGCGGTATCGCCACAAGCCGGTGGCGGCGCGGGTGGCGCTGTCGGACGATGGTGCCACTGCGCGCGTGACGCTGGCTGTTCCGGAGCGGGGCATTGCGCCCGGTCAGGCTGCGGTCTTCTACGATGGCGATGAGGTGCTGGGAGGGGGCTGGATTGTTCGATCCTTCTGAGCGAGCGCATCCTTTGCTGACGGCGGAGCAGCGGGGCTTTGTGCGAGAGCAGCTCCCCATGGTGGAGCGGCTCGAGGCTGCGTTGGGCTACGCATTTGCCTCGCCGGAGCTCGCAGTGGAGGCGCTGACCCACCCATCGTTTGCGGCCGAAAACCGGCTCCACGCAGGCCACTACCAGCGGCTCGAGTTTGTGGGCGACGCCTTCCTCGGCATGGTGGTTGCGCGCGAGCTCTGGCACCGGATGCCGACGCTGCCGGAGGGGCAGCTGTCGCGGCTCCGGGCGGAGCTCATCTCGGAGCCGGCGCTGGCCGAGGTGGCTCGCCGGTTGGGCTTTGGAAAGATGTCGCTGATGGGGCGCGGCGAACTGCGGAGCGCAGGCACGGAGAAGGATGCGATCCTCGCCGACCTCGTGGAGGCAGCCCTGGGCGCCGTCTTCCTCGATGGGGGCTTCGACACGGCCTACCGCGTGACGGTGGGGTTGCTCGGCGAGCGGCTTGAGCAGGCCAACGCGGAGGGGGCCGGTGCTGCCGACCCCAAATCTGCGCTGCAGGAGCACACGCAGGCGACCGCGAAGCGCCGCCCCGACTATGCGCTCGTGGAGACCCGCGGGCCGGCACACGAGCCCTGGTTTGTGGTTTCCTGCACACTTTCGGGCGTTGAGATCGGGCGCGGAGAGGGCAAGACACGCCG
>CANKLS010000090.1 GCA_947483645.1 Bradymonadales bacterium | reverse complement strand
GGACAGTGCCGCGAGGCCTGCGGTCCCGCCGACCCCTGCACGGGCGACCTCTCCGTCTGCGACCCCGACGCCCGCATCTGCGTCGGCTGCGTGACTGCAACCGACTGCGCCGACGCCGAGAGTTGCGTCGACGGCGCCTGCCGTTTCGTGTGCGACCGGAACGCCGACTGCGAGCCCGGACAGCGCTGCGACCTCGCCTCGGGCAGCTGTGTTGCGGGCTGCGATGCCGACATCGACTGCCCAGGCGGACAGCGCTGCCAGGCCGGCGCCTGCGTAGCCATCGTGCCGCAAATCTGCAGCCCCTTCGCCTCGGCCTGTGAGGGCAACAACCTCCTCATCTGCCGCGCCGATGGCTCCGCCTTCGACCGCAACCCCTGCCCGACCGGAACCGTCTGCTCCGCAAGCCCTGCGGGAGCCGCATGCGAGGCCCAGATCTGCGCGCCCGGCACCAGCTCCTGCTTCGACAGCCGGACCCTCGCGGTCTGCGCTGCCGACGGGCTCTCTGAGGAGTTCGTCGCTTGCACAGGCGGCGGAACCTGCGCCGCCGGCGTCTGCCAAGCCGCCAGCATCTGCACCCCCAACGCCCTCCTCTGCGACGGCGGCGACGCCTACCGCTGCAACGCTGCAGGCACCGTGACCACGCTCGTCGATAACTGCACTGCCACAGAGATCTGCACCGCCGGTGCCTGTGTCTCCACCGCGGGACGGTGCACGACCGGTCTCGACTGCCCCGCGCTGCCCACCAGCTGTGATGGCAATGTTCGGGTCAGCTTCCGCGCCGGTGGCGCCTGCGTCGGCGGCACCTGCGACTACAGCGCCGTTCAGCGCCGTACCAACTGCGAGCTCACAGGCCAGGTCTGTGACGACGCCACTGCCTCCTGCGTCGCGTCCGCCTGCCCGCTCACCGAGGCAGACTGCCCCTTTGATGCACCTCTCCTCGACGCCGTAGCCTGTACCTGCGTCGCCTGCCTCTCCAATGGCGACTGCGGCAGCGGTCAGAGCTGCACCGGTGGCACCTGTGTGGGCGGCGGCGGCGGCGCTTCCGACTGCACCAACGACACGCAGTGTACCAACGCCGCCATCGCACTCGGCGGCACGGGCGCAGGCGCAACCTGCGACCTCAACACCGACAGCTGTTACACCCTCTCCACCTGCAATGGCGCAGCGGGCGGCACCGATGTTTTCGACGCGGACTGCCCCAGCGGAACCACCTGCCAGGCCAGCCTTCTCGGAGGCCGAAGCAACTGCTCTGGCTGCACCTCGTCGTCGCAGTGCCGCACGGGCGAGACTTGCTACAATTGCACGGGGACTACAGTGTGCTCGGACGCCTCGGCGCTCGGACCCTTTGGCGCCTTCCTCTGCACTCCGCTTTAGGCCCGCCTTGGCACAACACCACCGGCTCACCATGCTCCGACGCCTCCCGCTCCTCTGCCTCGCCCTGCTCGCCGGCTGCTCCGACGACAAGGGCAGTGAAGCAGCACCAACCAACGACACCTCCTCCGACGGCAGCGCAAGCGGCGACACCTCCACAGAGGAAAGCGGGAGCGGCGAAGGCAGTGCCGACGCCCCCCAACTCCCACCGCCAGGGCCGCTCTCCTTCGCCCCGCGAGGAAGCCTCACGGGCGCCGCCGGCCGCGGCTCCTTCGCCTTCGGAGCAGCGACCGCTGCCACACAGATTGAAGACCTCAACCCCGCCACCGACTGGTTCACCTGGACGGCCCCCGAAGGCTCCGGCGGGCTCGGCAAAGGCACCTTCATCGCCGATGCGGTGCGCGGCTACAGCAAGGCCAACGAAGACATCGCCCTCATCCAGGCGATGAACCTCGACGACTACCGCTTCAGCATGGAGTGGGCACGCATCGAGCCCACCCGCGACACCATCTCCGAAGAGGCGCTCGTTCACTACGACCAGCTGCTCGACGGACTCCTCGCCGCCAACATCCGCCCCAACGTCACCATCCACCACTTCTCCGGACCGGTCTGGGCGCACGACCCGCGCGATGCGGGCTGCGCGAACGGCCCCTCCGACGCCAACCTCTGCGGCTGGTCCAGCCCCGACGCCTCCGAACTCATCGCAGAACTCGCCGAGCATGCCGCGCTCCTCGCGCAGCGGTACGGTGGCAAGGTCGACAACTGGGCCACGATCAACGAGCCCTTCAACTACATCCTCGCCGCCTACGGCTTCGGCGTCTTCCCGCCCGGCCAGTCGTTCCTGCTCTCCGATTGGGAGCGGCTCGTCGCCACCTACCGCAACTTCGCCGCGGCCCATGTCGCCATCTACAACGCCATCAAGGCCAACGACACCATCGATGCAGATGGCGACGGCATCGCCGCCTCCGTCGGTCTCACGCTCTCTGTCATCGCCTGGCAGCCATCGCGCAACAACCAGCCCAGCACCGACCCTGCCGACATCGCCGCCGCTGCCCGCATGGACTACGCCTACAATGTCTTCTTCGCCAAGGCGGTCTACGAGGGCGGCTTCGACAGCGACCTCGACGGCACCTTCGACGAGCAGCGCCCCGACTGGCAGGGCAAGCTCGACTGGCTCGGCCTCCAGTACTACTTCCGCGGCGGCGTCACCGCCCGCACCCAGGCCATCCGGCAGCTCGCCCTCACCCCCTGCTACCCGCCCATCGACTTCGGCTCCTGCATCCGCCCCGAAGACAACACCCACTGGGTGCCCGAAATGCGCTACGCCTTCTGGGAGCCTGGCCTCTACGACCTCCTCATGGCCGCCTCCAACCGCTGGCCCGACCTCCCGCTGATCGTCTCCGAGTCGGGCCTCGCAACCCACGAAGGCCAGCGCCGCGCCGAGCATGTGACCCGCTCGCTTGAGCAGATCCACCGCGCCATCACGAGCGGCGCCGACGTCCGCGGCTACTACCACTGGAGCCTCACCGATAACTTCGAGTGGGCAGAGGGCTTCGGCCCCCGTTTCGGCCTCTACACCGTCGACTACACCACCTACGACCGCACCCCCACCGCCGGTGCAACCACGCTCGGCGAGATCGCTGCCGCACGCACCATCACAGACGTGCAGCGCGCCTTGCTGGGCGGCCTCGGGCCCATGACGGTCGAGCCGCCGCTGCCCTGACGGTAGCCGCCCCAAAACGCAGCGGGCCCCGGCGATTGCCGAGGCCCGAACTGCAACACCGCCGAAGCGGAGACTAGCCCTCTTCCTTCAGCACGAGCCCTTCGACCGCCTCGCCCTTCGGAGCGGCAGCAAGCACCTCGGTACTCGCCTTGTCGGCATACTTCTCGAAGTTCTTCCGGAAGAGCGCGCCAACCTTGTTGGCCTGACGGTCGTAGGCAGCCTTGTCGCTCCAGGTGTTCCGCGGGATGAGAATCTCCGAGGGTACACCCTCGCAGACCGTCGGGACCTCGAGGCCGAAGACAGGGTCGGTCTCCGTCGGAGCATTCAGGAGCGAACCGTTGTGGATCGCGTCGATGATGGCCCGCGTGTACTTGAGCTTCATGCGCGAGCCCACGCCATAGCCACCGCCCGACCAGCCCGTGTTCACGAGCCAGGTGGGCGCATTGTGATGACGCAGCTTCTCGGCCAGCATCTCGGCATACTTGGTCGGATGCCAGACGAGGAAGGGGGCGCCAAAGCAGGCCGAGAAGGTTGCTTCGGGGTCGGTAACGCCCTCCTCCGTGCCGGCCACCTTCGCGGTGTAGCCGCTGATGAAGTGATACATCGCCTGCGCCGGGTTCAGCCGGGCAACGGGCGGGAGCACGCCGAAGGCATCGCAGGTCAGG
>CANKLS010000089.1 GCA_947483645.1 Bradymonadales bacterium | reverse complement strand
TTGATTTAGCGCTGCTGCTTTTACACTGTATTTTTTCGCCGCCTCAAGATAACCTGCTTGCGCAGTTGCTGAAACCGTTCGTAGGTTGTTTAATTGCGTTTGTGCGTCGTCGATCAGCAATTGCTGGGCATTTTCTTCATTCCTCGAAGCTTCGATTTGCTCTGTAATCTTTGTATTGGTGTCTTTCCGAGAATCCAAAAGGGTAACATAATATGCCTTGATGTTATCTTCCTCCGCTGTCCTCGCAGTCACGCGGGCGGTCTTTGCCCCGGTGAAGGCCCGATAGTTCTCCATGAAGCTATCGCGCCTAGCAACCATCTTGGTTCTGACAGCTCTGATATTCGTCGCGCTTGCGGTTGTCTCGCCGATGCGCAGCACCGCCAGCCCCGCCTCCGACGCCTGCTGCCCCGTGCTCTGGAAACCAGCCACGATGCGCTCCGTTTGCACCTCCTTCGTAACCTGAAAGCCGCAGAGGCCAGCGGTATAGGAGGAGTCGCAGGCTGCTAAGGCCACATCGGCGGGGACGAGCGGGTCGCAATCGGTCGGCACGCCGCAGAGCGCCGCAAGGTTGCGCTGGCTCTCCGAGACCGCGTTGTCGAGGTTGATGTAGAGTTGGGTGTTCCGCAGGTCGTTCTCGAACAGCGTCGAGAGCAGCCCATCGACCTTCGTCGAGGCATCGGCGATCGACTCCAGCGCCATCTCGCGCCGCTGTGCCACAACACCCTGCGCCGCCTGGCTCGGGTCGAGCGAGGAGGAGATCGCCACCTCTCCATCCCTGGCAAAGAGCAGCTCGTTGAACGACATCGTCAGCGCCTTGTAGCGAAGCATCAGCTTGCCCAGCCCCGCCGCGACCGGTGCAGCCTCGGCCGCCTTGCCCGCCTCCTGGTGGAGCTGGATGATGACCGCCGCCGACCGGTAGAGCTCTCCCAGCTTGGCGGCCAGCTCGGCTGCCTTCACCCGGCGCTCGTTGTCGAGCCGGTAGATCTCGTTCCAGCGCTGCGCCGCGAGCGCGATGGCGTCGGCGGTGGAGGTCCAGCTCGTCACCATGGAGATAAGGAGCCGGTCGCGCTCGTCGCTCGCTTCCTGCGTGTCGGGCACCCGGCTCAGGAAGGCAAAGGCCGCCGGCTGCAGGTAGCCGCGGAGCGCCGCCAGGTTGGGTCCAACCACCTTCGTCACATAGTCCGCCATCAGGCGGGCATTCAGCTGCGCGGCAGCCGCGCTGGTGATGGCCGTCGAGCCGTAGTTGGCGTTCTCCAGCCAGTCGCGGCGAAGGTCGGTGTCGACAAAGAAGGCGCCCAGCTGCGGGCCGCCCGTCGTCTCTAGAAGGAGCTTGCCGAATCTCTTCCGGAGGTCCTCCTTTTCGTCCGTGTAGCCGGGTGGCTGCGCATCCATGGCGTAGGCCTGCAGTTCGAGCGCGCAAAGCGCCTCCGGCTTCGGCACGCAGAGCGAGATGGTGCCCGCGGCGCACTCCTTCAAGAAGTCCTGAAAGCTCTTCCCATCGTCGGTGAGGTTGCCCGCGAGCAGGTCCGCTACCACCGCGGTCAGCGTCTTGCTCGGCGTTGCCTCCGCGGAGACCCTAATGGCGCAGGCGAGCCGGCCCGCTGCGGAACCCTGATTGTCGCAGCTGAGCTCAGCGTCGGCCGCCGTCACGCATGGCTGGCTCAGCTGGAAAGGCTGCAGCGTTAGCTTGCTCGCGGGGTTCGCGACCACATCATCCGGGTCGCGCGCTGCCGCAGCGGTCGTGACCGGCTGGGCGCCCGTCTTGCTCATCGAGAACGTGCCGCCCAGCACCACCGGGGCCTCCTGCGGCTGGCCAGACCCGTCTCTGATATGGTAGAGACCCTCCCAGGTGTCGGCGACCGAACCGGTGATGGTGTTGTCGCTCCCACGCTTGAGCTGGAACCGGAGCGACCGCCTCACCTCGCGGTCGCCAAAGACCTCCTCGTTGGGGATCTCATAGACGCTGACGAAGGTGGCATAAAAGTAGTCTCCAATCTCCTCGTACAGGAGCTCGCCCCGGACCTCCTTGGTCAGGTTGGTTGTTATCGAGAGCTGCGAGACGGCGACAGGCCCAAAGAGCGCGGCCGCGTCGGCCGGCACCACGAGGTAGGTTGGGTTCGTGGAAGAAGAAACCATTTCTCCGTCGATGCCGAAGGAGATCGGGATCTCGGTGCCGAGCCCGTCGAGCCGGAGGGTGCCTTCGTAGCGGCCTGCGACGGTGAGCACCGTCTTGAGGATGAGCGGCACGGTGCCGATGGGGGTGATGATCTGTACATCGACCTGGCCACCTTCGGCGGCCATGAGGTCGTCGTAGCCGACAGGGAGGGTAATGGTGTGGTCGGTGGCCTCGTCGTTGATGACGACGCGGCCGTTGAGCTCCGGCATGGCGGCGGAGTAGAGCCGGTAGGCGATGCCGCCGCTCTGCGAGGTGTCTGTGCTGGTCCGGAAGACGAAGGTGACCTCGGTCGCACCGGGCGCCACATCGATGAAGGTCTGGGTCGGTGTCAGGAGCTGGGCGGCGCCCATGCGGGTGACAGGCGGCGCGAGCGGCAGGCGGCTGGCGATGCCCTTGGGAATCTCCGAGACAGCCTCGCAGCGGCCGCGGTCGTCGCAGACAGAGGAGGCGCAGTCGGCGTCGGCCTCGCACTGGGCTGCGCAACCCTCCGCAAAGCAGAAGAGGCCGGGGGCGCAATCGGCGTCGATGCTGCAGGCGGTGGTGCTCTCATACTGGAGCACCCAGCGGGTCTCTCCGAGCGGCGGCGCGGCATCAAAGGGGGCGGGTGCTAACGTATCTTCAGCGCATCCAGCGACGAGCAGGGGAACACAGATGAACCAACGGCGCATAGAAGACCTCAATTGCAAGTAATGCAGAGATGACTCGCGCCGCTACAAGATCATTTAGGCACTGTCAAGTACGCTGGCTTACAAAAGGAAGTGCAGTATCGCAAACCACATACAATTGTATACCAATCGTTCGAAGGTCACACGCACGTCTCCCCATGCACAGACCGAACGGCCAGAAACGCCTGCGCTGCGGTGGCCCTTTGGGTCAAACCGAACCCGGTCCTCATGGCAGCTCAGCCTAGGCGGCTGTTGGAAGCCTTCAGCCGCGCTGAAAGGGATAGAAGCCGCCGCCCAGCCCGAGCACCGCCGTGAGTGCATCGAGCGCGGCAAAGCTCTCCTGCAGCAGCAGCGGGTCGCGCAGGTCGTCGGGCGAGAGTGTCTCCCGGTAGTGGCGCGACACCCAGCCCTCCAGCGCATCGCACCGCTCCGGCGTGAGCCAGAGCCCCGGCGCCACGCCCGCCCGCTCCGCCGCCGTCATCACCACCCGCAGCCGCAGGCAGGCCGGCCCACCACCATTCCGCATGCTCTCCCGCAGGTCGAGGTAGCGCACCTCATCCAGCAGGCCCCGCGCCACCATCCCCTCGAGGTAGCGACGCACCGAGGGCTCCTCGCGGCACTCCTCCGGCGCCAGCAGCATGGTCGCTCCGGTGGGCAGCGTCAGGAGCTGGGCGTTGAAGAGGTAGCTCTGCACCGCAGCGGCAAGGCTCACCTCGCCGGCGGGCACCACCTCGAACTGTGCACCCGGCAGCTGCGCAGCGACGGCGCGATGCACCGCGGCTGTATCAACGAAGGCCTGCTCGTGATGGAAGAGGAGCCGGCCGTTGCCCACGCAGATGACATCGTTGTGGAAGACGCCTGCGTCGATGGCGGCCGGGTGCTGCTGGGCGAAGATGGCCCGCCCCGGCGCCAACGCGCCGAGCCGCGCCACGCTCTCGCTCGCAAGGCGGGTCTGGCGGGCCGCAAACCGGCGGGGCGTGGGGCCACCGTGCTCGTCTGTGCCGTAGACAAAGAGGTGGAGCCCCG
>CANKLS010000088.1 GCA_947483645.1 Bradymonadales bacterium | reverse complement strand
TACCAGCGTGCGTAGTCTCCGCCGTCGGGGCCCTCAATCTTGATGACCCGTGCGCCGAGGTCGGCGAGGAGCATGGTGCAGAAGGGGCCTGGAAGCAGGCGAGAGAGGTCGACGACAGTGATGCCGCGAAAGGTGTCTGCGGGGAGGCCGGAGAGCATGTGCGAGGTCCTGCGAGGAGGGGCAAAAACGACGACGCCCGCACCGGAAGCGGAGCGGGCGTAGCAGACGAGGTCTGGCTTAGCCCTTGGCGAGCGCCAAAACGTTCTGAAGCTTCATGGCAAGACCCATGTCGCCCTTGACCTTGATCTTGCCCGTCATGAAGGCCTGCACGGGGTTGCTGGCGCCGGAGATGATGCCAGTCCAGTCAGCAGTGGCCATGGAGATGGTGACGTTGACGTCGTCGGCAAGGCCGTCGACGAGGAAGCCGCTGGTCGTGCCCTGCTTGAGGTTGAGGGTCCACTGGCCGCCACCGTCGCCGGTGATGTCGAAGCCGAAGACAGCGTTCGCGCTGGTGGCCTTCTCGACGTTGTTGCCAATGTTGTTTCCGATGGTGGCGAAGATCTCGGCGGGGGTCGACATGACAGCTCCAGAGTGAAGGCGGGCGTGACGCATCTTGTCATGCCACGTGAAGTTGGGACGGGCCACTACTACCGCAGGGCAGCGAGGTCAACGGCTAGAAGGTGTTGGGGTCGTTCGGTACGACAGCGGGCTGGCCCGTGGGCAGGCGCGGCTGCAAGGGTGCGGGACCGCGCGGCTGGGGAGCAGGCGCGAGCGGTGAGCCGGTGCCCGGGAGGTTGGGCTGGGTGCCGCCCGTCGACGAGGGCGGAAGCTCCGGGGCGGTCGGCGGCTGGTCTTCGCCCTCCGCGGTCGGGGCTACGGGGAGGTTCGGGTCGGGCGGCGGCGGGAAGTCGCTGCGGCTGACCGTGAGCCGGTAGGGGGCGGCGCAGGCGTCGCCCGTGACGAGGCTGACGCGGGCGTAGAGGTTGCCGTTGGGCAGGTCGATGGAGATAACCTCGGCCTCGCTTACGCCCTTCCCTGCGGCCTGCGAGACAAGTGCGCCGTCGCCGTCGAAGAGCTCGAGCGTGTAGTCGGCCGGACCGCCCGGCTCGAGACGGAGCGTGACAGAGGCGAGCGTTACATCGGCGCTCGGGTCTTCGGGGATCTCGACGCGGAAGACATCGACATCTGCGGGGCTCGCAATGTGGCCGACAACCGTGGAGCCGCTCAGACCGCTGGCGCGGTAGACAAGCACCTCGTTGGGCATGGGGGCCGGCGGCTTCTTTGCCGGCTTCTTGGCTGGCTTGCGCGGCGGCGGAACAAGCGCGACCGCCTCCTTGGCGGTGTTGTTGGGCTCGAGCTCGTAGTTGGGATCGGAGAGCGGCTCGAACCGGACCTGGTAGCTAGCGTCGAGCTCCTGCGGCTGGCCACGGAGGCGGACGCCAATGACGACCGGCGACGCGGCCGAGACAGGGAGCGCGCAGAGCCGCTCGGCGATGCCGCTGGTGCCGATGTCGACCACGGTCTCTGCGCCACCGGCCTGCGCGGGGGGCAAGGTGAGGATGAGATCCATGCCTTCCGGCGGCTGACCGACCACCTGCAAGACGGCCGCCTCGTCCGACTCGACGCGGAGGTAGTCCACATCGCTGGCGCTGGTGAAGTAGCCGGTCATGGGGGCAAACGCCGAGGCGGCTGCCACAACGGAGGCCTGCTCCACGGTGTCGTTTGGCTCGAGTTCGAGGGCGCTGCCGGCAGCGGGAAGCGGCTCGGCAGAGAGCGTGTAGGCGGCGGTCGCAGAGCCTCCGACGGAGGCTGTGAGCTCGGCGATGAGCGCCACCGCGGGGTCGCTGCCGTGGCGCAGGTTGGGCAGCCGGATGGGGCGCTGGGCGTCGCCGGCGAGGCGCACGATTGCCGCCTTGGTGATGGGGTCGAAGATGGTCAGCGCCATCTGCACGCCCTCGACGGGGGTCACGACAAGGCCGAAGCCAGGTTCGTCGCCCTGCTTTACCGGCAGGAGGAAGCGGTCGGTGTCGCGGGCGGCCTGCAGGCAGCGGGTGGCGCGCGACGGGATACCGAGCAGCTCGGTGAGGGTGTCGTCGCTGTCGATGGAGGCCTCGAGGTCACAGGGGCCGGCTGCGGCGGCCTGCGCCAGCGTGAGATCGTAGGTGACCGGCCCAGAGGAGGCGGCAGGCGACAGCGCGATGTAGGTATCTGTGGTGCGGGCGAAGGGGCCGATGAGCTTGGCCGCGCCGGGGGCCAGTATAAATCGGATGCCGGTCGCGGTGCCAGGCCGGCCGGCCTCTGCCGTGAAGATCTCGGCGATGGTCGGTGCAGAGACGGTTACGGTGAGCGTGGCGGGCCCCTCCGAACTCTGGATGAAGAAGTAGTCGATGTCGGCGGCGACCGCGTCGATTGCGCCGGAGGTGCGCTTGCCGACGAGGAGCCTCGTGGCCTGCGCCGCATCGTTGTTGGGCTCAAGTTCGATGAGCGCTTCGGCGCCGGAGCCTGACCCCGACCCTTCGCTCATGCGGGGCGGGCCGTTGTCGCGGCAGCTCTCGCAGCCGCCCAGAAGGAGACCTGCGAGCAGGAAGAATGCTGTGCCGCGAAGCGTCATCGGCGTTACTTGGGCGCGGTGCGTCCGCCATCAAAGCGGCGGATGAGTTCTTCGGTGAGTTCAAGTCCGGGCGCCGCAAAGACGACCGCCGACTTCTCGACGACCATGCCGAACCCCTTCTCTTGGGCGATGCGGGTGGAGAGTTCCACGAGCCGCTTCATGATGTCGGCGGTGGCGGTCTGTTCGGCGCGGGCGAGCTCGCGCTGGTGGCGCTCGAAGCCCTCAGAGAGCGCCTTGTAGCGGTCCTGGTACTCGGTCATCTTGGCCTGCTTGCGCTCGGGCGTGAGCATGGCAGCGCTCGACTCGAGGTCTTTTGCAAAGACCTCGAGGTCGGCTTTTGCCTTCTCGAGCTCCTTCTGCCGGCGGTCGAAATCAGCCTCGAGCCGCTTCTTGGCCTCTTTGCCCTCGGTGCAGTTGTTGAGGGCCTTCTGGAGGTCGACGAAGGCGACGGTCCGGTTCGCGTTGGAGGCTGCGGGCGCGACGGCCGGCGCAGCAGCAGCGGCAGGCGCAGCGGCGGGTGCGGCTGCCTCCTCCGCCTGGGCGGTGAGGGGAGCGGCGCCGAGGACAAGTGCGGCAAGAGTGGCAAGAAGAAGCGGTGATTTCATCGAAGGCTCCGAGGTGGAGAGAGGCGCTAGAAAGAGTTGCCGATGCTGAACTCGAAGACCTGGTCGGACTCGCCTGCGCGGGGGGCAGCGGCGTTTCCCCACTCGAAGCGGAGCGGTCCGATGGGGCTCTGCCAGCGGATGCCGAAGCCCCAGGCGGAGCGGAGGACGGCCGCATTGGCGCCATCTTCAAGGAAATCGAGCTGAAACGAGTAGGGCTGATCGGCATTGAAGGCGTTGCCGGCGTCTGCGAACATGACGCCACGAAGGCCGACCGCAGCGAGGATGGGGAACTCCAGTTCGCCGTTGAAGACGAGGCTCTTCACGCCGCCGACGGGGCAGGTGCTGCGCGAGGCGTAGGGGTCTGCGTTGGCGCAACCCTGACGGGGCCCGAGGCTGAGTCGCTCGAAGCCGCGGACACCGTTCGGGCCACCCTCGAAGAAGCGCTCGGAGATGGGCACCGGCTTCTCGGGCGACAGCGAACCGACGCGCGAGATGGTACCGTTGAGCTTGAGCACCGCGCTCGAGAACCAGCGGCAGAACGAGCCTGTGACGCCGCCGCCCTGCTCATCGCTCGGGCAATCGAAGGCGAACGGGCGGGCATACCAGCGCGAGATGCCGCGGGTGAGCCAGAACTCGTTGGCGCTGCCGAGCGCGCTGGGCGCAACCTCGGTGTAGAGCTGCTGGTAGAAGCCGGCGGAGGGCATATACTGGTCGTTGCGCTTGTCC
>CANKLS010000087.1 GCA_947483645.1 Bradymonadales bacterium | reverse complement strand
GTCGCCGTCGTGGTGATGAGGATCAGGTCGTGGCGAGCGGGATACCAGCCGTTGGGCTCCACCCGGATGATGAGGTCCATCAGCCCGTCTTCGGTTAGGAAGGGGTGGAGGTCGTCTTTGTAGACGATGTTGAGGTCGGCGTAGGTGCTGTCTGCGGTGAAGCCGCTCGCTTCGGCGATGAGGACGCGCTCGCCCTTATATTCCGTAAAGAACTGGGCGCGGCTGGCGAAGGAGAGCCGCGCGTCGCTCGGCAGGATGATGTTGATGTAGGCCGACTCGAGGTTGACGGAGACGGCCTCGGCGGGGTTGTGGGTGAACTTGAACCGCTTCTGAATCTCGAAGGGGGCCTGTGCGCCGCCCGGGTTGTTGATGGAGATTTCGGTGGTCAAGTCATCGCGCAGCGTGTCGCTGATGCAGCCGAGCGAGCCGATGCTCACAAGGCAGAGGAGGAGCGCGAGGAGGAGAGCTTGAGGGCGCATGGCGGTCCGTAGGAAGAGATGGACAGCATTGTGGCGCAGGCCGGGGCGCGGGGCAAGTCTGACGGGAGAGCATTCGGCAATGCGGCACCACTTTGTGCGACGGCGCGGTGACGGCGCGGCGGAGGGCTGCAACCGTTTCTCCTTTTGCGACCCTACGGGAGCGGCTACCCTGCCGCGGCGGCAGAGTCTGCTGCACCCATCCATCGAGGTTCAGGATGAGAGAGCAAACGAAGTGGGGCCGAGGCCTCAAGGTTGCCGCACTGCCGGCCTGGTTCTGTCTAGCGGCGCTCGTCGGCTGCGGTGACGACAAGGAGAGCACAACCGCCGATGTGGGTCTCGACGGCAGCGCCGACACGAGCGGCTCGGGCGACACCAGTGGCTCCGCCGATTCCGGTGCCGACACCGGGACGGACACTGTCAGCGCTGCGCTCTCCTGTGCAGGTTCGCCCGTGACGGCGACCGTGACCGCCGGCTCGCCCCTGCTCCTCGAGGTACCTGTGGGCGGAAGCACCGTCGGACTTTCGGCGGAGTTTGAGGGCAACGAGGTAACGGCTGCAACCGATGTGACGCTCGCCTGTGTCGAGGGCAGCATTGTCCCCGAGGGCCACACGGCGATGTCGCCGGCCTTCACGGTGACCGCTGACACGCGCCGGTTCGGCCGACGCTACCTTGTAACGATCCCCATCGAGGCATCGCTGCTGCCTGCGGGCGCGCGCCCGTCGGCCATTCGCGTCTACTACCGCGAGCCCGGTGCGACCGAGACCATCCAGCCGCTGGTTATCAACCTGCAGGAGAACCTGGTCCGTAACAATGTGCGGTTCGAGACCGAGTTCCTCGGCGAGTTCCAGATTGGCTTCGCCAACACGGCCGGAACGACCTACGACCGCAACTGGAAGTTCCGCGCGATCACCGGTGTGTCGATGGGCGCCAACGGGGCCTCGATGATCGGCTACCGCAACCCCGATGCCTTCGATATCCTGGGGCCTCTTGGTGGCCCCACGGACTGGACCTACTTGGCCCATTACATCCGCGATGCAGGCATGGGTGGATTCGGTTCGGCGCCGACCTTCGGCGAAGGCACCCCTTACGAGCCCACGATGGAGTTCGAGCACGCGCAGCGGTTCGACGAGTGGTGGTATGACACCGGGGACGGCACCGGCGGCGCCTTCCCCCGCAGCGATTATGCCGACATCTTTACCGACCTGATGATGTCCTACGGCAGCATCGTCACCTACAACGACCAGAGCCCCTTCGCGGCACCCGGTCTTCCGCTCAGTGAGCTCACCCGCTCCTACGCCGACCGCTGCCCGCGCGACCCCGAATGCGCCGCTGGCACCACTCCGGGCTTTACGATTGCCACGGGCTTCTACGACGACGAGTTCAACCCCGATGGCAGCCGCCCCGTGATCCAGTTCTGCGACGGCGTGGGCAGCAAAGACCGCTCGCTCGACTTCCCGCGCGCCTGCGACCTCGACGGCAACGGGCAGCCCGATGAGACCAACGAAGGACTCTACGACAGCCCCTGCGACCAGAACCGCCCGATGCCCTTCACCTGGGCTGTCGACCTGAACGGAAACGGCGTTCGTGACGCCGGAGAGCCGATCGTGAAGAACTTCTGGGAGCCCTACGAGGATGTCGGCACCGACGGCCTCGCCGACGCGCAGGAGCCGGGATACGACGCCGCGACCAACCCCGACCCGAACCGGGACAACTACGACCCGATGACCAACCCCAAGGGCCCTGAGCAGAACTGGCTCCACGAAGAGGGCGAGCCCTACGAGGACAAGGGACTCGACGGCGTTGCCGGCACCACCCAGCTTGCCGATGGCGGCTACGACTTCGGCGAGGGCAACGGTGTATTCGACTACAACCCCAACCTTGCCAAGCTCTTCGCCGAGCGGAACCCCCGCACCAAGATCGCCGAGGCCTCGCAGCAGACCCTCGACGAGCTCACCCTCTACATGGATGCTGGCATCCGCGACCTGTTCAACTTCGCAGCCAGCGGCACGGCGCTTGTCGGAGAGCTCCAGTCGCGCGGCGAGAATGTGCGCATCTACGACGACTTCTACCCGGTGCAGGACATCCCCAAGGAGGATGCCAACGACTACAACTTCAACGACGTCGACTACGCCAACCTCGGCGAACATGTCTATGTGCGCTACGGCGACCCCGATTCCGACGCCGAGCTCATCTGTGACGGCGACGGCAAGCATGTGGGAACGATTCCTCAGATCGCCAACCGGCTGCTGACGATGCTCGCCTTCGTGACCAACCGCTTCCCCGACCCGGAGCGCACGATCATCCGCCCGCCCTACCCGCTCCCGAACGGCACCTACTACGCCCCCTCTGCCGTGCTCGGCGGCAAGGTGCGCTACTCCATCGCGCTGCCGCCCGGCTACGAGCGGACGCAGTGCAGCGACGGCCTCGATAACGACGGCGACGGCAAGAAGGACGGACAGGACGAGTCGTGCGTCAGCGCCGAGTCGACCAGCGAGACCGACGCGGCGCTCACCCGCTGCAACGACGGCATCGACAACGATGACGATGGCGAGATCGACAGCTTGGACGCCGACTGCGTCGCCGGCGACGGCCTCTCCGAGTGGCCGCAGGACTCCGTCTTCCGCAACGCCCGATTCCCCGTCGTCATGGTCCTCCACGGCTACGGCCAGTCGCCTGAGGAGCTCCAGATCACGGCGCTTCCCTTCGCAGGCTTCATGGCGGGCGGCACCTGGCCCAAGTCGATCATCGTCTTCCCCGACGGCTTCTGCGGCAACAACGAGATCAGCGCTTGCAACGACGGCATCGACAACGATGGCGACGGCAACAGCGATGGCCTCGACGACGGCTGCGCCACCTCGGGTGGACGGTCGGAGACGGGCGACCGGGTTCCTTTCTGCGCCGACGGCATCGACAACGACAACGACGGCCTCACCGATACCGCCGACGGCGGCTGCGGCATCTCCACCTGGGACGACGAGGCGAACTGCGTGCAGGGCAACTTCTACACCGACCACGCGAGCTACCCCGATGGCCGCGCCGGTGGCGGACCCCAGTATGAGCAGGTCATCCTCGAGCTGCTCGACACCCTCGACGCGACCTACCGGACCCGGCGTCCGGCCGTCTTCCCCGAGACGCGCGACTAACCCGTCAGGGGCGTAGCGCCTGCGCGGGCCGCCCTGTCTGGGTGGCCCGCAGTCGTTTTTGGGTCCGCGTCGCTCTGCTACTTGGGCAGCGCCGGGATGGCTTCGAGCACGCCGACATAGGGCAGATTGCGGTAGAACTCGCCGTAGTCGAGGCCGTATCCGACCACGAACTCGTCCGGGATGCTGAAGCCGGTGTAGGCGATGTCCACCGTGACCTTGCGGCGCGACGGCTTGTCGAGGAACGAGCAGATGCGGAGCGACTTGGGATGCCGGGTGCCGAGGAGCTCGGTGAGGTGGCTCATGGTGAGGCCGGTATCAACGATGTCTTCGACGAGGAGGACATCACGGCCCTGGATGCTGATGGAGAGGTCGTGGACGATTTTGACCTCGCCCGTGCTCTCCGTACCCGAATGATAAGAAGAGACCTGAAGGGTATCAAAGACGGCCGGCAAGT
>CANKLS010000086.1 GCA_947483645.1 Bradymonadales bacterium | reverse complement strand
TGCAGAGCTGCAACGCAGGGAATTACGGTAGCTGTGTGGGCCAGGTGCTTCCGCTCTCCGCCGAGCTCTGCAACGGGATCGATGATGACTGTGACGGCGTGGTGGACGACGGCAACCCGCAGTCGGGTTCGCTCTGCTCCACCGGCCAGCAGGGCATCTGCGCGCAGGGAACCACCGTCTGCACCGCCGGCGGCATTGTCTGCCAGCCGCTCCGCTCGGCCAGCACCGAGAGCTGCGATGGCCTCGACAACGACTGCGATGGCAGCACCGACGAAGACGCGGCCGGCGCTCCGATCGCCCGCTCCTGCTACGATGGCGTGGCGGCGACGGCCGGCGTCGGCATCTGCCGCGCGGGCGTGCAGACCTGTTCGGTGGGCAGCTTCTCGAGCTGCGTTGGTCAGGTACTGCCCCTCTCCACCGAGCTCTGCGACGGGATCGACAACGACTGCGATGGCGCCACCGACGACGGCAACCCCGGCGGCGGCATCTCATGCAACACAGGGAGCACAGGACTTTGTGCTCAGGGCGTCACCGCGTGCGTGGCTGGCGCAAGCGCTTGCGTGTCGACAGCGACGCCGACGACCGAGCGGTGCGACGGCGTCGACAATGACTGCGACGGCCTGACGGATGAAGGTGCGCTTTGGGCAGACCGCGGAGAGATCTGCCAGGGCGGTTCCGGTATCTGCTTGAGGACCGGCGTGAAGATCTGCGACGCAGCAGACTCGTCCGGCCCGACGGTCTGCTCGGTGACGCCCGGCGCCGCTGGCACCGAGGTCTGCGACAGCCTCGACAACGACTGCGATGGCACCGTGGATGACGGTTCCCTCTGGACCGATCGCGGCACCGTCTGCAGCTCCGGCCAGGGCATCTGCCTCCGCCGCGGCGTGAAGGTCTGCAGCGCAACCAGCCCCGCCGGCGCCACCGAGTGCTCGGCCACGGCCGGCGCGGCAGCCACCGAAGTCTGTGACGGCCTCGACAACGACTGCGACGGCGGCACCGACGAAGATGCCCAGTGGGCCGGTCGTGGCGGCGTCTGTTTCTCGGGCGTCGGCACCTGCCGCCGCGCCGGTACCGCAGCCTGCGACGCGACCAATACGAGCGGTCCGCTCACCTGCGACGCCGTGGCCGGCACCCCGGCCATCGTCGAGGCCTGCGACTACAACGACGACGACTGCGACGGCGCGGTGGACGAAGACTACCTCGTCGCCGGCGTCTACCGCGACGACCAGAACTGTGGTGCCTGCGGCATCGACTGCACCGCCATCTACAACAAGCCCAACGCCTTCGGCAGCTGTTCGGCCACCGGCAGCGCCATCTGCCAGCTGAGCTGCGACCCCGGCTTCTTCGATCTCAACGGCGTGCCCGACGATGGCTGCGAGTTCGAACTCGACACCACCGCCATCTACGTCTCGATCGACGACAGCATCTCGGTCGACGACGCGACCTGCGGCCTTGGGCCTCGCAACACCGTCGCGGGCTACCACCCCTGCCGCACCATCTCCTACGCGCTTGCGAGCCGCGCCTCTGCTGCGACCCGCCCCAACGTGCTGGTCGCCGACGGCGCCTACACCGAGCAGATCACGCTCCGTCAGGGCATCTTCCTCCTCGGCGGCCACCGCTCCAGCACCTGGGAGCGCAACGCAGCGGGTTCGCTCACCGTCGTCCGTGGCCCCTCGGGCATCGGCGATCGCAAGGCGGTGGTCTGCACCAGCCTCACCAGCGCCGGCTTCGACGGCTTCGTGGTGGACGGCGCCAACGCCACTTCGGTGAGCGCCAACTCCTACGCCATCTACATGCGGGATTGCGGTAGCGGCGTCTCTATCACCACCAACCAGATCTACGCCGGCAAGGGCGGCCCGGGTAACAACGGCGCTGCAGGCACCTCCGGCGCGGCCGGTGTGAGCGGCGCAGCCGGCGGCAACACGGTCAACGCTTCGACCGCCAGCTGCACGCCCACGCCTGGCGGCACGGGCGGCACCCGCTCCTGCCAAGACCCCGCCACCTTCTCTGCTACGGTCGCCGACACCTTCACTTCGGTGAATGGCGGCACGGGCGGCAACGCGGCCTGCATCACGCGCACCTCTTCGACCTCGGCCACCGGTACTTCTGGTACAGGCGTTGCGGGTGCCAATGCAGGCGGCACGGGCGGCACGGGCGGTCAGCCCAGCGTTTACAACAACGCCAACGCGACTGCGGCCACGACCTGTTACGTCCCCTCTGGCAGCACCGACGGCGTTGCAGGGACCAGCCCTTCCGTTCTTGCGAATCGCGATGGCGCAGGCGGGCTCGGCTGCGGACTGAACCAGGGTTCTATCGTGGGCGGAGAGTGGCGCGGCAACGCCGGGGCCGGTGGCAACCATGGTCGTCACGGCGCTGGTGGTGGCGGCGGCGGCGGCGGCGGTGGCTCCATCGCAACCTCCGGTACCCAGGAGGGTCTCGGCGGTTCGGGCGGCGGCGGCGGCTCGGGTGGTTGCGCGGCCGAGCTCGGCTCCACGGGCACGGGCGGTGGCGGCTCCTTCGGCATCTTCGTGGTCTACACCACCCCCACGGGCGCTTCGCTCCCCATCATCTCTGCAAACCGCATCTCCCGCGACTTTGGTGGCGATGGTGGCGATGGCGGCAACGGTGGCGCCGGCGGCGACCCGGGTGCGGCCGGAAACGGCGGTCAGAACACCTTCGGCTCGAATGACATCCGCCGCTTCTGCTCCCACTTCGGTCAGGGCGGCGCGCCCGGCACCCGCGGCGGCCACGGCGGTGGCGGTGGCGGCGGCTGCGGTGGCTCCTCCTGGGAGATCATGGTCTGGGGCGCAGGCACTCTCACCAACACCACCTACGCCAGCGGCAACACCTTCCTGAACAGCGCGGCGACGGCCACCGCCGGTGCCGGCGGTTCGGGCGGCACCTCGTCGAACACCGCAACGGGCCTCGGCACGGCTGGTTCGGCCGGCAGCTTCGGCAACGTGACCTTCCGCAACTAGGCGGTCGGTCGCTCGGATGCGGGGCGCGCGGGGTTCACCCTCCGGGCGCCCTGCCTCGTTTTGCGCCCCGCGCTACCGTGCGATGGTCAGGCGGAGGAGCTGCTGCGATGCCGGAATCGGCGCGCCGTCCAAGGCCCAGACGGCACCGTCGTCAACGGTCAGCGATGTGCCGACGGCTGCCGGCCCGAGCCGAGCGTTGAGCAGCGAGAGGTCGTCGAGGTCGGGGAGCCGGGCGCCGTCCTCTGCGCTGTGGCAGCCGAGCGCGAAGCGGGGCTTCACGAGCGCAACGATCTCGGCGAAGCCGTCTGCATCGAGCGTGAAGTAGCCGCCGACCGGGCCGATGAGCAGGTCGATGCGCCGCTCGCGGAGCCAGCGGAGCAGCGGGCCTTGGGGCCGTTCGCCCAGGTCGGAGAGGTGGACGATGGTGGCGCCACGCGCCTCGATGCGGAGGAGCGAGACCAGGCCCGTTCGGAGGCGGCCGCCATGCTCGTCGTGCGGTGCCGTGAAGGTCTCGATGACGAGCCCCTCTTCACGGTGCTGCTGGGCGATGCGCCGGGCACTCGGCACCGCATGGGTGGCGTTGTGGTCGGCATGCTCGTGCGTGCAGACAACGCGGCTGTAGCGGTCGGGGACGCCCCCATGGGGGAGCAGCCCGCCGAAGCCGCCGGCCTCAAAGGGGTCGATGCAGAGCGAGGTGCCATCCGGCAGGTCGAGGCCGAAGCAGGCGTGGCCGTGGAACCGGATGGTGAGCATCAGTCGATGACCCCGCCGCCGCTGGCCTCAGCGGGCGCAGGAGCGCTCTTCTTCGCCGTACCGGGCGCCGGCGCCGGCTTGCAGTTGGCCGAGAGAAGGATGAACTTGTTGTTGCCGGTGTAGGCCTCGTGGACCGTCTCGCGCTGGCCGACGGGCAGGTCGTTCCTGAAGGCGGTCGCCCGTCCCCGCTCCATGATGGCGTAGAAGCAGCGGGCATCGTTGTGCTCGACGAAGTACTTGACCTGATCGGTGTCGGCGAGCGGCACGATCTCGTTCTGGGTGTAGTAGGTCTCGCCGCGCCAGTTGAGCTTGTAGGAGATGGCCGGCTCCTTGCAGTAGCGCTTCATGGAGTGGGCGCCGGGCGGCGGATCGGTGGGGGTGCACTGGGCGTAGTAGGCATCCCAGAGGCCGGCTTGGCTCCAGCTCGGCGAGATGGTCGCCATGTAGCCGTTGAGGGTCCAGCCGGCCGAGGCGAGCGC
>CANKLS010000085.1 GCA_947483645.1 Bradymonadales bacterium | reverse complement strand
TCAGACGCAGTGTCCGCGCCCGTGTCGACGACGAGCGCCGTGTCGCTATCCCCGCTTCCGCTCGGGCGAACCGTGGGTTCCTCCGAGCAACCGACCACCACAGAAAGCAGAGACCAGACCAGCAGACTTCTACGCATGAGAACTCTCCTACAGAGCAGACAGACCCGCTCAACGACATCACGATGGCCCGATGCCTAGCCTGTCTTCAAGTCATCCGCGAACAACCGTCTGGGGGACTGCACCTTCCTACCCACCCCCTCCCCCAATCGTAGGGAGCGGCGCCCGCCGCCCATCTCCAAAAACGAATCAACCCCGCAGCAGCGCCGCGGGGTCGTTCCGAACCGTCCGGTCCTTCGACTATTCCGAGGTATCGCCCTTGGCCAACAGACCGGCCGCCTTCGTCAGCAGCGTCTCAACCTTGTACTGCGACAGCTCGAAAATGGAGCCGTCGTCGAGCTGCGCAAAGCGGGCCGACTCGCCCTCCGGCGTGGCAGGAGGCGCCACCGGGCCGCCCAGCTTGAGCACCTTCTTCGAGCCGTCTGCCAACGCCAGCGTGATCGTGCGCCGGGGCGCGATGAGGCCGGCCGACTCTGCCGTTGCGCCCGTCGCGAACCGGGTCGCATCGAGCGAGGTCATCGCGCGAACCATCCGCTCCACCACGGCCTTGTCGGCCGCAAGCTGAGGCGGGTTTACCACCGAGAAGGAGGTCACGGGCGCAGCACCGCTGCCCTCGCCCTTCGCCGTCGTCGCCTTGATCGTGATGGCCCCCTCGCTGTCCACGAACTCCACCGAGGCAACCTGATCGTCACTAAGCGACAACACCTTCCGCGGGAGCAGATCGCCCAGGTCGGTCGCCACCTTCTTGCCCACAAAATCCGGCACCAGATAGACCGCATCCAGCCCGTCACGGACCAGGTAGAACTTCTTGCCACCCTCCGAAGGCTCCGCCGAGGCCGGTGCCACCTGGCTGCCAAGTCGGAGCGTCACAGACTTGTCGCCCTCCTTGATGGTCAGGCTCCGGCCGGAGGTCGTAACGCCCGCCGTGTCGGCCGTAACCGTCTCCACAATCTGGCTGCCCCGCAGCTTGGCCACGCTCGGCACGATGCGGCCGACGAGCTCCGAGTCGACCTTGGCGCCCGCAGGCTCCGTCGCCTCCCACACATCGCCCTTCTTCACCAGCTTGAGCCTGGTCGGGCCGTCGAAGGTCAGCTCGGTTACCTTGCTCGCGTCGAAGTCGGTCAGCTGAAGCTCACGGAAATCCGTGGCCGCCTTGTCGAAGATGCTGCGGAGGTCGTAGCCCACCCGGTAGGCCTTGTCGGAGCCGTCAGGCTGCACCCAGGTAAGGTTCTTGCCCGTCTGCTCCACGCTGACCGTGCGGCCGAGCGTGAGCTTGGTGACCGCGCCACCCGCAGTGAAGGTAAGCTTGACCGGCTTCGGCGAGGCGCCGTCGGAGAGGCCAACCGCGCCGCTGCCCTCGGCGATGACACGGGTCTGGTCCACCAGCTGCGCCTTGCCGAAGATGGTCTCGATCTCAGAGACCACATTGGCGGCCGCGGTGAACTTGATGGGCTCCGTGATGTTCCAGCCCGTGGCCGACTTCTCGAGCACGATGGTCTCGCCTTCACGGGCGATCTCCACCTTGGTCAGCCCCTCGAGCTTGGGCATCTGCCAGGCCTGCGCCTGCTCGCGACCGGCACGCTTGGACTTGAGGAGGAGGTGGGCGCCGAAGAGCACGGCGAAGAGAGCAAAGACGATGATGATTTTTTTGTTCATGAGCTTCACGCGAGGTCGAGTGAGGTAAGGATCAGGCAGCCTTCTTGAACCGGGCGGCGAGCGCAGCACGGCGCCCCTTGCGGAGCTGCCAGGCGACCAGGCCGGCCAGGCTGAAGAGAAGCGGGATGCCGACGATGTTGAAGGCCTGCATCGTGAACTTCTTGCTGCTGTCGAGGCGCGAACCGTCGATGTAGGCAACGGCGCCACGGCCGCGGATGGCGATGAGGTCGGCGTCGCTGACCAGCCACTCCGTCGCATTCTTGAGGAAGTTCACCGCGCTCTCGCGGTACTCCTGCACCGACTGGCCGAGCGCGGGCGGCATGCCGCGAAGCGTGCGCGGGTCGGCGAGCGGGTCGTTGCGGTTGAAGACGTTGGAGATGAAGTCGCCGTTGCTGGCGACGACGATGCGCGCCTTGTCGGTGCTGCCGTTGCCGACCGACGAAGCGAGCTTGCCCTCGATGGTGACGATGACCGGGAAGGGGCCGGCAACCTCGTCCGGCTTCTCCTCCGTGGCATCCTCCACCGACAGCCCCATCGCGTTGGTCCGCTTCACGGTGGTCTCGGCGCTCGAGACAACCTCGGTGATGGTGAGCGTGCCGGCCTGCACCGCAGCCGTCGACGCCGCCGTGCGGGAGAGCGAGGAGATGGGCAGCGGCGTGGCGCGCTCCGCCGGCATGAAGGCCAGCAGGTTCACATTGGGCACCAGCAGCGACTTGCGGTTGATGTTGGTCATGAGCGGCAGACGGGGGTCGAGCGTCGGCACGGAGGCCTTGAGCGGCTCGTTGCCCATGTAGGCGACAACCTTCTCCACGACCGAGACCTGCGGGCTCTGGCGATCGATGAGGGTGTCCTTGTTGAGGGTCACGCCATACGACTCGATGATGCCCTCGAGGCCCGTCTTGTTCTCCTCCGGAACGGTGAACTTGGGCATGCCGGGGATGACGCCGATGTCGGGCGAGTTGCTCCGGTAGGGCGACTGGAAGATGGCAACGCCCTTGCCCTTCATCACGAAGGCATCGAGGTTCTTCGCGCCCTCGGCGCCCAGGTCTTTGGTGGGCCCAAGGAGGACGAGTCCGTCGATGGTGTCGGCGACCGGCTTGTCGAGCGTCACCCACTCGATGGCGAAGAGGTCATCGAAGAGCTGCGACTTTAGCTGGCCTGCTAGCTGCGTCTTGACCGCCTCGGCGGGGTCTTGGCCCTCGGGGCCACCCTGCTTGGCAGCCTCGGTGATGATGGTGTCGAAGAAGGAGCCGTCGCCGATGACGAAGCCTACCGTCGGCACCTCCGTCTCGCTCGAAATCTTCCGGATGCGACGGGTAAGTTCATACTCGTAGTTCATGCCGGGGAAGACCTGCGGGATGACCTCCTGCACATCGCCCGAGGGCTTCTGGTAGACGATGGCGAGACCCATGAAGACCTCGCGCACCGAGAGCGCGGTGCTGCTCTGCTCGCCGACGGTGACGGGACGGATGCCGTAGTTTGCAGCCTTCTCCTTGTCCTCTTCGCTGGCGCCGGGGTCGACGATGGTGAAGCGGAAGTTGCCGCCGCCGTTGGCCGCAAACTCCGAGAGGAGGTCGCTCAGCTCGCGCTGGATGCTGTCGTAGGGCGGCGGGAGTTCGCCGGAGAGGAAGACCTTCACCTCGACGGGGCTGCCCAGGTCAGAGACCAGCTTCTTGCTGGCCGGGGCGAGCGTGAAGCGCTGGTCGCCGGTGAGGTCGAGCCGGCCGTAGAGGTCGGTCGAGACGAGGTTGAGCATCACGGCGACGCCGGCGAGGATGAGCAGGAAGAGGCCGTTGCCGAGCCCCGTCTTTGCGACCCGGTTACGCTGGGTTTGAAGTTCGGTTGTCATGGAGGAACCTGGAGCGGAGTTGGATGAAAGGAGGGTGCGGCCTACCAGCGGCGGCGCGACAGCACGATCGAGGCGCCGCTCAGCGAGAGCAGCACAATCGTGAGGTAATAGAGGAGGTCGCGGGTATCGATGACGCCGCGCGAGACATTCTCAAAGTGGCCGCTCGTGCTGATGAAGCGGAGCACCTGCGCCACCGTCCCATCGGTGTGCGACGCCAGCTCACCAAAGGTGTTGAGCAGGAAGCAGCAGAAGAAGCTGACCAGGATCGCCACCATCTGGTCACGCGTCAGGCTCGAGACCAGGACGCCAACCGAGAGGTAGGCCGCGCCCAAGAATAGCAGCCCCACATAGCCGCCGATGATCGGACCCCAGTCGAGGTCGCCGAGCGTCGCGAGCGACAGTGGGTAGGGAAGCGTGGCGCCGAGCACGATGGCGAGCAGCGTGAGCGCAGCCAAGAACTTACCGACCACAACCTGCGTGTCGGTCACGGGCAGCGTCATGAGCAGTTCGAGCGTCTTGGACCGCTGCTCTTCGGCCAGAAGGCCCATCGAGATGGCCGGCGCAAAGAAGGCCAGGAAGAAGGGGGCCCGCGTGAAGAAGGTCCGCATGGAGAGCTCGGTCGAGGC
>CANKLS010000084.1 GCA_947483645.1 Bradymonadales bacterium | reverse complement strand
CGGTATATTGTCGACGCCATGACCAAGTCGAGGCGCGACGGCTGGAGGTTTGCCGACCTCCGCCCCGAGGTCATGGACCGTTACCAGCGCTGGCTTGGAGAGCGGCTCAAACGCACCGTCTGGAATGCCGGCGGCTGTGCCAGCTGGTATCTCTCCAAGAACGGCGGGAACGCCATCTCTTGGCCCGACTTCACCTTCGCCTTCCGCTTCAAGACACGCCGGTTCGATGACGAGAACTACACGCGTAGCTAGCAGCATTGCTGCAAGCCACCGTTGGCTGCTGCGGGCCGTCACAGGCTTGCTGGCCGCGCTCCTCGCGCTCGGGTGCGGCGAAGACAGCGCGAGCCAAGCGCCACCCTCCGACGGGCCGGCCGTCTGCCGGAACAGCTTCCCGGCCCCAACGCCGATCGCAGAGCCAGCCCACACGCCGACGGCCGCGACCGACGGCCTCCTCCTCTACGAACTCCAGCTCCGCTCCGCCAACGCCTGCGATCCGCTCCTCGGCACGCCCGAACAGCGCCAGGCCTGTTCCGTCAAGCCGGCGCCCGAGGTCCGTTACCTCGCCACCGACTCCACCTGCGCTGCGCTCGCCGACCTCGAGCGGATCCGCCTCGGTACCATCGACGACCTGCTCGAGCCGACCGACGATCCCACCCTCGGCATCACCCTCCGCTACATCTCGGAGCAGGTCGGAGCGAACGCCGTCTGGCTCATGCCTCCCTTCCCCAATAACAGGTCCGAACAGCTCCCTGAGCCCTGCGACAACATCGGATCCCCCTACGCCGTCACCGACTACTTTCACCTCGACCCGGGCCTCTCTCGCACCTGCATCAGCGACCCTTCAGCTTGCGATCCCAATGCCATCGTGGAGCCGCTCATTCAGCAGGCTGATGCAGCCGGGCTCCGCCTCTTCCTCGACGTCGCCTTCAACCACTTCGGCCGAAACTACCGCTTCTATGACCTCGACGCCGCGCTGCCCGATTCCAGCCTCACCGAGGAGCAGCGCTGGGACTTCGATGCCACCTTCGACGCCGCGCTCCTGGCCCCAAACCTGCTCACCGATCGCTCGCTGAATGCACCGAGCGCAGGCATTGCACAGGCCGTTGCCGACGTCGCGGTTCGCTGCCCTGAGTTGCCGCAAGAACAACGCCTCTCCGCTGTCTCGCTCTGGCGCTGGCTCACCGCCGACGAGAGGACCACCTACGATTGCAGCGCCAACACGCTCGAGCGGCTGGCCCCCTCCTTCTACGCAGGAGCCGACCCCGCCCGTCCATCCACCGGCCCCGCGGACACCTACAGCGGCCCCTGGAGAGACGTCCGCTTCCTCTTCCACCACGCCGGGCAGGGCTCCGACCGCGCAGCCTCGATTCGGCTCCGCGAATACCTCTTCCGAATCCTCAACTTCTGGACCGCGCGGGGCATCTCCGGCTTCCGACTCGACCACGCGACCGATGAAGCCAACGGCCTCTCGCCCGAGGTCTGGCGTTACCTGATCGCAAAGACCCGCTTCTATGCGGAGCAGCGCGGACAACGGCCCCCCATCTTCCTCGCGGAGGAGTTCTCCGACCCCGAGGGAATGGCCTCGGTCGCCGACCTCCTCACCGAAGGCTACCTCTTCGACGCTACGGCCCGTGGCCGCTCCATCGACGGCAACGGCTTCGCGGCGATGCTCTCCAAGACCGCCCGCTTCGGTGGCCAAGCCCGTGTCCTCACCCACCTCGAGAACCACGACGAGCTCCGCCTCACGGACGGCACCGGACTCGACTTCGACACGGGGCGTATCCGCTGGGCAGCAGGCCTCGCGGCCTGGTCGGCGCCGATGCTCCTCGCCGGCCAGGAGTGGGGCGAGTCGGAGCGTCTCCAGTTCCGCCGCAGCAGCCTCCTGCCAGGTCGCTTTGATCCCGCCCTCATGGCCGACTGGCGCGTGCGCGTCGCCTCCTACCGCGACTACATCACCCACTGGCGCTCCCTCGAGGGCGCGCCCCTGCGCAGCCGAGCCATGCGCGCCATCACCTCCGCCACCTCGACGCAGCTGCTTCTGGTCGCAAAGTGGGACGGCGCCGGAAACGGCCTCCTCCTGCTCCACAACCTCCAGCGGCAGACAGCCGACGGCAAGTTCGCACTGCCACCCGACGTCGCCGGCCAAATCGGCCTCGACAGCTGCGCCCGATACCGGCTCGTGACTCTGGCGCGCGACCGCGAGCTCCTCTCCTGCCGAACTGCCAGCGATCTCGCACGCACCTTCACCCTCCTCATGCCCGCCGGCCAAGAGCGTTGGCTCGCCCAGTTTGAGCCATGCGATCCCTAGCCCTCGCCTTGTCGCCTCTCCAATCGACGGCTACACTCCAACGGTTAGGCCCGCGCAACTGCCCCTCCCGATGGTGTTCCCGATGATCCCCGGCCCTCTGCCCCTGCGTAGAGTTGCGGTTTTGACCGTGCATGCAGCGGCCTTCGCTGCCTCGCTGCTCGGCAGCTTCCTGCTCCGCTTTGACGGCTTCCTGGATTCGTTCATGATGCACCAGCTCGCTGTCGCGTTGCCGGTCTTCATCCTCACCAAGCTGGCGGTCTTCTTTGCGTTGCGACAGCACACGGGTTGGTGGAGGTATGCCTCCTTTTCCGACCTCCAGTCACTCTTCAAGGCCACCCTGATTGCGGCCGGTGCGACCGCAGTCGCCTGCTTCGCGCTCGATATTCGTACGCTCCCGCGCTCCATCTTTCCGCTCGACGCCATCATGACCATCGCGCTGCTCGGCGGGGCCCGGTTCGGGCTCCGATACCTGCGCGAGTCATTCCTCCATCATGGCCCACCCGAGGCGGGCGTTCTCCGGACCCTCGTGGTTGGAACCGGCACCGTTGCCGAGGGGCTCCTGCGTGATGTGAGACGCGGCGCTGTACGCACCATCGAAATCGTCGGTGTCATCGACCTCGACCCCCGCCACAAGGGCTCTCTCATCAACGGGTATGCCGTCGCAGGCGGACTCGCCGACCTCGCCCGCGTCGCGCAGGAGACCGGCGCGAAGCAGGTGATCATCGCGCTCGACGGCGGGAGCAAAGATGCCGTTCGCCGCGTCATCGATACCTGCAACGCCATCGATCTTTCCCACCGCGTCCTGCCCGCCACAGACGACCTCGTCCACGGTTCGGTGACCATCTCCCACCTCCGCGAAGTCAGCCTCCAAGACATCCTGGGCCGCTCGCCCGTCCGCCTCGACTCCGAGCAGCTCGAGCGCCTCTTCACCAGCAACACCGTGCTCGTCACGGGTGCCGGCGGCTCCATCGGCTCAGAACTCTGCCGACAGGTCGCACGCTTCGGACCGTCGCAGATCATCATGCTCGAGCAGGCCGAAAACCCGCTCTTCCACCTCGAGCGTGAGCTCCGCACAAGCCACCCCGACATCGACCTCGAGGCCGTCGTCGCCGACATCGGAGACTACCAGCGGCTCGAGCAGGTCTGCCTCCACTTCCGACCCCGCGTTGTCCTCCATGCCGCCGCGCACAAGCATGTGCCGCTCATGGAGAAGAACCCATGGGAGGCCATCAAAAACAACATCCTCGGAACCCACAACCTCATCCGCGCGGCGCAGGCCGCAGGCGTCGATGTCGTCGTCCTCATCTCCACAGACAAGGCCGTCAACCCGACCAGCGTCATGGGCGCCACCAAGCGTGTCTCCGAGATGCTCATGCAGTCGCTCTCGGCCACCTCCCAAACCCGCCTCACCGCCGTCCGCTTCGGCAATGTCCTTGGCTCCAACGGCTCCGTCATCCCCATCTTCAAAGAGCAGATCGCAGCCGGCGGGCCGGTCACCGTCACCCACCCGGAGATGAAGCGCTACTTCATGACCATCCCTGAGGCGTCGCAGCTGGTCCTGCAGGCCGCGACCTTCGCGGAGGGCGGAGATGTCTTCGTCCTCGACATGGGAGAGCCGGTTCTCATCGTCGATGTTGCACGCGACCTCATCCGTCTCTCCGGCCTCGAGCCGGACCGCGACATCAAGATCGAGTTTTCGGGCATTCGTCCGGGTGAGAAGCTCTTTGAGGAGCTCTCCACCGCCGGAGAGGGAACCGCACCAACGCCCCACGCCCGCATCTTCCGCTTCTCGCAGCAGCCCCCCGACGAAAAGGTCGTCCTCGAGGCCATCCGCCTGCTCGAGCGTTGCGCAGCGACCGACCAGCCGCCCTCCCACATCCGCGCCACGCTCTTCGCCATCCTCGATGCGCTAGAGCGCAACGCTTCCATCGCCGAACTCGCCGCAGCCG
>CANKLS010000083.1 GCA_947483645.1 Bradymonadales bacterium | reverse complement strand
TCGACGGCAGCACGCTGCTCCTGCATGTGCGGCCCGACCAGATCAACGACATCATGGCCAGCTTGGTGGTCCGCGATGTGACCCACAACGACCTGGCCTCCATCTCGCTGCCGCTTGATGCCGCCCGGATTCCGCAGCCCTCGCCGCTGCCGCCGGAGCTTCAGGGAGGCAGCGGCATGATGGCCGCGCTTCGCGCGCTCATCGGCGCCTCGGTCACCGTGCGAACCCAGGAGGGCTCCAGCAACGGCCGCATCCTTGGCACCGAATCGACGGGCACCGGCGACGAGGTCCTCACCCTCGTGACGGGCGAGGGACGCCTCAAGGCCATCAAGGTCGCGACCGTGACCGCGGTGGACCTGCACGACACGGCCCTCTCCGACGGCCTCAACCGGAGCCTCGACGCGAGCCTCTCGTCGGGCGACTGGAAGTCGGTCGAGGTGACCATCCGCTTCCCCTCGGACGAGGCCCGCGAGGTGGCGCTCGCCTACCTTGTGGAGATGCCCACCTGGCGGCCCATCTACCGGGCGATTGTGAGCGACGGGAAGCTCCGGCTGGATGGCTACGCGATCGTCGACAACACCTCGGGCGAGGCCTGGGAGAATGTGAACCTGAGCCTCACCGCCGGCACCCCCATCTCCTTCAAGATGGACCTCCGCACCCCTGTGCAGCCGCAGCGGCCCGACATGACGGGCTACGGCCTGCTCGACCAGGCCTCCATGGCGCCGCCGCCGCCGATGGCCGCGCGGGGAATGGCCCGCGCGATGGAGATGCCCGCGGCGGCGATGGATAACTATGAGTACGATGCACCAGGAGCAGCAGTCATGCAGGGACGGGCCTACGGCGGCGCGCCGATGACCAAGAGCATGGGCCCAATGGCCCCACCACCGGCTGTCTTTGGCGGCCAGGAGCTGCCCTCCGCAGAGGCGGAAGGCGCCGACATGGGCGCCCTCTTCCGGTATGACATCCCGGTACCCATCTCGGTGGCCAACGGCGCCAGCGTGCTGGTCCCCATCGTTCACACCATGCTGGACGGAGCAGACGTGCTCGTCTTCGAGCCGGGCAACGGGGCCGCCAGCCAGGTGCATCCCTACCGGGCGCTGCACATCAAGAACACGGGCAAGACCCCCATCCAGCCGGCGCCGATTACCGTCTACTCCGACAGCGCCTACGCCGGCTCCGCCGTGGCGCCCTACATCGGCCTCGGACAGAGCGCGGTGGTGCCCTTCGGCATCGAGAGCGATGTCTCGGTGTCGACCACCACGAACGACCACCGCGGCGCGGCGACCCTCATCAAGATGGATGGCGGCAACATCTACACCCAGTCCGAGTACATCTTTACCGACGAGGTCTCCGTCGATAGCGCCCTGCCCGACGGCGCGAAGCTGTTCGTCAAGATCGCACGCCGGCAGGACTACGCGCTCAAACTCCCCGCAGGCGCGACCAAGGAGGACCACCCCGGCTTATACCTCGTCGCACTTCCCGTGACCAAGGCGGGGGCCTCCACCTTCGAGATCGAGCAGTCGACCCGCTTGACCACCACTCTGGCCATCAACGCGACCGAGCTGCCGGACCTGATCGGCGCCTACCTCTCGGGCGGAAAGGCCCGCCCCGAGGTCACGCGGCAGCTGCAGGAGCTCAACAACAAGCTGCGCGAGATGGCGACCATCAACACCGGTCTCGACAGCATCCGGCAGCTGCGGGCCGACCTGCAGAACCGGACCCAGGAGCTGCGGCAGAACCTTGCCGCCATCGGCACCTCGACCACCAACGCCGACCTGCGCGACACGCTGCTGGACCGCCTCGCCAACTCCGAGAAGGAGCTCGAGAAGCTGGTGGGCCGACTGGTCGAGGGCCAAGAGCGCTCTTCGCGGCTCCGCATCGAGGCGTCGGAGCTGCTCAAGAGCATCACGCTGGGTGAGTAGGCACCGGCAGCGGCGCCACCCGTCGACCGGTTAGGTCAGGTCGACGCGGAGGAGGGTGTTGCCGAGGTAGAGGTAGTCGCCATGGGTGACATCGCTCTTGGCGGCAATCTTCACGTAGGTGCCGTTGGTCGAGCCAAGGTCCTCGAGGATGGCGGTGCCATCGTCGGAGCCGAGCAGACGGGCGTGCTTGGTCGAGAGGTGGGCGTCGGAGGTGAAGGCGATGGAGGAACCCTCGCCGCCGATGGTCAGCTCGTTGTTCGAGGAGGTGGCCGAGAGGCCGGGCTTGCCGCCCTCGAGGATCTGGAGGAGGCGGAAGGTGCCCTTGCGGCGCGGGCTGGTGAGCAGCAGCGTGCCGTCGGCGGTGGGGTGGCTCTCGGCCGGGTTGACGAGGTCGTAGCGGAAGAGCTGGTTGCCGGTGCGGATGATGTCGCCAGCCTTGACCACGGCGGTGCCGCGAACGCGGAGGAAGGTGCCGTTGCTGCTGTGGTCAGCAATCTGGATGCGGCCCTTGGTCTTGGTGAGGGTGGCGTGGGAGACGCTCACACCGAGGTCTTCGGCGAGGATGACGTCGCCGTTCTTGCGACCGATCTCGTGCTCCGAGCCGCCGAGGCCGATGGAGAGACCGTTGGGGCAGGGGCCGGAGACGACGGTGAGGCGGACGTGACCGCTGCGAACCAGGGGACCGAGGGGCTGCGTCTTGCGGGGCTTCGAATCGGACACGGCTGACTCCATAGAGCAGGTAGTTGCGGCGGTGTAACCGCATGGCCGTGAGGTGGTCAAGCCTTTGCGCGGCGGGGAGGGGAAGATATGGAGTTCGGGGGATGTTTCGAGCGGGGGGCAACTTTGCTAGCCTGCCGCCTCTCTCTCTCCTGCGTACGCATGCCCGCAACCGCACTCCTCGACTGTCTGTCCGGCTCGGCGGCTCCGTGAAGATCACCCGTCGCCTTCAGTTTTCGGGCGTTCGCCTGCTCTTCTGGGGCTTCGCCGTGCTGTGCGTCGGGCTCTACCTGTTCGACCGGAGCCCGGTGACGCTGCAGGCGACGGAAGCGACGGTGATCGGTACGATGCAGGCGCGGGCGGGCTTGGGCGACGTGCTCGTGGTGCTCGACGCCGAGGAGATGGTGCGTTCGTCTGCGGCGGGTCGGTTTGAACGGAGCTGGTCGTGGGTCGACGCGATTGAGCAGGAGGTGGGGCCGGTTCGTACCGCGCAGACCTCGGAGCTGAGCGCCAAGATGCTCGAGTCGACCGCCTTCGTGATTGTGACGCAGTCCTCGAATGCCACAGAGGCGATGCAGCGCCATCTGGGGCTGCTGGAGGGGTTTGTGAGCCGCGGCGGCACGCTGCTGCTGGAGCTTCCGCAGGGGGCGATCCGCTCCACCTTTGCGGCAGACGGCGAGGGTGGCTGGCGCTCTCCGCGGGCGATCACGGCGGTCGATCGGGTGACGCCTGACGTTGCGGTGCCGCTGCTGAAGATGCCGCTCTTTACCAGGTTTGTGGGCTCGACGCGGCCGCCGAAGGATGCAGTCAGCTTTATCGCGATGGACGGCTCACCCGTGGTCTACGCCACGCGGCGCGGTGACGGGGCAGTGGTAGTGGTGGACTTCGACTTCGGGTCGCAGGTCTCGGCGCTGCAGCAGGGTCTGCCCACGAGTGAGGGGCGGCTCGAGCCGCGGGTGCCGGGCGATGCGCTGCATACCTCTGACCTCATCGCTGCACCGTCGCTCGCGACAGCGACGGCGCCCTATGCCGACCTTCTTGAGGGCTACATCGTCCATGTGGCGATGGGCTTTGCCTCGCCGATGGTGGCACTGTGGCCCTTCCCGGCCGGGGCGCCGGGTGCGCTGCTCAGCAGCCATGATGCGGTCTCCTATGCAGGCCGGCCGCTCTGGATGTCGGCGCACGAGAAGACGCTCGACGCGCGGACCACGACCTTTCTGGCACCGAGCGGCCTTCCCGAGGCAGCGCATGCCGCAGTCGCTGTGGATGAGGATGTGGCGGGGCTGGCGGCGATGCTCTGGATTACCTCGCCCGCGCACGGCGCCGCGCACAAGCGGTTTGGGCTCTTCGGCCTAGAGCCGGTGCAGGAGCGGCTCTCGTTTGCCGACCAGCTGCGGGGCGTGAAGGCGATCGTGGGCGAGAAGTATGCCATCCGAGGTGCGCGCACAGAGGGTGGGAGCTGGATGCGCGACCCGTTTGCCCCCTACCGGGTGATGGCGGCGCAGCAGATGCGCTACTCGGTGAGCTACGAGCCGCTGCCAAGCACGGGTCTTGGGTTCGGGTTCGGCACCTGTCAGCCCTTCACACCGGTGGACAACAATGGGCTGCCCTTCCCGCTGCTCGAGGTTCCGATCTGTGCAGCGAACCCGTCGGGGCCGAATGCCAAGACCGACCTGACGAAGATGGTACAGGATGCGGCGAAGGGTGGCTGGGCGGTGCATGTGCTGACGGGCGCTGACCGGTTCGAACAGGC
>CANKLS010000082.1 GCA_947483645.1 Bradymonadales bacterium | reverse complement strand
GGCAACGCGGCCGCCGGCAGCATCGCCGACCTCTACCGCAAGGCGCAGCAGACCGGCACGATCTACCATTCGAGCCGCCCCGCCGTTGGCGACCTCATCTTCTTTCACAACACCTTCGACCGCAACGCCGATGGCCGCCAGAACGACTGGTACAGCCATGTTGGCATCGTCGAGTCGGTGGACGAGCAGGGGACCATTGCCCTGCTCTCCTACCTGGGCGGCAAGGTGGGCCGGACCTACATGAACCTCGAGTCGCCGGCGCTGGCCGAGCGCGCGGGCAAGACGCTCAACACGCGCATGAAGGCGGAGTCGACGGGGAGTGAGTTCCTCGCCGGCAAGCTCTTCGCGGGGTTTGCCAGCCTGCTCGGCAACCGGACCGAGGTGGTGGTGCTGGACGAGTGGCAGCCGAAGCCGGCCGACGTCGCCAGCCGGTAGCCGCCGCGCTTAGGCCTCGATGGTCGCTGCTTCGCGCGCTGCCTTCTTGGTCGCGGCGAGCTCATACCACTCTTTGACCCAGGTCCGCTCCTTGGCGATGCGGTCGTCGTGGAGGTCGAGGTAGGCCGCGGGCCAGACGGGGGCGTCGAAGTCTGCAAACTGGATGGTCGACGGCTTGACCGCCTGTGCAATCTCGCGGTCTGCGAACGACCAGATGCGCCATGCGCCGTCGAGCCGGACGATGTTCCAGAGTTCGACCTGGTAGTGACGCCGTTCGCGCGACCCGTAGTTGGCGATGAAGAGGAGCTGCGCCGCGTCGTTGCTCTCGAGCTTCATGCGGAGGAACTCGAGGGGCTGCATGCCGGGCATGGGCTTGGCGCGGCGGCGGTAGGTTTCGCCGAACTGCGCCTCGTCACCGCAGCGAGCGCGGGCGGGAGAGCCCTCAGCGGTGAGCTCGTAGACCTCGCCCATCGCGCCCCGTTCCTTGGCGTCCCGCCAGCGGGTCCAAAGCGAGTAGGGGCGCTCGGGGTCCATGGCCGACTTGACGACATCTTCTACGACCGAGGTGTCGACCTTGGTGGTGGCGAGTTCGGGGACGCGCGCGACGTTGAGCTGCCGAGCAGGGACTTTGAGTTTGATCTTCACGGTGGGCCTTCGTTTAGCCGCGGGTGTCGCGGCGCCTGATGGTGGGTTGTGGGAGCGACTTGCCGCCCTGCGCCTTGGGGGTAGCGCGGAAGCCGGGGCGCGGGAGGCCTGCGCGCGGGTCGCGGCCACCCATCATCTGCTCGACGATTTCGCGCGGCGGCTCCTCGAGCAGGAGCTGATACCAGGGCATGTCGAAGGGCTGCATCTTCAGTTTGCGGCCGTTCTGCAGGTTCTCAAGGTTGGCCTGCGTGCGGGGCTCTGAGGTCATGGCCTTGATGCCACGGTTGAGCACCGCGATGGCCTCGTTGCGATCGCCGCTCTCGACGAGGCACCAGGCGTAACAGTTCCAGATGAGCGCCTCTTTCCCCGACCACTTCACGGCGCGCTCGAAGGCCGCCTTCATGAGGAGCGGCGCCTTGTCGCGGAAGTGGATGGCGCCGAGCATGGCGTGGGCGAGGCCGTGGTTGAAGGCGGCTGCGGCGAGGTAGGGGCGGGCATCGTCGAAGCGCTTGCTCATGTAGAACAGCGAGCCGATGTTGCCGCTGATCTGGCCCGACATGGTGGGGATCCAGGGACCGAGCCGGTCGCGGACGGAGAGCAGGACTACGACGGCCTGGTCGATGGTGGTGCGGGCCTTGGCCTCCATCTCGCGCTGCTCTGCGACGCTGGTGGCCGGGCGTTGCGGGGCGGCGGCGAGGATGTTCTGCACGACGAGCATCTCGCCGGCGAGCCGCTCGCTCACGCGGCGGTAGATGAAGTAGGCCGCGCCAAAGGCGGCAAGCAGGCCGGGGATGATGCCGTAGGCAATCGGCCAGCCGAAGGGCAGCACAACGAGGGCGCCGATGAGGAGCCCGAAGAGGAGACTGACGATTACAAGACGCATGGGTTGACCTAGTCGGCGTCGATGCCCGGCGCGGGGAAGGCGGTGATGAACTCACGGACCTCGGCCTTGATGTGGGCGAGCGCGGCGTCGTTGTCGTGAGAGGTGACGACGCGGTCGATCCAGGCCGCAAGGCGGGGCATCTCGGAGGGCGGCACGCCGCGCGAGGAGATGGCGGGGCTGCCGATGCGGATGCCCGACGGGTCGAAGGGCTTGCGGGGGTCGAACGGGATGCTGTTGAAGTTGCAGACGATGCCGGCCTTGTCGAGCGCCTTGGCGGCGACCTTGCCCGACACGCCCTTCCCCGTGACGTCGACGACGAGCAGGTGGTTGTCTGTGCCGCCCGTGACCATGCGGAAGCCGTGGGAGGTGAGCGCCTCGCCGAGCGCTGCGGCGTTGTCGATGACGCGGCGGGCATAGGCGGCGAAGGAGGGCAGCGTGGCCTCCTTGGCTGCCACGGCGATGGCGGCGGTGGTGGCGTTGTGGGGGCCGCCCTGCAGACCGGGGAAGACGGCGCGATCGATGGCGGGCGCGAGCGCGGCGCGACAGAGGATCATGCCGCCGCGGGGGCCGCGGAGGGTCTTGTGGGTGGTCGAGGTGACGACGTCTGCGTAGGGGACGGGCGAGGGGTGCAGGCCGGCGGCGACAAGACCCGAGATGTGGGCGATGTCGCAGGCAAGGTAGGCGCCAACCTCGTCAGCAACCTCGCGGAAGAAGGCCCAGTCGACGAAGCGCGGGTAGGCAGTGGTGCCGGCGAAGATCAGCTTGGGCTTCACCTCGTGGGCGATGCGCCGGACCTCGTCGTAGTCGATGCGCTCGGTGACCTTGTCGACCGGGTACTGGTGCGACTGGTAGAGTTTGCCGGAGAAGTTGACGCCCCAGCCATGCGTGAGGTGGCCGCCGTGCGGCAGGCCGAGCCCCATGACGGGTGCGCCGGGCTCGATGAGGCCGAAGTAGACGGCCATGTTGGCGGGCGAGCCCGAGTAGGGCTGCACGTTGGCATGTTCGGCGCCGAAGAGGGCCTTGAGGCGGTCGATGGCGAGCTGTTCGACCTGGTCGATATACTGCTGGCCCTCGTAGTAGCGCTTGCCCGGGTAGCCTTCGCTGTACTTGTTGGAGAGGGGTGTGGAGGAGGCCTCCTGCACGGCGCGCGAGGCGTAGTTCTCGCTGGCGATGAGGCGGATGACGGTGCGCTGGCGCTCCTGCTCGCCGTCGACGAGGGCTGCGATTTCAGGGTCTTGCTTACGGAGCGCGTCATACATCGGAACCTCCCGCGTGGTGGGTCGGAGGGATAGCAGAAGGGGGCGCTGCATAGAAGCGGAAACGGCGTAGGAGGTGCTGTGCGCGACGCCATCGACGGAGGCGCGTTGACGGCCTCGGAGAGCGCGGATAGCAGGCGGCGCAACCCCTGTTTGCACGACCATGACGCTCTCTCTGACCGAAACGCTGACCCGCCTCGTGGCAGCGCTGGCGACCGCTGCCGCGTTGGTCTGGTGCCTGCCCGGCTGGGTGGCGTCGGTCGACCCGTCGCTCGATGCAGCGGCCCGCTTTGTGGCGTCGCAGTACCGTGAAGGAGATCTTGTGGTGCTGGCCGGTAGCGCCCGGAGCTACGAGTTGGAGCGCATGGGGGCGCTGCCCGCAATCGCCGCAGATGGGCTCCCCTACGAGGCCTTCCGGGCGCAGCGGGTCTTTGTGATCGGCGAAGGGCCGGCTGCGGTGAGCCTCGCGCGGACCTTGGAGCACAAGGGGTTCCTGCTCTGGCAGCGGCAGGTTGGGATCGAGAAGGTCTCGCTCTTCCGGGTAGCGTCGCCGGTAACGGTGCTGCGTAACTACACCGCCGATCTCGGCGGCGTGCTGGTTTCGGTGCGCAAGGATGGAAAGGAGCGGCCCTGCAGCCTGGTGGGCGACCGCTACATCTGCGGCAAGGAGTCGTGGCAGCAGATTCACCGGGTGGTCGAGACCATCGGCGGCGAGCCGCTCGAATGTATCTGGAGCCATCCGCTGCCCAAGGCCGACCTCCTCATCACGCTCCCCGAGGTGCAGGGGGCGACCCACCTCACCGGTTGGATTGCGCAGAGTGATTACGCGGCGTCGCTTCCGACAGGCGCGGCCATCGAGTTCGAGATCTCCGGCGTGAGCCTCTACCGCCGCTTTGTAAGCCAGCGGACCAAGGGACGGCAGGAGATCAGCCAGCCGCTCAACGGGGCGGCCGCAGGCCCGCTGCAGCTCAAGATCCGCTCGTCCGAGACGGGGGCGCGCCACTTCTGCTGGTCGCTCGCGGCGGTCGTGCAGCGGGAGGACCACCGATGAGGCGGCTACTCGTGACGGTGACGATGGCGGCGGTTGCCGCTGCCTATCTGATCCTGTCGCCCTACTTCGAGAAGCTCAATAACCCGAACGAGAATGTGCGGGTCTATATGGCGCTGTCGCTGGCAGAGTCGCAGACCTTCGCCATCAACAGCGTCGCGGCACGCTGGGGCTATGTGAACGACAAGGCGAAGAAGGGCGACCTGCTCTTCCCCGGCAAGGCGCCGGGCACCTCCTACCTCGCTGCGCCGTCCGTCTGG
>CANKLS010000081.1 GCA_947483645.1 Bradymonadales bacterium | reverse complement strand
TGCTGCGTCTCGGTCGCGAAGGTGCCGAGCATGGGCTCAGCCTTCTCGAGCATCTTCGACTCCTTGCGGAGCTGGCTGATGACCTCGAACTGGCCCTGGTACTGCTTGTCGCGAAGCACCGTGCGGATGGCCTCGACCGGGAGCTTCACAGCCTCGCCCGTGCCCTGCAGCGCATAGAACTGCTCGATGGCGTCCCAGTAGACCTCGGGCGAGACCGTCTCGGTCACGAAGGCGGCAACTTTCTGCTCGAGGGTGACGATGGTCGCATCGAACTCAGCCAGCGCCCTCTCGGCCGCCTCGAGGTTGCAGGTGTTGTAGAAGGCCGCAGCCTCGATCACACCCAGTTCGGGGAAGTAGTGCTTGTCGTAGTAGGGGCTGTGCAGCGCCTGGAGCGCGCCGAGCGTCCGGTTCCAGTCCTGCTTGAGGAAGTAGGTCCAGGCCTGCTCGAACATCGCGCGCGGGTGGCGCTGCGAGTCGGCACCCACCTTCCGGTAGTAGAAGAGGGCGGCGTCATACTGACCGACCTCGTAAGCCAGACGGGCAAGCGCGAGGTAGGAGAGCTCCTTGGCATCTTTGGCTTCGGCCCTGTCACCAGCGAGGGTGATCGCGCGCTGGAACGAGCCGATGGCGTCGCGGTTTTCCTGATTCTTCAGCTGCATCGTGCCGGAGAGGTAGGCCCCCTTGGCGGCATCAGGCGAGCCATCCGAAATGCGCGAGAAGAACTCGATGGCGCGAACGGGGTTCTCGTAGGTCCAGAAGAACCGACCGAGGCAGAAGTTCCAGCCATCCTGGAAGCCGGGCGACTGGTCGCTCACCGGCATATCAGCGAGCCGCTCGAAGGAGGGGTCGAAGTAGTTGGTGTCGCGCGAGATGCCGTCGAGGATGGCGAACCCCTCTGCGAACTCGGAGTGGCCGGGCCCAAGGAGTACCCATTCCAGCGCCTTGCCACGGATCGCATAGGCGTAGCCAGCCTTGTGCATCGCACGTACAAAGCCCGTGAGACCGGCGTAGTACTCGGGGGTCTCGGGCGCGGGATTCACCTCGGTCATGAAGCGCTCAAACACTGCGGCAGCGCGAAGGTAATCGCCTTCGCGCATCAGCCGTTCAGTTGCGCGCAGGCCGGCAAATGCGGTCTGAACGCTCGCTGTGCGACGCTTATCCGCCTCGATGCGCTCCATCATGTTGGCGCGCTCCTGCTCAAACCGCTCCTGCTCAAGCCGCCGGCGGTCATCTTCGAGCCGCTGCTGGCGCTCGCGCTCCTGCTGCATGACCGCAGCGTTGTTGCCGCCACGACCGCCGCCGGGGCGAACGGCCGCGCCGCCGCCACCGGGTGCTGCCGTGCAGCCAACCCGCAAGCAGAGCTCGTCGAGGACCGGCTGGGGGATACCCGCAGCGCGGAGCTCGCCGATCTCGGCCTCGGTGATGTTCACGCCGCTCGAGTCGCTCCGAATGACATTGACGATGACATCCGCAGACAGGCCTGCGAGCTGCAGGTTCATGATTTGGCTCTTGTCGATGGCGAAGGCCGAGGTCGCCGACAGCGCTACAAGCGCAGCGACCGACCAGGCCGCCACGCGACGGACCATCTTGGATTGAAGGGATGAGACAACCATGTCAGGTTCCTGGCAGGTATGGGGTCAGAGAAGGAGACAGACCGTTCAGCTTAGAAGTAGTAGGAGGCGCCGAGCGCAATCTCCGTTGGCAGCGCTACGCCGCCGCCCGTCTTCTTGAAGATGAACTGGCGCACGTCGACACGGAGCGCGAACTCTTGGGCGAGATGAATGTCCCAGCCGGTGGTGACGATGGCCTCGGCCGTCGTCTCGGCCTTTGCATCGGTGAGAGCGCCCTCCGCAGGGGACTCAACGCCGAGTGCGCCGGCGCCTGCACCGAAGAACCAGTCAAAGTGGGCGAGCTTCTGACCGGCAAAGGCGAACTTGCCGTAGATCGGCGACCAGTTCAGCACCATGTTGCCCCGCCACTGCTGGAGGTCGCGCGAGAAGATGTTGTAGTCGCCCTGGTCCCGCAGGTATTCAGCAAGGTCGCTTGCCTGCGTCAGGAAGACGTAGGAGCCAGAGACCTCGAGCGACAGCGACTCGGTGATGTGGTGACCGATGCGGAGGTTGCCCTGCGTGTAGGTCTGGAAGGGATCATTGGGCAGGATACCCACGCCAAGCGTGAGGTTGGTCTGCCCATCCTTCTCAAACAGGCGGCGCTGGATGACCCGCACCTGACGCTGCTTCGCCCAGAACTCAGCCTTGTCGTCAGACTCGGAGGCCAGGGGCGCGGCGGGCGCGGTAACTGCCTCCTCTCCGCCCTCTTGGGCGTGGGCAGAAAGCGGAAGAGAGGCCACGGTCGCAACCGTGGAGAAAACAACAGCTAGTCGGGTCAAGAGATGCATTCTCTCCTCTCGAACGAAATCGGGGGACGAAGGACGGCGAAACCGAAACAGGGATGAAAGTTGGTAGCGGCTCATAGGCAAGCCCCCGAGCCTTCCGGGTCGGGTTCGCCCGAAGCGGTGCACTTCAGACAGTCGTTAACACCCTCGACGCAGAGGCAGCCGTCGGCCGGCTCACCACCCACACCAGTAGCGCAGAACTCAGGGCCGCGCTTGAAGAGCGTGAGCCGGTTGTCGCCATCGGCCGAGTAAGCAAAGTCTACCGACTTGACGCCCTTGTTGACGAGGGCATCGCCCAGGGTGACCGCCATGGTCGTCGCGACGCGGTAGGTGCCGGCAGGCAGGCTGCCCAAGCCGCCGACAACGACGCCCAACTCGAAGCCACCCGCGATGTTGTTCGCGATGGCGGAGTAGGCCGACTCGAAGGCGTCGGGGCTGGAGAGGTACTGATAGCTACCGCCCGTCTGGCAGGCGATCTGCGCGAGATGGTCGATAGGGCCTGAGGGGCTACGAAGACCGCCATCGCCTGGGTAGTCGAGCTGCAGCACATGGACCTGCGCGCCGGTGCTCAGCAGCGCCGACACCGCGGTGTCGAAGTTCTCGGTATTCGGGTTCGAGCCATCGTCGCGACCATCGGTGACGAGGACGATGTGCTTCTTGCGGCTGTTGGTAGCGGCGCCAAGGATGGAGGCACCGTTGATGAGGACGCCGTAGTTCGAGCGGGGGCCCTGCTGAGAGGTGTTCTGGATCTGCGCGAAGAGGCCATCGACGACCGGGTTGACGCGCTGGATGTCGTTGACCACGTCGCCGTCCACGCGGTTGAAGCAGGTATCGGGGGTGGAACCGTCCGGCAGAAGCTTCAGCGTAAGCCCTGTGGGCTCGTTGAAGTAGCCGATGCAGACCTTCACGGACTCGTCGAGGCCGTTTGGCAGGTTGGCGAGCGTGGCCAACCGCGAGGTCAGGTAATAGGCAGATGAGGTGCGCGACTCATCTGGGTCGCTCTGACGCTCGGGGTTCGAGGTGCCATTCGGGTTGGCGCCAAGAATCGTCGACCCGTTCGAGAAGAGGATGAGCACCTCGTGCGTGTAGGCGGTTGGCGGCCGGGTCTCGACCAACTGACGAGCCGTGATCTGACCGAGGGTCGTCTTGAGTTGGCAGACCGTTCTGGTGTCGCCCGAGGTCTGGGCCCGCGCACGGAGGTCGCAAACCATGCCGTTGCTGCAGTCAGCGTCGGTCGCGCATTCAACGTCAGGTGCAGGGTAGATAACTGCCCGGTTGGAGGGCGACTCCGCCAGCGCCGCAAAATCCACGCTGGCCGCGTTGAAGTTATCGGGAACAGTGACCTCGAAGCCCGGGAGCTTGCTACCCTGCCGGATGGGCAGCGCAGGCTGCGTGCTGGTGGTCATGGCGAACTGGATGCGAACACCCGACTCGTCGCTCACGCCGCAGGCTCCATCAAAGGGCAGCACACCCGTCGAATAGACCGCGCCAAGCTTCGCCGGGTCCTTGGAGATGAAAATCGATGGCTTGCAACCGGTCAGCGCCACGAGGCAAAGCGCCATCGCGGCCATTGCGCCGGTCACTGCCGATGCGCCTTTGCGGCGCGTCCGAACACCCTTTCGCAACATGTGAACTACTCGCGTTGTGCAGGTCTAGGAACCAGCCCCAGTCACCGCTGAGGGGTGAGGGCGCTAACCCCCTACCCAACCGCCCCTCCGTTTTCAACCGCGATCAGCAGCCGCGCTGCCAAACCTCATCGTCGCGCCTTCTAACCGAACGCGATTTTAACTGCGCCCAGCGCTGTCGCGCCGCAGGACCTGTCAGCGTTGCCCACCTATCCAGCCTTCGCACAGCTCCGCGGAGCCTGTGTTGACATCACAATCGGGCTCCACTACACGCCCCCCGTCCGCTCAGACGGTCAGGTAGCTCAGTCGGTAGAGCAGAGGATTGAAAATCCTCGTGTCGGGGGTTCAATTCCCTCCCTGACCACTCCGCAACAGCCCGAATGTCCCCCGAGGTCATTCGGGTTTGTTTGTTTTGCCCCACCCGCTCCGTGCTCCGGCAGGGCTTGCCCCGGCGGCGGAGTTGGAGCACGGGCTGCGCTCCCCGAGCCCCGAGGCCTAGCCGTGCTACTCCTCTGACGGGAGCGCCTCCGCCTCGTCGAGCTCGTCGGCCTCCACGCCAGCCTCAGCCAAAATCTGCGCTGACGGAGCCTTCTTGGTCTTGAGGCCAAGCTGCTTCATAGCCTCGCCTTGGCGGATCAGGTTTCCGTTGCCGGAGAAGAGCTT
>CANKLS010000080.1 GCA_947483645.1 Bradymonadales bacterium | reverse complement strand
CTCTCCCGAGACCACATCGATGGGGGTGCCGATGAGGAGCGAGAGTTCTACTGCTGCCTCGGCGCCGTTTGCTGCCCGGCGGAAGGGGGCGGTGCCGGTTGCGATGCGGTGGTGGACAGCGAAGTCCTGCGCGAGTTCGTCGAAGCGGACGAGGGCCTCGGCGGTCCGTTCGAGCCCTTCGCGGAAGAGGCTGCCATGCTTGTCGAGCCCTTCGGAGACGCGGGTGATCTCGGCCTCATCGGTGACAACATGCCAGCCCTCTGCGCCACGCTCGGCGATGAGCATGATGACGGTGTTGGAGCCGATGTCGAAGCTGGCGACGCGGGTGCCGACGGCGAGCGTGCAGGGCTGGGGCGTCATCGGCCCTTTACCTTGAACTCGGCGCGGCGGTTGAGGTTGTCTTTGTCGCTCGCGGGCATCTCTTCGCCGTAGCTGACAACGCGGAGGCTATTGCGGTCGAGCCCGAGCGAGGCGAGGTAGTTGACGACGACGCGGGCGCGGCGCTCGCCGAGGGCGAGGTTGTACTCCGTGGAGCCGGCCTCATCGCAGTGGCCTGTGACGACGAGGGAGACCGCGGGGTTCAGCTTGAGCCAGGCGGCGTGGTCGCTGAGGATCTGGGCGGCGCTCGTGGAGATCTCGAAGGAGTCGAACTCGAAGTAGACGGTGGTCCAGGTGTGGGGACCGCCTTGGCCCTCGGTCGCCGGCTCCTCTGCGCCCATCTCTTCCTCTGTGCCATACTCCTCGGTGGGCGGCTCGGGCTCGACCGGGGCAAGCTCTTCGCCATCTTCGCGGCAGGCTGGGTTCTGGCTGGCGGCCTCTCGTGCCTTTTCGGCCTGGGCACGAGCGGCGTTGGCGAAGCGTGAGGCGGCCTTGTAGTCCTTGGCATCGTAGGCGGCCTGGGCCTGCTCGATGAGGCGGACCGTGGCGCGGTACTCGGCGGGGGCGCAGCGTTCGGCATCGGCCGCGAGCGCGAGGGCGCCATGGGCATCAGTGATGAGCCCCTCCGGCGGCGGCTTGGGGCAGCCGGCGAGGAGCAGCGCGAGTGCGGCAAAGCGAAGGGTCGCGAAGCGAGAGAGATGGGTGCGAAATGCCATGGTGTTGTCCGCTTGCACTACCGCTGCCATGCGGGCTGTTCGAACCCGCTGCCAACAAGAGGAATCTCGGTCTGCGGGAATCCGCTGGCCGGCATGATGTAGAGTTTCTTCTTGCCGCCGCGGCTGGACGAGAAGACGAGGAACTGGCCGTCCGGAGACCAGCTCGGCTCTTCGTTGTCGCCTTGGTCTTGGGTGAGTCGCTCAATGAAGCCGCTGTCGACCTCGACGGTAAAGATGTCCTGACGGACGCCATCGCGGCCCGTGAAGGCGATGAGGTCGCCGCGCGGAGACCAGTCGGGCGTGGTGTTGTAGGAGCCGCGGAAGGTGAGGCGGCGCTCGCCGGTGCAGTCGGCGTTCATGACAAAGACCTGGGGGCCGCCGCTACGATCGGAGACAAAGGCGATGCGTGAGCCGTCGGGCGACCAGGAGGCGGAGACATCTTCGGCGGTGTTGTTGGTGCAGCGCCGGAGCGCGGTCGTGACGGGGTTGAGGATGTAGATTTCGGCGTTCCCGTCGCGGGTGAGCGTGAGAGCGATCTCGCCCGTCCCGGGCCGCACAGAGGCGCCGGAGTTGAGTCCCTGCTGACCCGACAGGGTGCGGAGCGACTTGCCGCCCGTGACCAGGTCGGGGTTTCCGCTGGCGAAGGAGGTGTAGACGAGCTGCGAGCCGTTCCAGGCGGGGAGGATGTTGATGGGGCCGACGCTGGAGATGGGCTCGACATTCGCGCCGTCGATTCCGGTAACGAAGACCTGCTTGGAGCCGCGGGTGCGGGCGACGTAGGCGATGCGGGTCCCGAAGAGGCCCTCGTTGCCGGTGAAGTACTTCATGAGGAGGTTGATGAAGCGGTAGACCTCGGGCTCCACTGCATCGAGTCCGACGGTGGTGGACTTGAAGCCGATGTCGACCTCTTTCTGGGTGTTCACATCGAAGAGTTTGATCTCGATGCGGGCCTGGTTGGTGGCCACCTTGAAGGCCGCTTTGACGACAAACTGGGCACCAACATTGTACCAGTTTGTGAAGTTGGTGGAGGGGGCGGTAATGCCCTCGCGCGAGCTGTCGAAGAAGTAGCGGTCGGGCGACAGCACGTTGAAGAAGCCCGCGATGCCGAGGCAGGTGCGGATGGTCTTGGCCATCGAGGCCTGGAGGCCGCGAGGGTCGGTTTCGCCGAGGTTGTAGGTGTCTGGGACGGCGATTTTGGTGAGCGCGTCGTAGCTGGAGGGGCGGACCACGATGGTGGTGAGCCCTTCTGGCACACGGTCGGGCGTGGTGGTTTGAGCCGTGGCGGGGGTGGCCGCGAGCAGGAGCATCGCGACGAGAGCGGCGAGCAGGAGTCGAGCGGCGGAGCGGGGGTTGTTCATGAATTCACTGGCACTTGATTTGGCTGTTGAAGCCCGACTTCTCGATCTGCGCACGCAGTCCTGCGTCGGTGATGGAGTTGAGGTCGAGTCGGCTCTGCCCCATGGAGTAGCGGGAGCACATGGTACGAACCGCGCCGTCGAACAGGGCATTTCCGCTGGGCGATTTGATGTCGCAGGTGGAGATGCGGCCTTGGACGGTAACGCGGACATAGACGGTGGCGGCGAGGGTCCGGCACTCGCCGGGCGGGATGCCGGCGGGGGCGCGGAGGGCGCGCTGGAGCTGTGCGGTTATGCGGGCCATCTGGTTGGCAACGGCGGTGGCGGAGAGGCTGGTGCCGCCCTGGTGGCCGCTGCTGCTTCCCATGACAGGGAGGTTGTTGGTGGGGCGGAGCGGGTTAGACTCGCCGCGGTAGGGCGTCGGGGTGGTGACCTTGGGCTTGTCCTTCTTGGGCTGCTGCTCCAGCGTCTCCTTCTTGGGCTTCTTGGGCTCGTCGGGCAGCGGCTTGAGCGCGACGGTCTCCTCGTCGGGGGGCGCGACCTCTTTGGGGTCCTCGGGCTTGACGGGCTCGGGTTCTTCGAGCTTCTCGGCGGGGGTCGGATTGGCGATCCAGGGGAGCTGGCCATCCTTGGGCATGAGTTCGCCCCACTTGAGCAGTTCGGCCTCAATGACAACGGATGGGCCCGGTGCCGCAGCCGGCTCGCTCATGGAGCCCACGAGCGCAAAGCCCAGCACAACCGTGTGGGCAAGCAGCGTCAGGACGATGCCTGTGGCAGTCTCGGCGCCGGTACGGCCGTGTCGCTCTGCGGCTGACTGTGGTTGTTCGCTCATCGCTTTATCGGCTTCTTCGCGGGCGGTGCAGGGGCCTCATCGGCGCCGTAGCCCGGGTTGGTGACCATGCCGAAGTTGGTAACGCCGGCTTTGCGGATTCGGTTCATCACGCCGACAACAAACCCATATCGGATGTCGGCGTCGGCCATGAGGTAGAGGGTCTTGTCTTCTTGGAGCTTGGCGTTCTGCGAGAGTTTGCGTTCGATCTCATCGAAGCAGGGTTCGTAGGTGGCGGGGCCGGGCGCCGTGAGGGCGGCGCTGCAGTCGGTGATCTTCTCCTCACCGATGAAGACCTCCAGTCGGGGGCTGATGGAGAGGATCAGCTTCTTGGCGTCGGCCGGCATCGGCGTGGGGTTGTTGGTGGTCTTGGGGAGGTTCATCTCCACCAGCTTCATCTGGTTCTTGGGGGCCATGAGTGGCGTGGAGATCATGAAGATGACCAGCAGCACGAGCATGACGTCGACGAGCGGCGTGACGTTGATTTCGGCCACCGCGCCGCGCTTTCTTCGAACGGGGTTCATTCCCATAATGCTACCTCCCTTGCTGCCGGAGCAGCCGCCTTTGCCTCACTTGAGGAAGTTGCGCTTGACGATGTTCAGGAAGTCGTTGGTGAAGCTCTCCATCTCCACCGAGAGGTCTTGAATCTTGGCGTTGAGGAAGTTGTAGGCGACGACAGCGGGGATCGCGGCCGCGAGTCCGATGGCTGTTGCGACAAGCGCCTCAGCGATGGGGCCGGCGACAACGTTGATGCCGAGCTGGGTGCCGTCGGCCTGGTTGGAGAGGTTGACGAAGGCCAACATGATTCCCCAGACGGTTCCGAAGAGGCCGACGAAGGGGGCTGCGGAGCCGATGGTGGCCAGGGCGGTGATGAGGCGCTCGAGGTAGGCAATCTCGGAGGCTGCTGCCCGCCGGAGCGCCCGCTCGACATTCTCGATGGCGCCGAGCTGCGCGCCCATGTTGCTGTCGGCCTCCTGCTGGCTGCGGAGCTTTCGGAGTTCGACGAAGCCGGCCTGGAAGACCTGGCTGACGGGGGAGTGGGGGAGCCGCTCGGCCTCCGCGTAGATGGCGTCGAGCCGCTTGCTGTCCCAGAAGATGGCGAGGAAGGCCCGCGTCTGGCGGTTGGCACGCATCAGCTGGAAGGTCTTGAAGCCGATGACGAACCAGCTCGCGATGGAGGAGAAGATGAGCAGGGCGAGGACGGCGAGGACGATGCCGGAGGCATCCCCGAGCAACCCGATGATGCTCACCTGTTTGGCGGCCTCGGGTGCGGCCTGCGCCAGAAGAAGGGAGAGGTGACTGTGCATGGCGTGCTCACTGCGACGGAGAATGGTGGTGGGATACCAAGCCGCGGGGGGTGTCGCAAGGAACGGGCGACAGGCGGTTTTGAGGTGCTACTGCTGTGGCGCCGAGGCGGGCAGCGCCGCATCCGGAAGCCAGCGTAGGCTGAGTCCGAGCCGAACGCCTGCGCCACGCTCCAGGTTGAGTTCAAGCCCGACTTTGCG
>CANKLS010000079.1 GCA_947483645.1 Bradymonadales bacterium | reverse complement strand
GGCCCCGCCTCGATGATCCCTGCGCGGGCTAGGTTGGTCGCGCCCAACGCCACGCTCGAGTGGAGTTTCGGGCTCCACCCCTACACGGGCGAGGAGGCCTCGATCCTCGAACTCCGCGTCGCCCGCACCCACCTCGAACTACCCGACCGGCTCGCCGCCTGGACTGGACTCGCCACCGACTTGTGCCAGCGGCTCACCCCCTACTGGCTCGGTTCGCACGACACCGACCTGCACGCCGCCGACAACACTTCGCTGGCGCTCGCAGCATCGGGCTTCGGAATCGAGCGGACGGGGCTCGACGCAGACGACCCGGCCGGCCTCGAGCACAACCGCGGAACCATGCGCTACTGCGCCAACTGGCTCACCTACCACAGCGCGGCCCTCGCCGAACGGCTCGAATCTGCCGGCCCGCTCCCCGATGGGGTGACCGCTTGGGAGCTACCCGGCGGCACGCTCTACCAACTCTACCCATCACCTGCCGACGGCTTCACCCCCGAAGGTAGGCAGAGGCAGCGTGCCTTTCGCGATGCGATGGGCTATCTACCCGCCGCTCAGCGAGAACAGCCGCTCCTGGGCTACTGGCAAAAGCGAGGCCGACCATGAACAAGACGCCCTGGCAGACCCACATCGACCCCATCCGCCTCGCTGTGGACGAGCGGCTCGATGCCCATATCGCCCGCTGGCAGGGCCACCCGCTCCTCCTCGAAGCCATGGCCTACGCGGTCCGCGCGGGCGGCAAGCGCATGCGCCCCATCCTCGCCGCCGCCACCTGCCGCGCCTTCGGAGGCCGCGACACCGACGCCCTCGACCTCGGCTGCGCGGTGGAGCTCATCCATGCCTACAGCCTCGTTCACGACGACCTGCCGAGCATGGACAACGACCTCCTCCGCCGCGGCCTTCCTACCGTTCATGTGAAGTATGGCGAGGCCATGGGCATCCTCGTCGGCGACGCCCTGCAGGCTGCCGCCTTTGAGCGCGCCGGCGCGGCCTCGGCTCCGCTCGACCCCACACGCAAGCTCCGTGCCGTGCTCGCCCTCGCAGACGCAGCTGGAGCTGCCGGCATGGTCGGAGGCCAGGTCCGAGACATCCGCGCCGAGTCGGCAACCGCCGAGCAGGTGCTGCGACTCCACGCCGAGAAGACGGGTGCACTCTTCCGCGTATCGGCTCTCATGGGCGCCCTCTGCGCCGATGCCGACGAGACCACCATCGGCCGCGCCATCCGCTTCGGCGAGCTGCTCGGCCGCGCCTTCCAGGTGGGCGACGACCTTGAAGACGCGCTCGACGTCGGCGCAGCCGGCGGCGCCCACGAGGCACTCGTGAACTACGCCCTCGCCCAGGGCATCGAGCCCGCCATCGAACTGGTCGCCTCCGACGTCGCCGCCTGTCGCGACCTGCTCGGCGGCCGCACCGAGACCTCCGAGGCCTGCCACCTGATCGTGGATTGGGTCGAGCAGCGAGCCGCCGCAGCCGCAGCCGCGCTGCGCGCCCGTCCGTGACCAAGAAGGCCGGCAAGCAGCGCATCGACCTCCTCCTCGTCGAACGCGAACTTGAAGTCTCCCGCGAACGGGCCCGCGCCCGCATCCTCGCCGGCGAGGTCCGCGTCGGCACCACCGTCATCGACAAGCCCGGAACCATGGTCGCGCTCGACGCCGACCTCTCGCTCACCGGCGGCGGCCTCCGCTTCGTCTCCAGAGGCGGCCTCAAACTCGAGCAGGCGCTTATCCACTTCAACATCGACGTCACGGGTGCCACCGCCATCGATGTCGGCGCCTCCACCGGCGGCTTCACCGACTGCCTCCTGCAGCGAGGCGCCGCCCGCGTCTATGCCGTCGATGTCGGCTACGGCCAGCTCGCCTGGAAGCTCCGCAGCGACCCCCGCGTCGTCGTCCTCGAGCGCGCCAACATCCGCACACTCGAAGCATCGCGCATCCCCGAACCGCCCTCGCTCGCTGTCATCGACTGCTCCTTTATCGGCCTCGGCAAGGTCCTTCCGCCCACCCTCCGCTTCCTCGCCGCAGAGGCCCAGCTGGTCGCGCTGGTCAAACCCCAGTTCGAGGTCGGACCGGCCCTCCTCGGCAAGAACGGCGTCGTTCGAGACGCCGACGCTCGCTCCGAAGCCATCGCCCGCGTGACCGAAGAGGCCCGAGCTCTGGGCCTCGAAGTGCTCGGCGGCGTTGACTGCGAGACCATCGGCCCGATGGGCAATGTGGAGTATCTGCTCTGGGCCCGCCTCACCGAGGCAGTCGTCCGGGCACAACCCAGCGACGCTGACTAGCGGATGGGCGTGGCCTTCAGCGAGGCCTTGCCCTCCTTGATGATGGCCTCGAACGACACATCCTTGCAGCCCGTCTTGGCGATGATCTCTTCGCGGTTCTTCAAGACACGCTCGAGGAACTTGGCGTGCGTGTGCTTGTCCGTCGCCTCGCCGCAGGCCTTGCGCGCCGCCTGGTAACTGTCGAACAGCCCGCGGAACTCCGGGTCCAGCGATGCGCGGGACCCCATCACCGACGGGTAGCTGCCCGACACGCCCGGGAAAGTTCCGCTCACCGATGCAAAGTTGCCGCTCATGAAACCGCCGCCCTGCATCGTCTGCAGTTTTGCATCAAGGCTGAGCGGTTTGGCCATCGGGGTGAGCGTCGCATCGGCCGCAGCGGTCAGCTCGTCCGCCAAGACCTCGCGAGACACCTCGCCCTCTTCCCCAGCGTTCCCTGCCTGCTCGGGCGCGGGTTCGTGCGGAGCGGAGATGCTCGAATCGGCAGCGCCAACCAGCGCAGCCAGCAGCTCGTCTGACAGCGGCTGGCTCATTGTCCTCACCGGCACCGACATAGCGCTGGTGTCAATGACCGTCGCAGGACTTCCCTGCTGCGCCGTGGAGGCCACCGGTGGCTCCTTGTCCAGGCGAACCGCAGGATTTGGCGCAGAGGCAGCGACGGAAGCGCGAGGAAGGAACTCCTCTAGGTCGACGGGGGGCGGCATCACTGCGGCCGATCCGCTCGGCTGGGACGTCGCAGATACGGCCGCTTCAGCGGCTATCGGAGCAGCCGCGGGAGGTGCCTCCAGCGAGGCCCTCGACGACGGTGTCACGCTGAGCGGCTCAGTCTCGTCTTGGAGTGGCTCCAACTCAAGTTCGACCATCATGATCGGCGCAGTCGGAGCAGCGGGAGCAGCCGGCGCCACCGTCTCCTGCGAACCGGAGTCCACCTTGGTCCGCTTGGTCGCCACGAAGGTCTTGCGGCTCTCGATGAACTCGTTGATCGACGAAACCAACGACCGAAGGTGGTTGCCATACTTCGAGACATTCAGCGGCGCGGGTTGATTGGTCGTCATCAGACCGGACACATCCTTGGCCAGCCGGCGAGCTGGGGCACGCTGCTCCACATCCAGCAGCAGCAGCCCAAGAAAGAAGAACATCAGCGATCCGGCCAAGGCCGCTACCGCAATCGCTGGGATCTCGTCGAAACTTCCGCCCTCGACCAGAATCGCCAGCAGGTTACGATTCATCGCCGGGGCGTCGAACAGCAGCGCCACTCCAACATCGCTCCGAAAGGCAGCGTCGACATCGGCGGTCGCGAGTGCCGCGGTCGCGGCAAAGATGCTCCGGCCATCGATGCTCCGCGTTGTCGCCTCACCTTTTCCCGCTTCGGCCCACTTCCCACGCTCCAGCTTCATCACCGCGGCGTTGGCAGTACTGAAGAGCGTCGGATCGGTCAGGTCATGAACAACAATGTCGTCGTCCACATGGAAGGCGAGCGGGAAGCCCAGCTGAAGCCTACGCTCCGACACCAGCGCGTCGCCATACTCTTCGGCCACCAGCAGCACGGCGCTCACGACCCCCGTGTTGCTCCGCACCGCCACCGCAGCCACGCCGAAGATGCGCCCCGACACAGCCACTAGCGCACCCAGCGGACGGCCGCCGCTGGCGACTTCGCGCACACGCCCGGGCACAACAAAGTCTTCGCTCGCCACTGTCGTTACCACGGAGGTCGAGTCGATGCGCGCACCCTTGACGTCGTACAAACCTACAAGGTCATAGCCCTGCTTCGTGTCGCTCAAGAAGGAGCGGGCCGCTTCGCGATAGCCCTGCGCAATGCTCTCACGCGTCGGCTGCGTCACCGTCGCATCCGCAGCGGTGACCGGCGAGACAGCCAGCGTCAGCATGGGGGAGTTCGCAAACTCGGTCGCGAACCGGAGGCGCTCCTGGTTCGACTTCTCTTCAAGCGTCGCCGCCAGCTGCGTTGCCGTGCGCAACCGCGCCTCAGCCGCCTCAGCCGCCCGGTCGTGGAAGGCGGAAGGAGCAAGGGCCACAAGCGCAGTGCAGGCGCCGGCTGCGAGGGCGAACATCAAAAAGGCGATTCGAAACAATCCCATCGGAGGCCCGTGGCTGTCAGGTGTGGGAGCGACCTACCATGGCGGGGCGCTAGACGACTTCGCTTCCCTGCATCAGGACGCGCGCACTGTCAAACGCGATGTCGTCGTAACCAGGCGGTCATCCCCGCTGCAGACCAAAGCACCGGCGAGACCCAGACCGGCTCCTCCCACCGCCCGCCGTCGATGACGCCGGCCGGCGTCAGCAGCGCCAACGGCAGCAGCCCAGCAAAGGCCAGCGCCGCGCCACCCACCCAGCCTCGTCCACCGAGCAACACCGCGGCCGGAACCAGCCAGAGCCCATACCACGGATAGACCGTGAACTGGCCCGCGTAGAAGGCCAGCAGGCAGACCGCCATCAACTCACCCTCGCGCTTGAGATGCCGTTGACCCAACACCAGAGCCGCAGCCAGCGCCAGCAGCCCCGCGCCCGTTGCCAGAAAGCGGGCCACCTCGTT
>CANKLS010000078.1 GCA_947483645.1 Bradymonadales bacterium | reverse complement strand
TCTTCGAGCTCCACCTTCATCCAGTTGATGCCGAGCCGGTTGGCGAGCGGCGCGTAGATGTCGAGCGTCTCGGTGGCGATGCGGGCCCGGCCCTCGTCCGACATGTGGTCGAGGGTGCGGAGGTTGTGGAGCCGGTCGGCCAGCTTGACAAGCACCACTCGGACGTCGCGCGACATGGCGACGATGAGCTTGCGCACATTCTCCGCCTGGGCTTCTTCGCGCGACTTGAACTCCAGCTTGGAGAGCTTGGTCAGGCCACCAACGAGGAAGGCGACCTGGTCTCCGAACTCGGCCTCGACCTCGTCCAGCGTGGCGTTGGTGTCTTCGACGGTGTCGTGCAGCAGCGCGGCGCAGAGGCTGTAGATGTCGAGTTGGAGGTCTGCCGTGATGCCGGCAACCTCGACAGGATGGATGACGTAGGGATCGCCGCTCTTTCGCTGCTGCCCCTCATGCTTGGCCACCGCGAAACGGAAGGCGCGGTCGAAGAGCGCGAGGTCGGGGCTGGGGTGATAGCCCCGCACCTTCCGCACAACTTCGTCATACCGCCTATGCACTTCGGCCTGCATGCGCCTCCTCGTGTTGCCGCCCGAATCAGGGTCGACACCGCGTCAGTATGGCCGTCCGCTTTGGGGTGTCAAATCTCGTTCAGCGAGGCGACGAGGTCGAACCTGCGGCGCACCTCATCGGCCCGATGCTGGGTCCGCGTCCGGCCCGCAACGAAGATGGCGCGGAGCTCCTCAAAGGCCACCTCGAGGTCGTCGTTGATGATGAGATGGTGGAACGAAGAGAAGTGGGCCAGCTCTGCCCGCGCCGCCTGCAGCCTGCGTGCGACGACCTCGTCGCTGTCGGTTCCGCGCCCGCGCAGGCGACTCTCGAGGACCTCCATGCTAGGCGGAAAAATCATCACTGCCAGCGCATCGCTCCGGTAGGCGAGCAGGCTCTCGGCGCCTTGAAAGTCGATGTCGAAGAGCAGGCTACTGCCGCCGCGGAGCTCCTCCTCGACCACCGCCTTGCTCGTGCCGTAGCGGTTGCCGTGCACGAGCGCATGCTCCGCGAAGGCCTCCTGCGCCACCATCTCGGCAAAGCGCTCGGGCGTCACAAAGTGGTAGTGCACACCATCCTGCTCGGCGCCGCGGGGCGCCCGCGTGGTCACGCTCACTGAGAGTTTCAGCGCAGGAAAGGCGGCGAGCAGACGGTCACAGAGCGTCGACTTTCCCGCACCAGACGGACCAGACAAAATCAGCAGCATGGGAGAACCCTCAGACAGAGCGCCTGCCTCCTAGAGCAGCGCAGACCGCTCTGCCAAGTCTGCCCTGCTCCTCAGTTGGAAAAGCCAACGAAGAGGCCGCCAGCACTCCGCCAGCCGCTCGCATCGAAGCTGCCCAAGTTCACCGCGGGGGCATCCTTCCGAGCCAGCTTGTCAAAGGTCAGCTCGCTCTCCAGTGCCGGCCCGGTCTCGAACCAGAGTCCGCCGATGAAAGACTCGAACTCCCAGCGGGCCTCGAGGCCGGCGAGCAGGTCGGCGTGTGCGCCCCAGACCTTGCTCTGCGTGAGGTCGACGTCGTCGAGCGTCAGCGTTGCCGCTCCGCGGGTGCCACCGAGTTCGCCTGCCAGAGTGGCGTAGAGCGCGTCGTAGAGCTGCCAGAGTACCTGATGGCGGAGCGAGATGCGGAAGGTATCGATGGTCACCTCGGAGCCGAGCGAGAGTTCGCTGGATTGAAGGCCGGAGACGGCGAGGCCCGCTCGGAGTTGGCTCGGCATCCAGGGCGAGGTCGCAGAGAGAGAGCGCCCAGCCTGCAGCGTGGCGAAGCCGCCGCCAAAGCTATCGGTCGCGGCCACGCCGGCGACACGGTCGAGGTCGGGCGTGATGTTGCGGCCGCCGAAGTGTAGCGTGAGGTCTGTCCATTCGCCGACGTGCGCGTCGGACGAGGCTGCGTCGAACTCGGGCGCCGGCGCCTTGTAGGGCGGCAGCGCGGGCGAGATGACGATGACAGCCGGCATCTTCACGGGAGCCAGCGGCTCCTCGATCGGTGCCTCGACGGGCGCATCTGGCGTGACGACGGGCTCAACGCGGAGCTCCGGCGGAACCGTATCAGCAGGCGTCGGAGAGACTTCGTAGGGCTGCGCCGCGGCCGCTGCAGAGAGCAGCATCAGGGCGGGGACAAGGAGGAGAGAGTGCTTCATTGTGCGCTCCGATCGCGGCCGAGGAGGCCGTCGTAGAAGAAGCCCTGGTAGGCCGCTTTGCGGGTCATGCCGGCGCTGCTGAGGCCGACGAAGGAGTAGCGGCCGCCGGTGCCGTAGTGGGCGGCGAGCAGGCTCTTGCCATCGCGTGAGAGGGTCATGGAGGAGACGGCCTCATCGAGTTCGAGCACGCTCACACGCTGCGTCGCGATGTCGAGCCAGGCGAGGCGGCTATCGTCCACAAAGCTGGCGACCGCGTAGCCGTCTGCGAGGACCACGCTGTTGAGCGTACCGCGCGAAGGCAGCGCCACCTCGGTCTGACGGTCGAGGTCGAGCACCGCGATGCCGCCGCCGTAGGCGTAGCTCACGAGCGCGTAGGTGCCGGACGCATCGAGCGTCACGCGGCCCGCCTGCTGCGCGAGGGTCCGGAGCCGGCCGGCAGAGGCCCCCGTCTCTACAAACAGCGCCACGTCGGCGTAGAGCAGCCGGGTGGAGTTGGACGCGTAGACCAGCATCTGCGGAGCAGCACCCGTCGCGCCGTAGAAGACGATGTTCGAGGCAGGAACACCAAAGTCCACCTCCTCGACCGCGCCGCTCTCACCATCCATGAGGTAGCCCGTGTTCCGGCCCTGGACGAGCGCAAGCAGCTTCGAGCCAGGCGTGGGGAGCCGGTAGAGTGAGGTCGGCACGGCGCCGAGGCCGAGCAGGTTGACAGAGACCTCCACATCGCGCTCCGCACCCTCGAGACCGGGCGTCATGGAGACGGCCATCACGTCGGCCTGGCCGCCGAGCCGGAGGAAGAAGGTGAGGTCATTCGGGTCGTCGGGGAGGTCTTCGCCGATGACGAGGTCGTAGGCGGAGACCGATGCGCCGGAGGCGGGGTCGGCGAGGCGAACGAGCCGCTGCCGGTCGGTCGTCGAGGCGGTGGTGAGGTCGACCCACGAGACCGCGTTCTGCCCCGAAACGAAGGCGTAGAAGCGCGTGTCGGAGCCGTCGCGCAGGGTGACGGGGGGCAAGAGCCGGAGCGCCGACGGGCGCGGGCCATTGAGCGCGTGGGTCTGCAGCGTGGGCGCGGTCTCGTTCAGGTCGATCCAGGCGAGCTGGTTGGGCTGAAAGAAGAGCTGCTCGTCGCTGCCCTGGTAGCCCGGCGAGAACCAGAGCATCACAAACCGGCCGTCATCCGAGACGGTCACCCGGTCGAAGTTGTCGGGCAGCGGCAGCGCCAGCGTGGTTGCGCCGTCGCTCCCGAGGATGCGGAGCGCGGGCTCGCTGGTCACCAGCGCGACCCCTCCGTCGGGCAGCGGTGCCTGCGTCACAAAGCCGCCCTCGAGCGGGCTCTGGCTTCGGGCCACCGTGGTGCCCTCCGGCGTGAGTGTGGCAATCTCGTTGATCGGGCTCGCGACCAGCGCAAAGCCGCTGCCGAGCGCAAAGGTGGCGTCGACCGAGAGCGTCGCATCCCACCTGCCGTCACGCTCCTCCTCCTTGCAACCCGCGAAGAGCGAAGCCGTAGCCACCGCACCCAGCATCCATCCGTAAAGAAACTTCATGACCACCTCACTCGATGAACGCGTTGAGGGAGAAGCCGGTGACCTCTCGCATCGCGCCCGTAGAAAGATTCAAGAAAGAGATACGCCCCTGCGGATGCGACTGCGTCACAAACATCCAGTCGGAGCCGGGAAGCGCGCCCACATCGGTCGGCTGCCGCGTGAAGTCGACGGACTGCACGGCGAAGCTGTCGAAGGCGATCCAGCGGGCCGAACGGACGCCGAGCGACTCGTCGGAGACCGTGAAGAGCACCTGCGACTCGTCGCGGTTGAGCGCCACGGCACCAGGGTCGGCGGGCAGCAAGATCAGCTTTGCTGTGCCCTGCTCCAGGTCCACAACCGAGACCGCCGAGCTCTTCGCAACGAGCTCCTCTTCCGGCTCGCCTGCGACCGGGCGACCGGCCGCACGACCGTGCACCACCAGCAGGTAGCGACCATTCGAGCTGTTGAGGAGGGAGCGGGTGTTCTTGCGCAGGTTGAAGCTGGCGACCGCGTGCGTGTCGACGGAGATGGAGGCCAGCAGGTTGTCGCCCACATCGCCGCCCGTCGCGAAGACCCGCGCTCCATCGGCGCTCGGCACGAGGAATCCGGCAGTCCCGACCGGGAGTGCAACCCAGTCAACACCGTCGCCTGAGCCCTCGCCGGAGCCGGAGCCAAGCCCCGCCGCCTCCAGCCCGACGAAGCCCACCGCACTGCGCGACGGCGACAGCAGCGCAAGCTCACGCGACGGGCCGAGCAATTCGATGTCGGTCAGCCGTTCGCCGGTCGCCACCGTACGGACATCGCCTGTCTCGAGGTTGACGATGCCCAGGCCGTCGATGCCGGCGCGCCGCACCACCGCGAAGTCTGCAGCCTCGGTCACAAAGACATCGCGGTCGGCGCCGAGCTGGCCCGTCACACCATCATCCGAGAGCGGAATTGGCGGAATGCTCCGGTTGCTCGTGATGTCGGCAATCTCCAGCACGCTGGCGCCATCATCGCTCACAACCACGGCACGGCTGCCATCGGCGGCAAAGGAGACCTGGCGTACATTGACGCCCACGCCGATGGTCACCGGTGCAGCGCCGGCGGCCGACAGGTCGAGCAGCGCAACCTCGCTGAGGGGCCCCATTGTCTCGCCCGCACGCGCCGCAGCGTTGTCGTACCAGAGGACCGCATGAAGGCCGTCGGGCGAGACCGTGATCTGGTTGCAGTTATCGAGCACGGGGAGGCGACGCACCGTGTCGGTTTCGCCGGCGGCGCCGAGGTCGACGACCGCAAAGGAGCCTTCGCCGCGGCCAAAGGCCACAATGCGGTTTGTGTCGCCCACCGCGAAGACCTCGGTCGGTCGACCGCCAATCTCCACAGAGGTGACCTTCGAGAGCGAACCCGAC
>CANKLS010000077.1 GCA_947483645.1 Bradymonadales bacterium | reverse complement strand
GGCGGTCATCGCAAACCTCACGACGGGCAAAGGTTCGGGCTCGGCCTCGTTGGTAGCGCACCGTCCCTGCCGAGCCAAGCCTCGCGCGGGGCGGTTAGGCCTCCGCGCCCGTGAACTGGTCTGCGACCCAGTCGGCGAGGGAGGCGGGTTGTTCGCCCGGCTGCAGCGGCAGCAGGCACCACTGCACCAGGTGGAGGCCGATGGGGATGTGGATGTGCTTGCCGCTGGCCAATGCGAGGCGGAGGAGCGGTGGCGTGCAGAAGTCGCCGTCGGGCTCGCAGAGTGCCCAGGCGATGTCGCGGTCGAAGAGCGTCTGGCCGAGGACGCCGATGAAGTCGCAGAGGGCCTGGAAGAGCATCGGCGGGATCCAGCGGATGGCGCCGGCCTGCTGCGATACCAGCAGCATCTCGAGCGTGCGGAGGCCGTCGAGCGTGGGCGGGATCTTGGTGTGGAAGACCTCTTCGATGAAGGTCGCGGCGAGACGGCTCGGCACGCCCGGCGTGTTGCCCCAGATCTCGTCTGCGAGCCGGTCGCGGAGCATCGCCTCGACCTGCTCGAGCTTTGCGCCGAGCTCGCCTTCGGGGTGGCGGATGGTGACGGCGAAGTGGGCGAAGGGTTCGGCGGGGAGGGCAACACCGGTGCGCTTGGCCTCGCGCTCCACGAGCGGCATCCAGCCTCGGCCGGGGGCGGTGTCGATGTTGCGGGTGAGGCCGAAGGGGCGGAGCGGACGGCTGGTGTCGAGGCGGCTCTCGACGAGCTGCAGCAGGTGGAGGCCAGTGTAGCGGGGGTTGCGCTCGCGCCGCTGCGCCGGCGTGCGCGACAGCTCAGCGAGGAGGGTGGCCTCGACCAGCTTGGCGAGCTGCTTGAAGAGGAGCTGCTCCGAGGCCAGGTCGCCCCACCAGAGCATGACCCACTGCGCCGCGTTCGCGTCGTCTGCCATCTCGAGCAGGCGGGGGTGGATGGGCGCGAAGGGGATGTGGCTGTCTTTGAGCTGGGGCAGGAGGGCGTCGAGCGGCCTGTCGGAGCTCATGAAGTCGAAGGCCGAGAGGCGGGCGGTGGGCGCCTCGGGCTGCTCGGCGAGGAGGTTGGTTTTGGCGGGGGGCTGCGACATGATCGGGGTGCCGGTGGCAGAGGCCGTTATTCGAAGAGGCGCTGCTGCGCAGATTCGGTGGGGCTGTAGTTCAGGATGGTCTCGAGGAGCTCTGCGCGGACGCTGTCGGGCGAGGCCTTTTCGTAGAGTTGGGCGCGGAGCTCGGGGGCAACAAAGAGGCGGATCTTCTTCACGACTTTGATGAAGTCGGTGCCGATGCCCTGCACGACGCGGGAGACCTGCTCGAGCGGGACGGCGGTGGTCTGCGTCAGGCCACGCGAAACCACAAGGACCGACTCGATGCGGTCTTTATCGCGGGGCGGTGTGTCGATGATGAGCGCATGGGCCGGGACCTTCTTGCCGAGGAGCCGTGCGAGGGTGGCGCGGAGGCGGCTCTCGAGGTCCTCGAGCTGGTCTGGGGTGAGGTGGTAGATGCGCTCGTAGGCGGTCTGCTCGTCGCGCCCCTCGTTGATGCGGCTGAGCGTGAGGATGCGCTTGTAGAGGGCGCGTGAGCCGCCCGACATGGCGCCGAGGAGCTGGTGGGTTGCGGAGTGGGCCGGGGAGTGGTCGACGAGCCACTGGATGAAGGCGTCGTCGGAGCGGGCGAGGAGGATGCTGGTGAGGTCTTCGCGGCTCGGGTTATCGCGCAGGAGGAAGTCTGCGAGGGCCCGCTCCATCATGGCGCTGGCGGCGCGGACGGTGTGGTGCCAGTAGGCCTCGGAGAACATGGTGTAGCGGCAGAAGACGAGGATTTCTGCGGCAACGCGGCCCTTGTCGGAGATGGCGATGGAGTCGCCCGCCGGTGTGGTGCAGAGGCTGCTGATGAGGCGTGCATGGTCGATGTTGCGGCCGTAGCCGACACCCATGTGGATGGCGTCGCGCTCGAGGTAGTCGGCCTTGTCGGCGTCGATGCCGGAGGAGAGGATGGTGGCGACCAGTCGGCGCTCGGGGCGGGCGTGGTGGGTAGGCTTGTGCTTGATGAGCGCGATGACCTCGGCGGGGTCGAGGCCGAACTGCTTCTCGATGATGGAGGCGATGGAGGGGCCCTTGGTCCGGGGCGCGACCGAGTTGCGGATGATGGAGCCGCTAAGGTCTTCGTGTCGCGGGGTGTCGCCGCCCTTGCGGTGGATGGCCTCGAGGCTGTGGGCGAAGGGGTAGTGGCCGAGGTCGTGGAGGAGGCAGCCGAGGAGGCAGACGGTGATGTCTTCTTCGGTGAGCGAGGCGGCGACGTTGGGGTCGCGGAGCAGGGCGGTGAGGTACTGGCGGCCCATGTCGAAGACGCCGAGCGAGTGCTCGAAGCGGGAGTGGACGGCGCCTGGGTAGACGAGGTGGGTTGGCCCGAGCTGGCGGACGGAGCGGAGCCGCTGGAAGGCGGGGTGGTCGATGATGGCGACCAGACGCTCGGTGACGGCCACATTCCGCAATTCGGGAATGCGAATGGTCGTGTGAGATGCTAGGAGCTCTTGGGACACAACCGAGCCGTGTTGCTGTCTTGGAGAGGGTTGCTTGGCCGAGGGTTCGGAGCCGTTCCGGAGCCGTTCATCCAGCGAGAGTGGAAGATGTCACACGAGTTGGATCCCGTCCAGAAGTTGGAGCATGATCACCACCACCTGACGCGGTTGGTCGACGACCTGCGTGGGGGCATTCAGGAGGTGCTGCGTGGCGACCGCCAGGCAGCCGAGCTGCGCGAGCCGCTCGATAGCTTCATGGAGCTGGCCCAGGAGGAGCTGTTTGCCCACTTCGAGTATGAGGAGGTGACGCTCTTTCCCTTCCTCATCGAGAAGATGCCGGACTGCCGTGCGTCGGTGGCGGAGCTGGAGCTGGCGCACGATCGGATGTGTGGCGTGGTGAGCCGGATGTCGCACATGCTGGGGCAGGGCGACGAGGCGCTGACGCAGAACTTTGATGCCTTTGTGGTCATGTTTGCCCGGTTCGATGCGAACTTTGTGAAGCATGCGCGGGAGGAGTGGGAGTTGTTGCAGCTGGCCTCGTCGGGGCTGTCGGAGGCGGATCGCCGGACGCTCGCGGCCGCGATGGAGGGGCACTAGGCGATGGGGCGGCTCCGACAGCGGGCGGCGTTTGTCGCCCTGCTGGTGTCCTTGGCTGCGGGCTGCAGCCGCGGCGCCGAGGTGCCGGCCGGCGGCGGGAGCGGGAGTGGCTCTGCGGAGGCGCCAGTCGATGAGCAGACGATCATGGCGCAGTCGATCCCGCCCGTGGTGGTGGCGTCTGCGCAGCGGTGCAAGACGGATGCGGAGTGCCGGCTTCACCAGCCGTCGGATTGGAGCGCCGAGGTGGAGTGTTGCTACACCTACGGCTGCGACCTGAAGTACGAGGCGGTGAACCTGACGAGCTGGGAGCTGCTGAAGCGGTGGCGCGCGGCGCACGCCTTCGACTGTGTGGCCCATCTGTCCAAGAGCGGCCCCTGCGCGACGACCTCGGCTGTCTGTGGGTTAAGCCAGGAGCCGCCGCCGGCGGTCTGCGCGGCTGGCCTCTGCAGCGTGGCGATTCCCGAGGGCTGGCCGAAGGTGGATGGGTCGGCGCAGCGTTGTGATGTGGACGGGGATTGCCGGGCCATTGCGGAGCCGTCGTCGAAGCCGGAGGCGGTCTGCTGCGGAGCAGGTTGTGGCGGGCCCTGGGTGGCGGTGAACCGTGCGACGCAGGAGGAGCTCGACCGCTGGCTGGCTGGCCAGAAGTCGGCCTGCGGCGACAAGGTGGTGTGCGCTGCGGCTGCGGCCTGTGGTCCGGCGCCTGCTGCGGTCTGCACAGGTGGTTTGTGCGCGATGGCACCTGCGCCATAGTGTCGTCTGCAACTTGACGAAGGAGCCCTGCAGACCGAGTGAGCGGGGCAGGTCGTTGCGAGGTGTGTGATGTCGTATGCGATGTGGTTGGCAGTTGTCTCGGTGCCCTTTGTGGTGCTGGAGCGGCTTGTTCCGCGCGATGCGTCGCAGGGGTTCTGGCGGCCGGGGCTGCTGCGTGACTTTGGCTTCTTTGTGCTGAACGGCCACTTTGTGGGGGTAGCACTGGCGATTGCGTCGGGGTGGCTCTGGAGCTTCGCGCAGGCGCGGTGGTTGCTGCCGGAGGGGGGCCTCTTCTCGGTGCAGCCGGTGGCGTCGGATTGGCCCATGTGGCTGCAGTTCCTGGTGGCCTTTGTGGCGCTCGACCTGGTGCAGTGGCTGACCCATGTGGTGCTGCATCGGGTGCCCTGGTTGTGGGAGTTCCACAAGGTGCACCATGCCATCACGAAGATGGATTTCTGGGGGAGCCTGCGCTTCCACTGGATGGAGGTTGTGGTTTATCGGACGACGCAGTTCCTGCCGCTGCTCTGGCTCGGTGCGGCGCCCGAGGTGCTGATGGCGCTGGCGGTGGTGAGCACGGTCATCGGTCACATGAACCATGCCAATGTGCGGCTGCGGTTTGGGCCGCTGGCCTATCTCATCAACTCGCCGCACATGCACTTGTGGCATCATGTGCATGAGTCGGCGGGGCCGATGAACCGGAACTTCGGCATCAACCTGGCCATCTGGGACTGGCTCTTCGGTACCGCCTATCTGCCCGAGGAGGAGCCGGCTCGTCTTGGCTTTGCAGGCATTGAGTCGTTCCCCGACACGCTCGTCGGGGAGATGGTCTGGCCTGTGGAACTTCCTGCATCTTCGGAGCGGAGCACGACATGAGTCGACTGCTGCGCGTGCTGTTCCTGGGGTTGCTGATGTTGCTTCCGGTGATGGCCGGCGCGGCCTCTCCGGGCCCGGCCTGGGCTGCGGGCTGGGAGCAGGCCACGGGCGGCAAGATGGTGGGCGCTGCGACCGCGGCGCTCCGCTTGAAGGCGGGTGCGCGGGTGTTGGATACGCGGTCCATGGAGGCCTTTGAGGCCGGTCATCTGCCGGGCGCGGTCTGGATGGCGCCTGATCGGCTGCTCGCATCCCAGAGCGGCGCGTTGGTGTTGGTGCCGACGGTGGAGGCGCCGCAGGGTGTGCTGGTTGTGGGCAAGATGGGCGGCGAGGGCTGGTGGGGCGAGCAGGGCTGGCTAGGCATGGTGCTGGCTTC
>CANKLS010000076.1 GCA_947483645.1 Bradymonadales bacterium | reverse complement strand
GTCGCGCAGGATGTGCGCTGGCTCTTTGCCCGGGTCGCCGCCCGTCGCCACCCGGCAGTCCCCGTCTTCGGTCACCGCGAGGTCCGCCACGCCGGCGTGGAGCTCGCGGTAGTTGCCCGTATCACGGCCCGGTAGCGTGCGGGGGCTGAGCTCCGGTGCGCGATTCTGACTGCGCAATTCTGACCGCGCGGTCACGGCGCATTGCGTTAGCAGAGAAATTTTGTGCGCGATCTTTATCGTTCGTAGGAGTCTCCCATGCTGAATCAATTCAGTCGCTCGCTGCGTGGTGCGGTGGGCAAAGGAGGACATGTCATGCGCAAGCTTCTCGCTCTCACTCTCTCTGCTCCTCTCCTCTTCGCGGCTTCGTCGGCCTTCGCTGCCGACGACACCAGCCACCCCGGCGGCTTCGCTGCCGGCGTCGCGTCGAGCCTCTCCGGCACGCCCGGCCTCTCGGCCCGCTACTACGTCAACGAGAAGCTCGGCCTCGAGGCCATCGTCAGCCGCACCTCCAGCAAGCCCGAGGGCGGCTCGGAGAGCACCGCGCTCGATTGGAGCGCCATCGCGGAGTACCGCCTCGCTTCGACCAGCAATGTTACCTTTGCGGGCTACGCGGGTTACGGCATGGGCAGCACGGTCGCGACGATCGAGGCCGCCGGTGTTTCTGTGGAGGCGGAGTCGAACACGGCGACCATCGGCGCCGGCGTGAAGGCGGAGTACTTCTTTGCGCGCGGCTTCTCCGTGTTCGGCCGCACCGGTCTCTCGATGATCACGTCGACCGACAAGGACGGTAACGAGCTCGGCACCGCGACGAACCTCTTCGATAACAGCAATCTCCTCGGCTCCATGGGCTTCTCGGTCTGGTTCAAGTAACCAGCCCTCCGCGGCTCTCCGCAGCAGGCCCGCAGGCGTTCGCGTCAGCGGGCTTTGCCGTTTTTGCGGGCCGGTCCGCCGCCACGCGCGAGCCGCTCGGCCTTCACCTTCGCTTCGTCCACCAGCCGCTTCACCTCTGGCGACTCCGCGGTGTTCGGTGAAATCGGCACAATCCGGTTCCGCAGGGCGCCACCCGCGGTCGCCGACCCGGCAGAGGCCTGCGCGACCTTCGCGGCCTGCGCAAGCTCCCGCGCCATCGCATCGGCCGCGCGCCGCCGCACGCCGAGGCCCGTCTCAAGTTCGGCCCCTGGCGGCAAACCCCGACGACCGCCGGCCGCCGTGCCGACCCCATTCTGGATGCTCCGTAGCAGCGTCATGTAGCTGCGCAGCCCCTCCAGCAGACCGCCCCCTTCAGGCACCACACCGACGCGCTCGCCCGTCACGAAGAGGTCGGTGCGGAGCAGCGTCTTGCCCTCATCGCCTGCCTCGAGCAGCGGCACCTCGCCCGCCCAGATGGCATCGCCTGTGAGCTGCAATGACCCCGACACCAGCACCATCACCGGCAGCGGTCCGCCGCTCTCTCGGAGCGCCGCCACGAAGTTCCGTGTCGCCTCCATGCCGCCGGCCGAGAGCAGCACGATGCCCGCAGCGCCCCGCGCCGTCAGCGCCTCGGCCTCTGCGTTGTAACGCGACACCGCTGCCGCCGCGTCGACACCCGCGCCCTCGAGGAAGGCCGCAGTCTCAGCCGTCGCGAGCGTCACCCCTATCACGCCGATGCGGTTCGCTCCGTCGCCCAGCAGGAGGCTCCCCTGAGCCCATTTCTCGCCGCGCCGCAGGTTGCACGACAGCATCGGAACCCCCGCTCGCTCCGCTTCGCGGAGCGTCCAGGCTGCGCCGAGCCGGAGGTCGTAGGCGCCAATCGCCATCGCCTGCAGGCCAAGCGCACGGTAGGCGGCAAGCAGGGCCCGCGCCGTCACCTGCTCCCCTGTCTCGCCAACCGCTGTGGCGGGCTCCCGCGAGGCAAAGAGGCCGTCGCCCGCATCGAGCCGTAGTGTGAGCGCCACCGCGTCGCCCTCGACAGGCTGCCGGCCGATGGTCGCCTGGCGTGCGAGGCCGCCGAGCGGGTTGTTCTTGCAGCCGCAGTCTTCGAGCTTGCCGCGGAGGTTGCCCGTTGAAACAACCTGGATGCGTCGCGCGCCCGGGATGGGCGAGGTGCCACGGTAGGAGGTCACCGCCGAAGCATCGCGCGACAGTGCCGCCGCGCTCTGGCGTGCCGCCTCATAGCGGGCGCGAAACAGGGCAAAGTCGACGGCCTCTTGTGGACTATCGAACTGCCTCCGTTTGGCAGCCGGAGCTGCGCCCGAATGCTGTCGCGCAGTCGTGGTCGGCGCGGCGCTGCCCTCCGCCGCGGCCGTCGGCGCTGGTTCGCTGTGGCCGCAACCGAGCAGGAGCAGACTCGCGAGCAGACCCCTCGCTGCCGCCCGGAGGCAGCGGCTAGCGGCCGGCGAGCTGTGCAATCTGGGCAGCGAGATCTTCACGCGTGAGCTGCAACTCCTGCTTGAGCGTCTCTATCTGATGGAGGGTCTCCTCGACCTTGCCACGGAGCAGCGCGCCCTCCTTGTCGGTCGCATCCATGCGAACGCCCAGATCGGCGTTGTTCCGCCGCAGGCTTGCCTCGGCCTCGCCAAGCATGGTCTGGATTGCTGCAACCTTGGACTCCGCCTCCTTGATGAGAACGGCGAGTCTGTTGCGCTCCGTCTCGAGAGTGCTGGAGAGGTCGGCCTGCTTGGCCTCGAGGATGGTGAAGCGGGTCTCGAGCGCCTCACCATCGCGCTGCAGGTAGCAGCCGGTCTGAACGACAAGCAGGAGCAGGGCAGAGGCAAGATAGCGAACGCTTCGCATGGGCAGCTCAAAGTGCAGGTGGCTCAAACAAAAATGGCGCGGCCGCCACTGGCAAACCGCGCCGCAATCGCTCCCGAGGGGAGTTAGCGAGGAGCGAACTCGACGCGGCGGTTGCGCGACCAGGCGTCGTCCGAGGTGCGGCTGTCGGCGGGGCGGGTCTCGCCGTAGGAGACCGTCTTGAGCCGGTTGGCGGCGGTGCCGTTGGTGGTCAGGTAGTTCTTGACCGAGCGCGAGCGACGCTCGCCAAGGGCCAGGTTATACTCCTCGGTGCCACGCTCGTCACAGTGGCCTTCGAGGCCCACGGTCGCGCTGCTGTTGGCGATGCAGAGCTTGTTGAAGGCAAGGTCGGCGCGGGCCGACTCGGTCAGCGTCGACTCATCGAAGTCGAAGTAGACGGTGCGGAAGGCGCGGCCATCTTCGCAGTTGTCGTTGGTCGGCGGCGCGATGCGGGCCACGCAGAGGTTGGCCTCGCAGCGCGAGCCGCTGGCGCACTCTGCATCGCTGTCGCAGCTGCCTGCAACCTTGCAGCGGTTGGCGCGGCACTCCTGGCCGAGGCCGCAGTCGCTGGTGCCGAGGCACTCGGGGCCACAGGCGTTGCCGCGGCACTTGCCGGGCGAGGCGCACATCGCGTCGTCTTTGCACCAGCCGGGAATGGCGAAGCAGGCGCCGCTGGAGCAGCGCTGGCCCTCGCCGCACGAGGCGTCGTCACGGCAGGAGCGGCAGACGGTGTCCACGCAGTAGTTGGTGCCCTTGGCGTAGCCCGCGCAATGCGCGTCGGTCGCACAGTTCGGGTAGCTCCGGCAGCCGCCGAGCAACACCAACGTAAGGGCCATGGTCGCCATCATCACAAACTGCATCATTCGCTTCGTCATGTTCTGTCTCCTTGGGGCCTCGCCCCAGCTGATTGATTCTGATTGAATGCCGGTCAGTAGGCCTCAACAAGGCTGCCGACCCCGCGGGCCGCCCGAAACTATGCTCGCAACGCCGCCAGATCAACCTTCTTGTTGAACGGCCCGCCCAACTAGTTCTTCTTGGCCCCGCCGAGCTTCGACTCGATGATCCGGATGAGCTCTTCCTCAGAGTGCGCGTCCGTCAGCTTGACCCCGTTGAGGTAGAGTGTCGGCGTGGCTTCGATGCCCGCCTGCCCGCCCTCTGCGCGGTCGTCGGCGACCATCTTCGCCAGCGCCGGGTCGGCCAGGTCTGCCTTGAATTTCGCCATGTTGAGCCCAGCCTCCTTGGCGAACCTCTCAAAGAGAGGCATCGGGTCATCCGCCATCGAGAGCTCGGATTGGTGGGCGAAGAGGGCGTCGTGGAACTCCCAGTAACGACCCTGCTTGTGGGCGGCCAGCGCAGCAATCGACGCACGGGGCGCGTTGCGATGGCTCGCAAGCGGGAACTGCTTGTGAACCACCCGGAGCTCCGATTTGCGGGTTGCGGCCACCTTGGCAACAATCTCCGCCATCGTCTTGCAGTGCGGGCACTCAAAATCGAAGAACTCAACGAGCGTTGCGGTTGCGGTCGCGCTCCCCTCAGAGGGTCGCCCTTCGAGGGTGAAGGCGTGAACCTTCCGGGCGTTTGCCACACCCTGCTGGACCTTGACCGTGATCTGCGCGTCGCTCGCCTTCTCCTTGATGGCGCGCATCATCACCTGACCGGACTCGACCGCCAGACTGCAGGCTGTCTCAGGCTTCTGGAGGCAATCATCCAGGCTCGAAACCTGCCCATCGCAGGGGCAGAGTTCGGCGGTGGCGAGCGCCACGAAGCGCTTTCGTTCCGCGCCCTCCAGAATTGCGAACGGGAGGCTCTGGCCGTAACGCATCGCCGACGGCGCATCGGCCGCCGCTGCCACATCGGTCGCGCCGCTGCCGGCAGTCGGCTCTGCCTTCGCAGGAGCCACCGCGGCGGCCTGGGCCTCCTCTGTCTTTGCGCAGCCCGTCATCAGACAGACCGTCAACATCATCATCCAAACAGCCGTCACTTTCATGGCGTTCCTGTCCTGCTTCAAGGCCTCTGGGCGCCTCCCTTGAGGGGAAGCAACACGCCTCCGTCCTAGTCACGGGCGCGCGGGCAGGTCAACCTTTCGAAGCCGTCCAGCCATTCCCGCTGCTTGTCGAATCGCCCTCGGTTGGTTAGCACGATGACCTTCGTTTCCGATTCCGCCGCTCTCCGACAGGGTGCCCGCCATGAAGTCTTCCGCCGCCTACTTGATGCTTGCCCTCGCCCTCTCGGTTGCCGGCTGTTCGTCCGACTCTACCGTCTCCTCCGCTGCCATCACGGCAGCCTCCGTCGGCGACTCCTGCGCGGCCGACGCTGACTGCGGCGCTGGCGCCACCTGCCTGACCGCCGGTTTCCCGGGTGGCCTCTGCACCGCGGAGTGCTCCGGCACCGTCGTCTGTCCCGATGGATCGCTCTGCGCGAGCCTCTCCTCCGACCCCAACACCGCCTACTGCGCCGTCTCCTGCAACAGCAACGACG
>CANKLS010000075.1 GCA_947483645.1 Bradymonadales bacterium | reverse complement strand
GAAAGCGGCCACTTTTCGGACTCTTGGCGTTGAGAAACAGTTGCAACTTATTGTGGATTGGTTGGTTTCATTCGACTGCGCGCAAGGTTGGATCGTGATTGACAACCTGTCGGAAAGGAGAGGATAAGTGGCGGCCAGTGGGATTTTGTGGATCCACACCTGCAGAGGCTTTTGATGCGGCTCTACGGCACCGAACAGACAACGATGGACGACAAGGGCCGCACGGCCTTTCCGACCCGTTTCCGCGACGCCGTTCAGAAGATCTACGAGGCCAACGGGCTGGTGGGCGCCCCTCCGACGCTGATGCTGGTACCCTGGTTCGATGACGGCTGTCTGCGGGCCTACCCGCTGCCTGTCTTCGAGCGGAAGGTGGCGCAGTTTGAGCAGGCGCTGGCGAATGAGAGCGCCTTTGAGCGCGGCCGCAACGAGAGCTGGCTGGTGCGCGCCCTCTATGGCGACGCGCGCGAGATTACGCCCGATGGTGCAGGGCGTGTGCTGCTGGTTGCCGAGATCCGCGAGCCGGCCCGTCTGGAGCGCGAAGTGATGTGGAAGGGGCTGCTCGACTGCATCGAGATCTGGAACCCGCAGATCTACCGTGAGGCGATGTCGCTGCATGCGCCGACGGCGCGCGGTGTGCTTGCGAGCTACGGCCCCCCGCCCGGCCCTGCAGCCGGAGCCCCCGTCGCGCCCGCCACTCCTTCGACCGGGAGCGGTGAAGGATCATGACGGAAGCAGCGGGCACCTTCTCCCACCGGCCTGTTCTGCTCGACGAAGTGTTGGGCCTGACGGGACGGGATGGTGAGCGCTATTGGGTGGACTGCACGCTGGGCGGCGCGGGCCACGCGATGGCGATTCTGGAGTTTGCCGGCGACCAGGCACGGCTGCTCGGGCTCGACCGCGACGACACTGCCATTTCAGCTGCCACGGCCCGCCTCGAGGCTGCCGCTGGTGAGCGTGCAACGGTGGTCAGGTCGCGCTTCTCGCAGGTCGACGAGGTGGTGCAGGCGCAGCAGTTCGGCCGCCTCGTGCGCGGCCGCTACCGGGTCGATGGCCTGATTGCCGACATCGGGGTCTCGTCGGAGCAGATCGACAGGGCGGAGCGGGGCTTCTCCTACGGCAGGCCCGGCCCGCTCGACATGCGCATGGGCAGCGAGGGCGAGACAGCCCGCGAGCTGATCGAGCGGCTGAGCGTGAACGACCTTGCGACGGTGCTCTGGCGGTACGGCGAGGTGCCCCGCGCGGTGCGCGTTGCCGCCGCAATGAAGGAGGCGCTCGCCGCGGGCGAGGCCGAGACGACGACCGAACTGGCGCGGGCCATCGAGAAGGCGGTCGGCGGCGGCGCCAAGCGCAGCCACAACCCCGCGACGCTCCCCTTCCAGGCGCTCCGGATTGCAGTCAACGACGAGCTCGGCGAGCTCGAGCGGCTCCTCGAACAGCTCCCTGAACTGCTCGACATGGGGGGAGTCGGCATCCTCATCACCTTCCATTCGCTCGAAGACAGGATGGTGAAGCGGCGGTTTGCCGAACTCACCCAGGGCCCCGTTCTTCCGCGCGGGCTTCCCGTCACGGGCGGGCGCCGCGCCAACTTCGAGTTGGCCGAGCGTGGCGCCGGTGCGACCGAGGTCGAGAAGGGCGAAAACTCCCGCGCGCGGAGTGCGCGCATCCGGGCAATTCGCCGCATCGCGTGGGAGGCCTAACACCATGTCGCAGCAACCATCCAACAAGGCGCCCAAGCTTGTGGGCAACGCCGACCTGCTCTGGGTCGCCATCATCGTCGGAGCCTCCGCGCTCTTCATCGGCGTCATGCTCAAGCAGCTTCATCTGGAGTTCGACACGCTGCGGCTTGCCCACGAGCACTCAGACGCCGCTCTGGAGATTCGCCGGCTGGAGGAGGAGGGGCGTCGACTGGACCTCGAGGCACCCGTCCGTAGCAGCGAATCCGACTCGAGCCGCAAGGCTGCTGAGGGCATGGGGCTCGGACCTGCAAAGCCGGCCCAGGTCATCAAAGTGAAGGGGCCCTGAGATGCGCGATACCGTAGCAAAGCGCATCCACCAGACGGTGCTCGTCCTGGTCGTCGTCTTCCTCGCGGTGACGCTCCGCTCCTACTGGATTCAGATCGTCCGCTCCGAGCAGTTCCTCGAGTGGGGCGACTGGCGCAGCGAGACAAAGACCCGCTTCCAGGCAGCGCGCGGTGCCATCCTCGACCGTAACGGCCGTGAGCTGGCGCAGAGCGTGCTCGCTCCCACGCTCGCCTTCGATGCCCGCCACTTCTTCGCCAACGAGGTGGTTGCCAAGGCCGTCGACGCCAAGGGGAACTACCGGTGCGGAAAGGCCGATGATGAGGCCAAGACGCTTGACCTGATGCGCGACGGCGAACCGGTCTGTGTGGCCGAAATGCGGGCCCAGCTGAAGAAACTTGAGGGCTACGACGCAGCCCGGTTCACAGCCTGGTCCAAGTCCGATCCGGCGCAGCTCCCGCGCTATGTGGTCATGGAGCGCCGCACCTCGCCCAAGCGGGCCAAGGAGATCTCCGACGCCCTTCAGGCCATGACCATCAGCGCGCTGATTGCCACGCCCGAGTACCGCCGCATCTATCCCTACCGAGCCCTTGCGGGGCGGACCATCGGCACCATCCAGGGCGACGGCGTTGAGGGGCAATCGGGCGTGGAACGCCGCTACAACCGCGACCTGAGCGGCAAGTTCATCGAGTACCCCGTCGGGCGCGACGTCGCGCGCCGCACCTACCTGCTCGGCGACATGCCCGACATGGATGCCGCGAGGGGCTCCGACCTCGTCCTCTCCATCGACATGCCGCTGCAGCAATTCGTGGAGGAGGCGCTGGCCTCGACCATCGAGAAGTTCAGCGCAGCCAACGGCATCGTCATCGTCTCGCATGTGCCGACGGGTGAGCTCCGCGCGCTCGCCTCCTGGCCGCCCTTCGATCCCAACATCGCCAACACCTACCCTACGGAGGCCTGGCTCGATCCGGTCATCGGCAACGTCTTCGAGCCCGGCTCAACCGCCAAGATCGTGACCGTCGCGGCCGCTATCGACAAGGGCCTCGTCACCCCGGACACGCTCATCGACTGCAACATGGGCTCCTACCGCATTGGCGGACATACGGTGAAGGACACCCATGAAGCGGGGGTCATCCCGGTCTGGGAGGTCATCCAGTACAGCTCCAACATCGGCTCGCTCAAGCTTGGCCTCAAGCTCTCGCAGAAGGACCACTTCGACTACCTCCGCGCGTTTGGTTTCGGCCTCAATACGGGGCTCGGCCTCGGCGGAGAATCGGGCGGCATTCTGCGTTCTCCGCCCTGGCGCGAGGTAGAGCACGCCACCTTCTCCTATGGCTACGGCTTCTCTGCGTCGCCGCTCCAGGTCAACTTTGCGACCGCGGCGATCGCCAACGGCGGAAAGCTCATGCGGCCCATGCTCGTCAAGGAGCTCCGGTCGCATCAAGGTGAGCCGCGCATCATGGTCCCCGAGGTCCGCACCCAGGCCGTTACGGCGGAGACGGCGCAGAAGGTGTCGCTCATGCTCGAGACGGTCACGAGCGAAGCGGGCACGGGCACCAATGGCCGGGTCCCCGGTTTCCGCGTTGCGGGCAAGACGGGAACCGCCAAGCTCTTCAGCAACAAGACCGGCCAGTACGAGAACGAGTACCTCGCCAGCTTCACCGGCTATCTGCCGGTCGAACAGCCTGAGTTCGCCATCACGGTCATGATCCTGCGCCCCGACAAGAGCAAAGGCTACTACGGCGGCGTGGTCGCAGCCCCGCTGTTCCGTGAGGTCGCCTCGCAGGCGCTCGTCATGGCCAACATCTTCCCCGCCGACCACGACGGCAGCGGCTCGGGCGCCGGCCACCGTACGGACGAGGAGTCGGGCATCGGCAGGCTCCGCGCCACGGCGTCTTCGAAGGCCGCCGCTGCGGCGGTCGAGGAGGAGTCGGAGGGCGATCCTACGGCATCTGCCGCCACCTCCGACCCTGCAGAGCGGACGGTCCCCAAGCTCCTCGGCATGAGCGCCTCGCAGGCCATCCAGCAGCTGGCGGTACTGCAGCTTGAGCCCCGTCTTACCGGCCGCGGCCGCGTCGTCGGACAGGAGCCCTCACCTGGTGAGCCAGTCGCAGCGGGCGCCTTCGTGACGCTGAGGCTGGGCGACCCCCTGCTCGCGGCGCCTGCAGAGCCTGCAGCGAAGCCGGCAAAGGGCGGAGTGCCCGCGCCTGCTGCGCCTCTGGCCCCTGCCGCACCAGCGCCGGCCACGCCAGCGGCTGCCGTTCCCGCTACCCCCGCCAAGCAGGCGGCGCCCGCAGCCCCCACCAAGCCTGCCGCGCCCGTAGTTCCCAAGGGAGGGACGAATGCTCCTCGCTGAGCTGCAGCGCGGCCTCCGCATGGAGCAGCTCGCGCCGGGCAACCCGGCGGTGCTGCACCTGACCCACGACTCACGCGAGGTTGTGGCGGGGAGCCTCTTTGTGGCCCGCGTCGGCGCACGCGTCGATGGCCATGCACGCATCGAAGAGGCGGTCGCGCGTGGCGCAGTTGCAGTCGTCGGCACCCGCCGCGAGGCCCTTGCTGGCCTGTCGGTCCCCGCACTCCTTGTGAGCGAGGAGGGCGAGCGTTGGGTGGGCGAACTGGCGGCGGCCTTCTATGGCAACCCCTTCGACCAGCTGACCGTCATCGGCGTCACGGGTACCAACGGCAAGACCACCACGGCCTGCATGGTGCAGCGGATGCTCGATGCGGTCGGCCTTCCCTGCGGTTACCTCGGAACGGTCGGGTATCGCTTCGGAAGCGAGGAGCTGGCGGCTCCCAACACAACGCCCGACGGCCTGCTGCTCCATGGGATTGCGGCCAGCTGGCTGGCCCGCGGCGCCCGGGCGATCGTGATGGAGGTCTCGAGCCACGGCCTTGCGCTTGGGCGGGTAGGCGGCGTCCATTTCGACCTCACCGGCTTCACCAACCTTACGCCCGACCACCTCGATTTCCATGGCGACATGGAGTCCTACTTTGCTGCCAAGCGGATGCTCTTTGTGGAGGAGCGGGCGCGTTCGATCGCCGCAGGCAAGGCCACGCGCGGCTTTGTCTGCGCGGTCGATGGCTATGCTGAACGCCTGCTGGCACTCGAAGGTGCGGGCCTACAGGGGCTCGTCGCCACAGTCTCCGACGACGGCGACGATGGCAGCTACTGGACGGCCGCGGCGCCGAGCCTTTTGGGGCAGCCCTTCGGCCTCCGAATCGCGGGCCAGGTTGCTTCGGGACGGCTCGCCATGCCGGGCGCCTACAACCTTG
>CANKLS010000074.1 GCA_947483645.1 Bradymonadales bacterium | reverse complement strand
CGCGAGGTCTTCTACAAGCGGACCCGCATCGTCAGCGCCATCCGCAGCTTCCTCGACCGCCGCGACTACCTCGAGGTCGAGACGCCCATGATGCATGCCACGCCGGGCGGCGCAACGGCCCGCCCCTTTGCGACCCACCACAACGCGCTCAACATGCAGCTCTTCATGCGCATCGCGCCGGAGCTCTACCTCAAGCGGCTCCTCGTTGGCGGCATGGAGCGGGTCTACGAGATCAACCGCAACTTCCGCAATGAGGGCTTGTCGCGCAAGCACAACCCCGAGTTCACCATGCTCGAGTTCTATCAGGCCTACGCGACCTGGGAGGACATGATGCAGCTCACCGAAGAGATGCTCTGCGAGGTCGCCGCGACCATCCATGCCCCCAACGAGGCGGGCGAAATCCGGTTCATTGCGGAGGAGCAGGAGGTCAGCTTTACCCGTCCGTGGCGCCGCCTCCGTATGTCGGAAGGTGTGGCGGAGGCGCTCGGCGTAGACGAGTCGCGGCTCGACGACCTCGACTTCCTTCGTGAAGCAGCAGGCAAGGCTGGCGCCGACGTGGCCAAACTCGACAAGGGCAAGATGCTCGTCGAACTCTTCGAACGCCGCGTGGAGCACACGCTCATCCAGCCCACCTTTGTCGTCGACTTCCCCGCAAGCGCCTCGCCGCTCGCACGGCGCAAAGAGTCGAACCCCGACCTGGTGGACCGCTTCGAACTCTATGTGCTGGGGCGGGAGCTGGCCAACGCCTTCTCGGAGCTCAACGACCCCGAGGACCAGTATGGCCGCTTCGCTGCGCAGCTCGAGGCCAAGGCCGGCGGCGACGACGAGGCGATGCCCATGGACGAGGACTATGTCCGCGCCCTCGAGTATGGCATGCCGCCTGCAGCAGGCGAGGGCATCGGCATCGACAGGCTCGTGATGCTGCTCACAGACAGCGCCTCCATCCGCGACGTCATCCTCTTTCCCCACATGCGCCCCGAATGACCGAGCCCGGGACGCAGCAGCCGAAGGTCGCGCTCACCGCCAGCTACCACTGGCTGCTGGCGCGCCGCTACTTCGGCAGCCGCAACAACCCGCGCCTGCCGTCGCTCACCTCCACGCTCTCCATCCTGGCGGTCGCGCTCGGCGTCACTGCCATGATCATCGTGCTGGCGGTCATGGGCGGCTTTGAGAACGACCTCCGCGACAAGATTGTCGGGACCAAGGCGCACGTTCTGGTATCTTCCGGCTCCGGCGACGACATGGGAAACGTGGCTCCGCTGCTCGCCTCGCTGCGCCAGCTGCCGGAGGTAAAGGGAGCGTCGGCCTACCTCGAGTCCGACATGATGATGTCGAGCAACGTGAGCTACTCGGGCATCGTGCTCCGCGGCATCGACTGGCAAGAGACCGCCGAAACCTCGGGGCTCCTCAAGACCATCCGCGCTGGCGAGATCTCCTGGCTCGACAGCCCCGACAAGGCCCGCCGCCGGCAGCTTTGGCCGCCGCCGTCTGGCAGCGGAGATGGCAGCGGAAGCGGTGAGGGCAGCGGCATGGAGAACTATCGCCGACTTCGGCAGCGCGCCGATGAGGCAATGCAGAAGCTGGAGGCCGCCAACGAGGAGCTCGAGAAGCTGCGGCTCCGCATGGAGGGAAGGGCGGAGGCATCCGGGCAGCCCGTGGCCGAGGCGAGCGGCGGGATGCCGCCTCTTCCGGGCATGGAGCAGGGTGCGATGCCGCCTCTTCCGGGCATGGAGCAGGGCGGAGTTGTCCCGTCCGAGCCGCCCGTATCCCTGCCGGGTTGCGCCGTTGGGACCGAGCTCGCCGACGCGCTGGGGCTCGATGTCGGCGATGCGGTAAACCTCATTGACCCTGAGGGCGACATCGGGCCGACGGGCTTCATCCCTCGGTCGCGCCCCTTCCGGGTGGTCGCCATCTTCTACACGGGGCTCTACGAATACGATTCGCGGCTGGTCTTTACCAAGCTCGATGTGGCCCGCGGCCTCCTCCGCGTTGGCCCCGAGGTGGCGAGCGGCGTGGAGATACGAGGCCAGAACCTCGACGACGCGACCGAGCTCCGCGACGCGGTCTCTGCCAGCATCGCCTCACTCGGTCGGGCAGACCTCAAGGCGGCTGACTGGAAAGAGCTCAACCGGAATTTGTTTCAGGCGCTGCGCCTTGAGAAGATTGCGATGTACTTCGTGATGAGCATCACCATCGTGGTTGCCAGCTTCGCCGTGGTCTGCGTGCTCCTCATGATTGTCATCGAAAAGCGGCGCGAAATCGCCATCGTGAAGTCGATGGGCGCAGGCGCAGCCGACATCTCTCTCATCTTCCGGCTGCTGGGCGGCCACATCGCCATCATCGGCACCGCGGTCGGGCTCGGCATGGGGCTCCTGGCCATCCTCTACCTCATGACGATTGGCATACCCCTCGACCCAAATGTTTACTACATCGACCGACTCCCCGTCTCGGTCGAAGCCGTCGAGATCATCGCGGTGGTTGTGGCGGCGCTCCTGCTCGGGTTTGCCGCCACGATTCAGCCGGCCCGGGAAGCTGCCCGCCTCGACCCTGTTTCGGCCCTACGCCACGATGACTGACCCCGCATGACCGCACCGCTCGTCCAGATTGAGGGTCTCACAAAGACCTTCGTCAAAGATGGCGCCACCATCGAGGTGCTGCGCGGCATCGACCTGCAAATCCAGCGGGGCGAGACCGTCAGCATCATGGGGCGCAGCGGCGCCGGCAAGAGCACCCTGCTGCAGATTGTCGGCACGCTCGACCGCCCAACCTCCGGCCGCCTCCTGCTGCAGGGCACCGACGTCTTCGCGCTTGAGGAGCAGAAGCTGGCGGCCTTCCGCGGCTCTTGGCTGGGCTTCGTCTTCCAGTTCCACCACCTGCTCCCCGAACTCACCACGCTCGAGAACGCCGCGATGCCGGCGCTCATCGCCCGGCGTCCGCGCGACGAGGCCTTCGGGCTGGCCGAAAAGATGCTCGGTCGCGTTGGGCTCTCGCACCGGCTGACCCACCGCCCGAGCGAGCTCTCGGGCGGCGAGCAGCAGCGCACCGCGCTGGCCCGGTCGCTCGTGATGAACCCGCCGCTGCTCCTCGCCGATGAGCCCACCGGCAACCTCGACGACCGCACCGGCCAGCAGATCGTCGAACTCCTCCACGAGATCGTGGCAGAGTCGCAGATCTCTGTCGTGGTGGTCACGCACAACCACCAGCTCGCAGCCTCCATGAGCCGTCGGCTCATCATGGATGAGGGCCGGCTGCTGCACGACTCCGAACAGACCGCGGTGGCTCCATGAGCGCGCTCCGTCTCCTCTTCGCGGCCATGCTCGCGCTCGCCGGCGTCGGCCTTCTGCCAGCCCGCGCCGAAGCACAGCTCACCGAAGACAACGCCCCCTTCATCGCCGGCATCGAGGTCAGCGGAACCGTGCGCGTCGAGGCCGAGGCCATCTACCGGCAGGTCGCACTCCGCGCGGGCATGAGGCTCACCAGCCGGTCGCTGGGCGAAGCCGTTCGCGCAGTCTACGCGATGGGTTTCTTCGATGATGTCTCGGTGGACGCGCAGCCGCAGGGCGACGGCATCCTCCTCCGCTTCATCCTCGTCGAGCGGCCCACCATCTCCAGCGTCGAGATCGAAGGCGAGGATGCCATCGAAGAGTCGGAGATGATCGAGAAACTGGCGCTCCCCAAGGGCACCATCCTCAATCAACAGAGCATCGCGGCCGGCGTCACCACCATCGAGGAGATGTACCGCGAGAAGGGATTCTTCCTCGCCTCGGTCGAGTCGAGGATTGAGACCCGCGCAGTCGGCGAGGTGGTGGTGAAGTATGTCATCACCGAGGCCGAGAAGGTGCGCATCGCCCGGCTCTCGCTCATCGGCAACGAGGCGCTCTCCGACGACGAGATCCAGCAGTTCATCGAGACCCGCCCCGAGACCTACCTCAGCTTCATGAGCGGGCTCGGCTCCTTCAAGGAGGCCTCGCTCGACCTCGACCTGCAGCGCATCCGGGTGCTCTACTACGACCGCGGCTTCCTCGATGTGCGGGTCAGCAAGCCCACCGTCTCGCTCAGCCGCGACCGGTCGCGCGTCTACATCTCCGTCCCCATCGACGAGGGGAAGCCCTACTCCGTCGCGACCCTCTCTGCGAGCGGCGACCTCCTCGAGGAGCCCGGTGTGCTCCTCAAGGGCTCCAAGATTGTGCCCGGCGAGAACTTCTCGTCGAGCTCGGTCCGGGTCGACCTCGCCCGTATCACCCGCTCCTACAAAGACCGCGGCTACGCCAACGCCAACGTCAACCTGATGACCCGCATGGATGCCGAGAAGCATCAGGTGTCGGTGACCTACGAGGTCGATCGCGGCGAGGTCTGCTTCATCGGTACCATCGAGGTCAGCGGCAACGACCTCACGCGTGACCGCGTCGTCCGCCGCGAGCTCGCCATCGAAGAGGGCGACCAGTACTCCTCCTCCGAGATCGAGCGCTCGGTCGCCTACGTGAAGCGCCTCGGCTTCTTCGAGGATGTGACCTACGAAGAGGAGCCCTCCGCCACCGACCCGCGCATCGTGAACCTCCGGATCCTGGTGAAGGAGCGCTCCACCCGGTCGCTCCAGGCGGGCGCCGGCTTCTCGTCAGGCGAGAGCCTCTTCTTCATGGCGCAGATCAGCGAGAACAACCTCTTCGGTCGCGGCCAGTCGCTCACCCTCAACACCACGCTCAGCTCGCTCCGCAAGCTGTTCGTCCTCTCCTTCGTGGAGCAGCGGGTCTTCGACTCCAAGTGGCAGTTCGGCGCCGACCTCTTCCAGCGCACCATCCAGTATCCCCAGTTCACCCGCGAGTCGCGCGGCTTTGCGCTCAATGTGGGTGTCCGACCCTTCGACACCTCGCCCATGTTCCGCGACCTCGCCTTCAACCTCGGCTACCGCCTCGAGGATGTCTCCATCGACCGCGCCTCCATCTCCGGCTCCGTCGCCGGCAGCACGCTCAGCCTCTACCGCAGCGGCATCACCTCGGGCGTCAACGGCACCGTCACCTGGGACAAGCGCAACGACCAGTATATGCCCTCCGCCGGCTTCTACCAGCAGCTCTACACCGAGGTTGCGCCCAGCGCGCTCGGCAGCGCCAACGAGTTCTGGCTCACCCGCGGCATCTCGCGCTGGTATGCGCGCCCGTTCGCCTTCGATTGCCCGAGCGATGAGCAGGGCGGCGGAGTCACAGGCTCGTTCTGCCGCTGGTTCTCGAGCGCGGTGCTCAAGCTCAACGGTACCATTTCGCGCGTCGGTTCGCTGTCGCCCGAGAAGCCAGTGCCCATCTCCGAGCGCTTCTTCGAGGGTGGCCCGAACGGTGTCCGCGGCTTCGAGCGACTCAGCCTCGGGCCCCGTCAGGGTTGCGCCAACGCAGACCCCTACGCCT
>CANKLS010000073.1 GCA_947483645.1 Bradymonadales bacterium | reverse complement strand
TCGAGAGCGCCGGCGACTCCTCCAAGACCTTGGAGCTCTGCATGATCAGGACCTTCCGCGCCATCCGCTTCCCGGCCTTCAACGACCTGCCGATGAACATCGCCTTCCCCTTCGTTGTCCAGTGAGCCACGGACGGTGTGCCGACAGGCGAGCGAAGGGCGCGTGAACCCCGCGGGGCCTGCACCTGTCTGCGAAGCATCGCTCGCCTCGCTCGTTGCCACGAGCCGGTTTGCTGAGCGGTTGGCCGCTGCCATCGATGCCGTGACGGCACCTCCGAGCGTACGCCACGACACGCTCTGGATCGGCCTGATCGGCGAGGTCGGCGCTGGAAAAACAACGCTCACTGCCCGCCTCGTTCCGGCGCTCTGCAAGCTGGGTTGGTCCTCCGATGGACCCGACGAGGTAGCCTCCCCAACCTACGCCATCGAGCACTACTACCTGCGCGGTGCACTGCTGCATGCCGACCTCTACCGGCTCTCCGACGCCCGCCTGCCGCAGCTATCGCTGCTCGATACCTCCGCCCGCGCCGCTCTGGTGGAGTGGCCCGAGCGGATCGGCGCGGTGGCAGAACTCCTCGATGTGGAACTCCACCTCGAGGTGGTCTCGAAGCAGCGTCGCAAGGTGCGGGTGGTCGGCAAGACCCCGCGTGGTGCCGACCTCATCCGCGCGCTCGGCGGCTAGCCGAAGGCCCGCGCCATCTCGAGGTCGGCGAAGGGCTCGAGCAGGCCTAGGTCTGCTGCGAGGTGGAGGATGGTGAAGCGGGCACGGATGTCGCGAGACAGCACCACCGCTCTGCGGGCCCGCTCACGCGCGACACCGATCTCGGGGAAGCGGGTAGGGCACTGCGCCGAGATGAGCTCGGCCTCCAGATCAGCCGACGGCCGCAGCGTCGTGGAGACATCGGCGATGATGGAGTCCCAGTTGTCGCGCAGTCGCGTGAGGCGTGCGCGGAGCGCTTCGGGCGTGGGATGGATCTTCCGCGCGTGCTCCCGGACGGCCGGGGCGAGGGGCCCGAAGTCGCGATCGATCGCGGCAGACTTTTCTTCCCAGCTGGGGAGCGCGGCGACGCGGGCCTCGATGTCGAAGCTGGCCGGGTCCTGCGCCGCGAGGTATTCGTAGAGGCGAGAGGTGACGATGGTGCCCACGGCGACCTGGCAGCCATGGAAGTCGTGGCTCTCTCCGAAGGCGACCGAGGTCATGTCGATATAGTGCGAGATGAGGTGCTCGCCGCCGGAGGCCGGCCCGCTGTTGCCGGCCGCCTGCATCGCGAGCCCCGACAGCATGAGTGCGCCGGCCAGCTTGGCCACGGCGTCGAGGTCGCGCGCCGGGAGCCGTTCCGCAACGCCATCGAGCAGGGCAGAGCCGGCCTCGACGATCTCCATGACGATGCTGCTGTGAGGCTGGTCGAGAAGGCGATGCGCGAGCCGCCAGTCTGCATTGCTGACCGGCTTGGAGTAGAGGTCGCCGATGCCGGAGGCGATCATCCGGTAGGGCGCAGCGGCCAGGATGACGGGGTCTGCAAAGACCGCGATGGGCGGCGTGCAGGGTTGCGTCGTCTTGACCCCGTCTGAGAGGATCGCGGCGATGGAGGAGGTGAAGCCATTCATGCTCGGCGCGGTCGCGACGCAGGCGTAGGGGATGCTGCGACGGTGGGCAGCCATCTTGACGAGGTCGTTGAGGGTGCCGGCGCCTACAGCAATCGCGAACCCGAAGTCGGCAGTAGCGAGGAGCGCGGCCACCCGGTCGATGGTCGCATCGTCACAGTTGGGGAGCTCCTCGCCCGGCGAAGGGGCGAGCTCGAAGAGCACCGTCTCAAAGCCAGCCTGCTGCAGGAGGGCATCGAGGGCATCGGCTGCGATGGCGCGGGTGATGGCATCGCAGACGATGGCGAGCGGCCCGGTCCGGACAAAGGGAACAATCGCCGCAGGAATCTTGTGGAGCAGCCCGTTTTCAACGAGCGCAACTGCGGTGGTGGTCTGGTAGCGGACGCCATCGGCGCCGGTGCGGTCGAAGCGGCAGTAGCGGTCAATCAGTTCTTGCATGGGTTTCGGCCCCTTTGGATGAAGCGAAGAGAGCGGACTGCGTTGCAGGCCTCAAAAAATTTGGCAACCCGTCGGGTGGCCTTTACCTTTCGATCGTTTGGCGGCCAGCATCGGCCGTCGTTGGAGGAAATCATGACGAACAAGCAGAGCGTCAAGCAAGTCACAACGACTACGAAGATTGAGACGACCACCCTCACCCACGAAGAGGAGATGGTTGTCCGGATGCGCAAGGGTCTCAGCGAGGGTCCCGAGACCAAGCTCGAGATGCGCACCTTTGCGAGCACCGACCTTGCCGACATGGTGCGGCAGATGGAGGCGCGTGCACTCCTTCACCTGCAGGCCCAGCCGTCGGTGGAGGTCGATGCGTCGGCGAGCGCCCGCATCCTCGACCGCCTGTCGCAGCTCAAGGGTCAGTAGTTCCAGGCACTCCCACCACCCATTGGTGGGTTGGTGGGCGTTAGGGCGAGGGCAGCCGCGAGGAGACGAGCGCCATCAGCGCATCGTCCGTCGGGCGCTGTTCCTGGATCCAGACCAGCAGCCGTCGAAGCACTGCTGCGTCGGCAGACGGCTCTAGGACGAGTCGGCCCGCGGTATCTGCAGCGTCTGCTTCTCGGAGCAGGTTGTGCTGTTGCGTCTGCAGGCAGCGCCAGAGCAGCTCCGCCGCAGAGACTGGATAGGCAGCGCCATCCTGCAGTGCTTCGATTGCCGACTGGTAGATGTGGACAAGATCTTTGTGGCGATCCATCGCTCGGCAGGCCTGCTCCACAGCCACAAAGTGGTCGTAGGGGAGCGGGTCGAGCATGAAGGCAAGCAGATGGCTCTCCAGGGCGCTGCGCGGCGCGCCGAGCTGTTCGGCATGGAGCAGGCCGATGCGGTGATAGAGCGCGGCCCGCGCCTGCCGGTCTGTGGTCTTGCGAGCAGTTGCCTCGAGATCTGCCACCGTCTCCGCAAGGCTTCGCGCCGGCGCCGGCCTAGTCTCGGCGAGGCGCGGTGTAGGTTCGGGCAGCGGCTCTGCGTGGGCTGCGATCGGCGCATTCGGTGCGGCGACGGGCTCCGGCTTCGCGGCGACGGGAGAAGGATCCGGGGTCGGAGCCCACGCCGGCTCGATCCTTGGCGCAATGGCTGAGACTGCCATCAGCGGGCTGCTCGGCTCCACCTGCGATTGCGCCGCGGCCACGCTGCGCATGAACGCTTCTACGACTGGAAAGAGCGCTTCGAGCGGCGAGCCGCTGCCGCGAAAGGGCTCCAACGCGGCCGCGAAGGCGGCGAGCTGCTGCTGCCTAGCCGCGGCGATCAGGGCAGCCCAGCCACGGAGCGGACCGCTTGTTGCGAGCTCTTCGGAGAGCCGTGCAAGCGTGAGCCGCGGCGTTGCGGCGGTTGCATCGCGGAGACAGGCGAGGTCCCGTTCGCGCGGCGACATGGCAGCGAGCCCGAAGTAGACCCAATCAGCCTGCTTGTCGTTATCAAAGCTCGCTTCTGGTCCAGCCTGGGTGACCGCGATGGCACGCATCGACCGCACATACCTCTCCGCCACAGGGTGGCCGAGCGGCGCAATCGCGCTGAGCACCGCGACGGCGATCTCGTCGAGCGAGGGTCTGGAGAGCGATGAAGTCACGCAGGCCTTGCAAAGCAGGGGCATCGAAGAGCCTTCCATCGATACTCGCGCTAGGCCGAATCGTCTAGCGAGCGTAATGGCGGGCGGTTGCAGAGGCGCGCATTTCCGAGGTGTCGCATTGACGGTCTTTGATCTGGCGTGGTATCTTCCCTCTTCTACTTGAGAAGCCAGTTCCTGCGTGTTTTACGTGGGAATTTGCAGGTGCATGCAATGTCAGGAGCCTTTCGAATGAAGCGGACCATGTCAGGCGGATTGCATCGGACGGCAGCGTTGGCGCTGTCACGTGCCTTGTTGATGGGCGGACTCGTGGGCGCGGGCATTGTTGCCGCCCCGTCAGCAGCGCAGGCGCAAGCCTCGAGCGATGTCTTTTACGTGGACCTTGCGCCGCTCGGCCGAGACGCGAGCGACAGCGTGGCGCGGCGCATCAATGAGAGCCTCAAGCAGAATCTGCAGACGGTCCGCGTGAAGTTCACCAGCGACCTCCTGTCAGCGAAGGCGGGAAGCTCGGGCAACGCCGGTATCGACGAGGCGACCTCGGACTACAGCAAGGGCATCGGCCTGATTGCCGTCGGCGACTTCAACGGCGCCGCCGAACTGCTCACGACGGCGCTCGACAAGTTCAAGAAGAACGCGTCGGAGCTCGGCGATGCGACGCCCATCGTCGACGCGACCTTCAAACTGGCCGAGGCGCAGTTCAAGGCCAACGACCAAGAGATGGCGCGCTCGACGCTCTTCAAGGCGCTCGCGTTGAATCCGGCCGGCGAGGCGATCGAATCGTCGGGCCAAGCCTACAAGCAGTTCTTCGATTCGGTCCGCAGCGGCATGAGCCGTAACGGAAAGGGTTCGCTCACGGTCCAGACCACGCCTGCCGGTTTGGCGGTCAGCGTGGACGGTCAGCCGCGCGGGAACGGCCCGGTTACGCTTGAGGATCTGCCTGTAGGCGACCACTGGGTAACGGTTGCAGGTGAGGGCGGACAGTTCTCCGGCCAGGTTGTCAACGTGCAGCGAGGCCGCACTGCGACGGCAAAGATCGATATCGGCCGCTCGGGTGGTGGAGGAGCCGGCGGCGTGGAGCCGCGCTACCTCCGCTCGCTCCGGTCGGAGGTGGCTGGCGGCGCAATTGGCGACGGGCTGCTGCCCTACATGAAGGAGCTGACGGCCCGTCAGGGCGCCAAGTTCGTTGTCGTCGGTGTTGTGGTAAAGCGGGCCGACGGCTTTGAGGCGCTCACCTTCGTCTATCGGGCCGAAGATGGGCTGTTTGCCAATGGGCCGAAGCAGAAGTTCAACAAGGAGCTCAGCAATGTCTCGTCGGGCGCCTATTCGCTCGCCGCGGGCGTCGCGACCGCGCTCCAGCGCTTTCCTGCTACCGACCTGGTGAAGGGCACGCCGATCTTGCCGCCAGAGGCAATCGCGCCGGTCGTTGCGGCTCCCGCCGCTGCCCCCATGCAGCCGGCTGCTGCGCCCATGATGGCCATCCCTACCTACGAGCCCCCCGCGCCGGTAGCTGTCGTTGCTCCGCCGGCTCCGGCTGCGCCTGCGCCCAAGCCTGCTCCTGCCGCTCCGGCCTACACCGCGCCTCCCGCGCCCAAGCCTGCGCCCGCTGCGCCTGCCTACACACCGCCACCGGCGGCACCTGCCTACACGCCTCCTCCGGCGCCTGCCTACACGCCTCCTCCGGCGCCTGCCTACACTGCGCCCAAGCCTGCGCCCGCACCGGCCTACGGGACGCCCGCTCCGGCCTACGGTCAGGCTCCTGCCTATGGCGCGCCCGCACCGGCCTACGGTCAGGCACCTGCCTATGGCGCGCCCGCCCCGTCCTACGGACAGGCCCCGGCATACGGGGCGCCCGCGCCGTCCTACGGTCAGGCACCTGCCTATGGCGCGCCCGCTCCGTCCTACGGACAGGCCCCGGCATACGGGACGCCCGCACCGGCCTACGGACAGGCACCGGCC
>CANKLS010000072.1 GCA_947483645.1 Bradymonadales bacterium | reverse complement strand
GGCCCCAACGGCTGCGTCGATGCAGCCTGCACCGAGGTCGTCACCTTCCAGAGCGGCTGGCAGCAGACGGGCGACCCGAGCGAACTCGCCTGGGAGCGCCATGCCTTCACGCCGAGCAGTGACCCCACCAAGCTCGACCAGTGCAACGGCCGCATCGGCCCCGATGGCAGCTACGGCTACCACGCCACGGCAACCTTCCCCTACACCATCGGCTGCTACCATGGCGTGCCCGGCCCGAGCGTCGTGAACGGCGGCGGTGGTGGAACCGGCGGCGGCGGAACGGGCGTCCCCACCGCCTGCACCGCGCAGGCTGACTGCGAGGTGGCCGGCGCCTGCCCCAGCGAACTCGGCTGCGAATGCACCACCACCCCGATGGGCCAGGCCTGCATCCCCACCTGCAACACCGCGGCCGACTGCCCGGTTGTCACCGGCCGCACCTTCACCTGCTCCGCCGCCGGCCTCTGCGTCCCCGCCCGATGAAGGCAGCCGCCTGGCTCAGCTTGGCGCTGCTGGCCGGCTGCGACAGCGACCCCGACCTCCAGCCCGAAAGCGACCTCTCGCTCCGCTGGAGGGTCGACTGGGACACCACAGGCGTCACCACCACAGATGACGGCTGGGAGGTGACCAACGCGCGCGGCATCACCTTCCATGTGACCCGCGGCTACCTCGTCACCTACGGCCTGCAGCTCCGGCCCTGCGAGACCACAACCAGCGCCGCATCGCGGCTCCTCGACTGGCTCCGCCCTGTGCCGCTCGCCTGGGCCGGCCACGGCGGCCTGAGCGACCAGAGCTTCGTCTACGGGCAGGTCGAGCCGCTCGTCCCGCTCACCGCCGGCTTCGAGCGCGAAGCCCTGCTGCCCGACGACGCCTCCTACTGCAGCATCCACTACCTTGTGGCCCGAGCCGACACCAACCTCGACGCCAGCGCCGCCACGGTTCCGATGGACCGCATCACGCTCCATCTCGACGGCTGGTGGTCGGCGGCCGGCAGCGAGACACAGACGCCGCTCGCCATCCACACCGAGCTCAACACCGGCAGCTACATCGACCTGGAGCGGCCCGTCAGCACTGCGGCTGGCGGCAACGAGACGGTCGTGGTCACGCGGCAACTCGCAGCATTCTTCGACGACCTCGAGCCGGCGGCGCTCTCCGAAGCGCGGCTCGCCCAGTCGCTGCTGCTCAATATCGCGGCAGCGGCAACGGTCACGCAGACGGGCCGCTAATTTGCAGGCTCGAGCGAAGTTGTGGGTTCGGGCAGGTCGAAGGTCTGGAGCCCGATGTCCTGACCGTTGCCGGCGTAGAATTCGTCGCGGAAGAGCGCGCTGAGCTGCTCGCTGGAGAGGCCCGGGATCTCGAGGTTGGCGCCTACGAAGCAGTCGACCAGCGCCGCGCCCGCCACGTCGAACCGGGTATCCGCACCTGCCAGTCGGAGCCCCACCTGCGCGGCCTCGCGGACCACGAGCTCCGTCGCGGTGAGTTCGGCGCCGTCGTAGATGCCCAGCGCGTGACCGCTGCCGCGCGTCGCTCCAGGAAGCCCCGCCACCGAGGCAACCACCGCATCCCGCAGGACGAGGCTGGTCGGCGCGAAGAAGGCTGCGACGCCCGCCTCGTCGAACCCCTCCACCAGCGCCCGCTCGAGCGTCGCCCTGCCACCCAAGTTGACCTCCACGCCGCGTCCCGGGCGACCGGTGTGGGGCGACCGAAGGAGCGCATCGCGGAGCACGAGGCTGGCCGAAGGCTCGGTCACAAGCGCGCCGCCACCCTGCGTCGGGAAGAGCGCCACGCGGAGCCCCGTCAGCGCGCCGCCACGGCTCACCTCGAGCAGTCGCGCGGTCTCCGCCAGTTCGGCTGCGCCGCGGCCCTCGAGCTGCAGGTCGTTCGCGGTAACCGAGGCGCCTGTGCCCACGTAGATTCCGAGCAGCGCGTCGCCCACGATGCGGGCCCGCTGCAGGTCTGCGGCGGCCTCCGCCTGGATGCTCACCAGTCGGTCCACCGCAGCGGCTGGGCCTGCAACGACCAGGTCGGTGAGGGCTGCCTCGGTCACGGGATCGCTCAGGTAGAGCGCCAGGTCGGTGTGGCCGGCGATGAGCAATCCGGAAGCATCGAGCCGACCTCCGCCCTGCACCATAATGCCGCGGCCGTAGCGACCATCGCTCGTGCGCGGGCGGTTGTCGGCGATGACCGTCTGGCGCAGCGTCGCGATACCGCCGTCATCGACCACCAGACCGGCATCCAGATTGCCCGTCAAAACACAGCCTTCACAGTCGAGAATCGCCTCTGTGTCGACCTCGATGCCGCGACCGAAGTCGCCCGTGCGCGCGTCGGCCAGCGTACCTCGGACCACCAACTGGATGCCGTAGATGGCGCTCTGAGGATCGATGGCGAAGAGCCCGGTGCTACTGTTGCCCTCCACCAGTGTCGCGGCTGCGTCGAATCGTCCACCCGCGCCCACATTCACCCCCCGTCCGAAACGGCGGTTGCTCTCCTGCGGCAGGGTCTCGCCCACGCGGCTCCCCTCCAGCGAGAGCTGGCTCCCCGCGCCCGTGACAAGCAGTCCGAGCGTCCGGTTTGCCCGAAGCTCCACCCGCTCTCCGGCAACGATGGCACCGGACGAAGCCGAGAGCCCGATGCCGAAACTCCCGTCTCCGAAGGGCTGCGTATCGACGATGCCCACCTGCGAGAGGGCCGTGAGCTGCGGAGACTCTGCCTTGATGCCATAGCCTGTCGCACGGTCGATCAGCACCGAGGCCACGCGGTGGGCCTCTGCACCGCTGCCCCGGATGACGAGGCCCGGGCGGGCGCCGGTGATGGTGATGTCCCGCACGGTCACGGGCCCGTTGGCCGCGAGCTCCATCGTGCCGAGGGTGTCGGAGGGCGTCGCAGCCTCCACGACTGTCTCCGCCGCACAGGCACCCAGGAGTGCGAGCGACCGGTCGACGCGCAGGGCTGCGCTATGACGACCGCGAGAGAGGGCGAGGATGCCACCTTCGGCTCGGCGCATCGTGGCTGTGGTCAGGGTCGTGGGGTTGGTCCGGCTGCCGTCGCCTGCCAGGTCGCCATCGGGCCGCACATAGATGATGGGCCCCTCATATCCCGGCGCGCGTGCCCGCAGCGTTGCCTCGTCGGGCCAGTCGGCGCCGGGCGCGCAGGGCTCGCCGATGGGCAGGCAGCGGCCCGGCAGCGCAAGCTCGCCCGGAGCACAGGTCGGCGTCGGAGGCGGCGCGCAGAAGGTCACGCCTTCGCGCGCCGACCGCTCCCACTCCTGCGGGCAATCGACCTCCGCGAAGGCTGGCGCGCACAGGCCTGTGCCTGCCGCAAAACCAGAGCCCGCAAGGAGCCCGGCCGGGCAGTCCGCCTCCACCCGTCCGCGCGGCTGCGCGGGGCAGATGGGACCTGCGGTTGCGGTCCAGCAGGGGATCTCGACCAGGCCGCTGCCGGAGCCGGAGCCCTCCTCCAGGCTCACCGACTCCGACGGCTCGCCACACGCGGCGACAAACGCCAGCGCAACTGCGAACCAGAGCGGAGCGCGCCCCATGGTTAAAGAGGCAGCTCTGCGGTCGGAAGCGGCACAACCTCGATTGCCTTCGGCGCCTCGGTGGGCGCAGCGGGGGCAACCTCGGCAGGCGCGGCCTGAACCTCCGCCGGGAGCAGCTGCTTGGCGACGTTGCCGCCCCAGACCAGCACGCGGCCCGGCATGAGACCCATCCAGAGCGTCAGCACCGCAGCGATCGCAACGCCGAGCGTGGTGGCGGGGTGGGGCCGGTAGTCGACGCGGACATGGGCGTCGCGGCCGTAGAGGTGGGCGATGACCCGCAGGTAGGCGAGGCCGCCCGCGACGCTTAGGACAAGGCCACCGACCGCGAGCCACTGCAGCATCTCGGCACAGTAGGCCGGCGTGGCAGCTCCCTCGCCGGCGGCGAAGGCCGTCGAGAAGAGCGAGAGCTTGGCGACGAAGCCGGCCGCAGGCGGAAGGCCAGCAGCAGAGATGAGGAAGAGGCTCAGCGCGAGCCCCATCGCGGGGTGCTTGCGGCCGAGGCCGGAGAGCTCGTCGAGCGTATCCGCCTCTGCCTTGTCGCGGCCGAAGGCGGCCAGCACGATGAAGGCGCCGGCGTTGGCGATCGCGTAGGCTGCACCGTAGAGGATGACCGCCCGGATGGAGCCGGCCGCGGCCTCCTTCACGCCGAGCGCGCAGAGGGCGAGAAGCAGGTAGCCGGCATGTGCGACCGACGACCAGGCAAGCATGCGGCGCACCCGCTTCTGGGTGAGCGCGACCAGGTTGCCGACCACGATGGAGGCCACCGCTGCGAAGAAGGCGAGCGTGGTCCAACCGGCGAGACCGCCCGAGAGATCAGGCGTGGCGAAGGGGCCGGCGAAGAGGCGGAAGAGGGCAGCAACGCCTGCGATCTTGCCGGCGCCCGAGAGGAAGCCGGTGGTCGGTGTCGGAGCACCCGAGTAGGCGTCGGGGGCCCACATGTGGAAGGGGGCTGCCGCCATCTTGATGAGGAAGGCGACGAAGATGAGCGCCATGCCGACGAGCGGGAGCGGCAGGAAGGGGACCACGCCGGTGGGGTTGGCGAAGTGGCGGGCGGCGTCGGGGGCGCGGAGGGCGGCGCCGATCTGGTCGTAGCCCGTGCTGCCCGTCAGGCCGGTGAGGAAGGCGACGCCGTAGACGAGCAGGGCGCTGCCGAGCGCGCCGAGCAGGAAGTACTTGAAGCCGGCCTCCGACGAGAGGTTGGAGCGGCGCTGGTAGGCGGTGAGGGCATACATGGCGACGGCGCCCATCTCGAGGCCGAGGAAGAGCACGACGAAGTCGTTGGCCGAGACCATCACCGACATGCCGGCCGTCGCGAATAGCAGCAGCGCGTAGTACTCGCCACGGTCGATCTCGAGCTCCTCGAGGTAGCGGGTGGAGCCGAGCGCGGTGATGGCGCAGGCCACGGCGGTGAAGGCGGTGATGACGCAGCCGAGGGCGTCGAAGCGGACCATGCCGCCCCAGAGCGTCTGCGGCTCAGCCGGCGCGATGAGGTAGGAGACGCCGGCGGCGGCCAGCGCAGCGAGCGCGGTCACATAGGCGAGGTGGGTGCGGGGGAAGGAGGCCCGCTGGAAGACCTCGAGCAGCAGCACTGCCATGCCCGCAAGCACGAGGAGCAGCGCGGGGAGGAGGCCGAGGAGGTCGGCGCTCGTAAAGCCAATCATGGGTGACCTCCTTGGTTGGCCGCGCCCGGTTGGGCGGTGTGGCCCTCCGCGGGTGCCCCGCCGTTGGCGGCAGCCTGCTTGCGCTGCAGCGGCCAGGCCTCGGGCGAACGACCGTCACGGTTCCAGTTGGCCACGGTCTCTTGCTGCGCCGCCATGTTGGCGGCCGTCTCCTTGGCGAGCGTGGAGTTCTCGACGAGCCCGGAGAGGAGCCCCTTCACGCTGGCATCCATGCGCGAGGTGAAGAAGCCGGGCTGCAGGCCAACCCAGAGCGAGAGGAGGACCAGCGGAATCAGCGGCGCAGCCTCGGCCCAGGTCACGTCGGTCGTCTTGGAGAAGCGGCTGCCGGTGACGCTGCCGAGCATGAGCCGCTTGGTCAGGCCGAGAAGGTAGATGGCGCCCACAACAACCCGGAGGCCGGCGACGAAGGCGATGATCAGCGCGGTGGTGTCGGGGCCCGTCGGCAGGCTGCCGAAGTGCGTATTGCCCGGCGTGAGCGAGAAGGCCCACGAGCCAGCCGCACCGGCCAGCACGAG
>CANKLS010000071.1 GCA_947483645.1 Bradymonadales bacterium | reverse complement strand
CGCTCCGCCGGTGCCTTGGCGAGCGCCCTGCCCAGGATCGCGTCGAGAGCGGGTGGCAGGTGGGGCTGAGAGGCAGAGACGGAAGGGGCCTGAAGCGAGCGGACCCTGTCGAGCGTCTCAAACTCGGAGGGCGCGCTGAAGAGCCGGCCTCCCGTGAGCATTTCGTGGAGCAGGATGCCGACAGCGAAGAGGTCGCTCCGCTGGTCGGCGGGCCCGCCGGCTGCCTGCTCGGGCGAGAGGTAGGCGAACTTGCCCTTGAGGACGCCTGCGCGGGTGCGCCTGACGCCGGTGCCCGCTCGCGCAATGCCAAAGTCGAGGAGTTTCACCTCTCCATCGAAGGAGACCATCACATTCTGCGGGCTGATGTCGCGGTGCACGAGGTGGAGCGGCCGGCCGGCGTCGTCGACCTTGCGGTGGGCGTAGTCGAGGGCGTCGAGGAGCTCGAGGATGATGTGGATGGCCTGGGCGCCGCTCATCACGCGGCCCTGTCCGACGAGGTGGCGCTGAAGCTGGAGGAGGTCACGGCCGGCGATGAACTCCATGACGAGATAGAGGAGATCGCCCTGCTGCCCGAGTTCGAAGATGTCGCAGATGTTGGCGTGGTGGAGCTGCACTGCGAGCCGCGCCTCCTCCACGAACATGTCGAGGAAGGCGGGGTCTTCGGCCAGCCCTGGCAGCACCCGCTTGAGGGCCAGAAAGCGTTTGGGAGGGCGCTCGCGATCGTCGCGCGCACGGAACACCTCCGCCATCCCGCCAACGCTCACGCGCTCCAGCAGGGTGTAATGGCCGAGAATCTGAAGCGGTTGAGAGAGCATCGAAGGCACCTGTGGCGGGACTACCGCGCAGCGCGCGGCTGCGTCAATCAAAGTCGTTGCCGCGCTGCCCGTTTCGACGGGCAGCTCTCGCCCCTTGCGCCCCCTTCGGTCGCTGTTCTAGCCTAGGGGCTCTCTGCTTCGCCTTCGGTCGCCTGATGACGTTCAACCAGCTCAAAATCCCGACGCTGTCCGACGCGGAACTCGAGGCCGCGATCGCTGAGCACAACCGGAAGTACTGGGAGCTCAACGAACCCGAGATTACAGACGCGGAGTTCGACCTGCTCGTGCGGGAGCTCACGGCACGAAACCCGAATTCGCCGGTGCTGGCGCGCGTGCCCTCTTCGACCATCACCGGAGACAAGGTTCGCCACGGCGCGCCCATGCTCAGCCTCGACAAGTGCTACTCCGCAGAGGAGCTCGACCGCTGGTTCGGCCGCATCGAAGCTGCAGCGATCGCGACCCAGAAGATTGATGGCCTTGCCGTCAGCCTGCGGTACGACGGAACCGGCAGACTGGTGCTCGCGGCAACCCGTGGCGACGGCGAGACAGGGGAGCTGGTGACCGCCAACATGCTGATGGTCGGCGGCGTCCCGTCTCAGGTCGCGGCCGCCAACATCGAGGTGCGGGGCGAGGCCTTCATGCCCGTCTCCACCTTCAGCGCCCGCTACGCCGAGACCTTCGCCAACCCGCGCAACCTCGCCGCAGGAGCACTCAAGCAGAAAGACCCGGCCAAGACCGAGGCCTACGGGCTCCACTTCCTCGCCTACGACCTGCAGGGCGACCCGACCGTGGCCACGGAGGCCGAGGAGATGGAGCGGCTGCGTGCGCTTGGCTTCACCGTCTCGCCCTATCTGGTCTGCGAGCGGGAGGAGGGGCAGCGCAGCTTCGATGCGCTCGCCGCGACCCGCAACGAGCTCGACTACGAGACCGACGGCATTGTCTTCAAGGTCAACGACCTCGCGCTGCAGCACGGCCTGGGCAACACCGCACACCACCCGCGCGGCGCCATCGCCTACAAGTATCAGGGTGAGTCGGGCCTCTCTGAGCTGACCGGCATCGAGTGGTCGGTCTCTCGGACCGGAGCCATCAACCCGGTCGCGCTCGTGGCGCCTGTCTCCCTGTCGGGCGTGACCGTGTCGCGCGTCTCGCTGCACAACCTCTCCATCATGGCGAAGTTGGCCAGCGAATCGCCGCTGGCCGTTGGCGCGCAGGTTGCCGTGACGCGGCGGGGCGGCGTCATCCCGCACATCGAATCGGTGCTCAGGCCTGGCGACGGAGAGCGGCTGCTGCCGCCCTCCGCCTGCCCCAGCTGCGGCGCGGCTACCGAGGTACGCGAAGACATCCTCATGGCAGACCACGCCGCCACCTGCACCGGCGCGGCCTCGCGCAGGCTCCTACATGTGGCCAGCGCGCTCGACCTCGATGGCTTCGGGCCCAAGCTGATCGAACAGCTCTTCGCAGCCGGACTGCTCACGGAGCCCGCCGACTTCTACGCACTCGACGCCGCCAAGCTGACCTCGCTCGAGCGGCTCGGCGACAAGTCCGCTGCCAACCTGCTGGCCAGCATCGAGGCGCGTCGCATCCTCCGCTTCGCCTCCTTCGTAAACGCGCTCGGCGCGCCCGAGGTTGGCGAGCAGCTTTCGCGCGACCTCGAGGCCAACTTCGAGAGCCTCAACGGCCTGCTCGACGCCAACGCCGACCAGCTCACCGCCATTGCCGGCGTCGGCCCCCGCGTCTCGGCCTCCATCCTCTCTTTTGTTGCCGAACACCGGCCCTGGATTGAGCGGCTCGCGGCCTGCGTGACGCTCACCTGGCCACCCAAATCGGCCGCGGTCGGCCCCCTCGCAGGCCAGAAGTTCGTCTTCACCGGCTCGCTCGCCTCGATGTCCCGAGAGGCGGCGCAGGAACAGGTCCGAGCGCAGGGTGGCGCGACGCCGAGTTCGGTCAGCGGCGAGGTCGACTTCCTCGTTGTGGGCGATGCCGACTACGACAAGATGGTCGCGGGAAAGATGTCATCGAAGCTCAAGAAGGCTATGGGCCTGCGCGAAGCGGGCGGTCGTATTTTGATCATTCCTGAGCGCGATTTCCTGCCGATGCTTACACCCGATTCTTCCCCTGCGTGAACCGTCACGCCCTCACTGCTGGCTGATGCATGTTTGAAGTCCCTCCCCGCCGTTCACACACCTGCGGCGCACTCCGCGCCTCCGATATTGGCGCGACGGTTACGCTCGATGGCTGGGTAGCAAGCAACCGCGACCTGGGTGGCTGCGCCTTCATCGACCTGCGCGACCGCTACGGCGTGACCCAGGTGAAGTTCGACCCCACCGTAGATGCGGCGCTGGCAGCAGCGGCCGCGGAGGTTCGACCGGAGTGGGTGGTCGCCATCACGGGCGTGGTGGTCAGCCGCGGCAGCAACACCAACAAGCAGATCCCGACGGGTGAAATCGAGGTCGAGGCGACCGAGATTGTGGTGCTCAACCGGGCCGAGACGCCGCCCTTCCCCGTGCGTGACGAGGTCACCGCGAGCGAGGAGCTCCGCCTGCAGCACCGCTTCGTCGACCTGCGCCGCAAGCCCATCCAGAAGAACATCGTGCTCCGCGCCGAGGTGACCCACGTGGTCCGCCAGTTCCTCCATGAGAACGGCTTCCTCGAGCTCGAGACCCCCATCCTCACCAAGTCGACGCCCGAAGGCGCTCGCGACTACCTCGTCCCGAGCCGCGTGCACGGCGGTGAGTTCTACGCCCTCCCCCAGTCGCCCCAGCTCTTCAAGCAACTCTACATGGTCGCCGGCTTCGACCGCTACTACCAGATCTGCCGCTGCTTCCGAGACGAAGACCTCCGCGCCGACCGGCAGCCCGAGTTCACCCAGATCGACATGGAGATGTCGTTCATCGACCGCGAGGACATCTACGAGCTCTGCGAGCGGCTCATGTCGCGCATCTGGAGCTACGTGCACCAGCATGAGATTCAGCTGCCCATCCCGCGCATCTCCTATGACGAGGCGATGGCTCGCTTTGGCGTCGACAACCCCGACATGCGCTACGGGCTGGAGCTACAGGACATCAGCGCGCTGTCGGCCGACGGCTTCCCCTTCCCCCTCTTTGCCGACGCGGTCGCCAAGGGCGGCGTGGTCAAGGGCATCGTGGTGCCGAACGGCGGCGAGATCAGCCGCAAGAGCATCGACGAGTACACCGCCAAGGCTGCCATCTTCGGCGCCAAGGGGCTCGGCTGGGCCAAGCTGACGGCCGAGGGATGGACGGGCGGTATCTCCAAGTTCTTCGACGCCGGCTGGCAGACCAAGATTGCGGGCGCCATGGGCGCGAACGAGGGCGACCTGCTCCTCTTCGTGGCCGACCTCGCCAAGGTTGCCAATCCTGCGCTCGGCAACCTCCGCAAGCTCATCGCCGCTGAGCGTGGGCTCATCCCGGCGGACAGCTACAAGTTCGTCTGGGTGACCGACTTCCCGCTGCTCGACTACGATGCGGAGGCCGGTCGCTGGGTGGCCATGCACCACCCCTTCACCTCGCCCCGCCCGGAGGATGTGCCCCTCTTCGACACCAACCCCGGCGAGATCCGGGCCCGCGCCTACGACCTTGTGCTCAACGGCATCGAGCTCGGCGGCGGCAGCATCCGAATCCACGACACCCGCCTACAGAGCAAGCTCTTCTCGCTGCTCGGCATTGGCGAGGAGGAGGCCAACCAGAAGTTTGGCTTCCTGCTCAAGGCCCTCAAGAGCGGCGCACCGCCGCACGGCGGCATCGCCTTCGGCTTTGACCGGCTCATGATGCTGCTGTCGGGCGCAACCAGCCTCCGCGACGTCATCGCCTTCCCGAAGACGGCCAGCGCCTCCTGCCTCATGACCGAGGCACCGGGGCCCGTTGACGACGCGCAGCTCCGCGAGTTGGGCATCGCCCTCGCCAAGCCCCGCGGTTAAGCGACATGGCGGCTACATCACGCCAGACGGGGCCTCGTCCTGCGGGAACGCGTGAGCAGCCGCTCGACCTGGTCGTCATCGGCGGTGGCATCAACGGTGCAGGTATTGCACGCGACGCCGCACTGCGTGGCCTCCATGTGACGCTGTGCGAGATGCGCGACCTCGCGACCGGCGCCACCTGGGCCAGCTCAGGCATGATCCACGGCGGGTTGCGCTATCTGACCTCCGACCCCTCGGTGACGAGGCTCTCCTGCCTCGACTCGGGCTTCATCCAGCAGATTGCGCCCCACCTCATCTTCCGCATCCCCTTCCTGCTCCCCTGGCAGGAGGGTGGTATCCAAGAGCGGGTCATGCTGGAGCTCGCGGAGGTCTTCTTCACGGTCTACGACCGCTACCAGCCGCTCAAGCGGGGGCTGATGCACACGCGTCTCACCCGGGAGGAGGCGCTCCGCGTGGAGCCAGGGCTGGCCAAGAACCTGCTCGGCGCCATCACGATGGACGAGTGGGGCATCGATGCGCAGCGTTTGACGCTCATCAACGCCCTCGATGCGGCAGAGCATGGCGCAGAGCTTCTGACCTACCACAAGGTGGAGGGGCTGATTCGCGAGGGCGGCCGGGTGCTTGGGGTCCGGCTGGTAGACCGGCTCTCGGGCGCGCGCAGGGAGCTCTTTGCGTCGCGGGTCATCAACGCGGGCGGCCCCTGGAGCATGGGGATTGCGGCGAAGGAGGGGGCTTCGTCGGTGAAGGTTCGGCCTGGAAAGGGGGTTCACCTCATCACAGCAGGCCGGGTGACGAACTACGCGGTGCTGGCAAAGGCTGTGGACGGGCGCCAGATTTTCATCTGCCCGCAGCAGAACACCACGCTGATTGGGACGACAGACGACGACTACTACGGCGACCTAGAGCGCATCCCTGTGCTCGAAGATGAGATTGAGTATCTGCTCCAAGGAGTAGAGTCTATCTTCCCGAAGATTCGACGCTATCCGCTCATCGGAACGACCGTCGGATGCCGCGCAACGCTCCACGGATACGGTCAAAACGAAGACGACCTCAGCCGCGCACACCGCATCTACGACCACCGGAGCGAGGGGCT
>CANKLS010000070.1 GCA_947483645.1 Bradymonadales bacterium | reverse complement strand
TGCGGGTTGTCGGCGCGCAGCGTGCCGGCCCCAACGAGGATGGCATCGTGCTCAGCGCGCCAGCGGTGGACCCGCAGGCGGGCGGCCTCCGAGGTGATCCAACGGCTTGTGCCGTCGCGCGAGGCGATGCGGCCATCGAGCGACATCGCCAGTTTGAGCGTCACAAAGGGGCGCCGGCGCGAAATCACGGAAACGAAGCCCTCGTTCAGCGCTCTACACTCCGCCTCAAGCGGGCCCACAGAGGTCTCGATACCGGCAGCGGCGAGGCGTAGCAGCCCCTGACCGGAGACGCGCGGGTTGGGATCGATCATGCCGGCGACGACCCGGGCAACACCCCCCTGGATCAGCGCGTCGGCACAGGGGGGCGTGCGACCGAAATGGCTGCAGGGCTCGAGGTTGACGAAGATCTCTGCCCCGCGCGCGAGGTCGCCGGCGTCGCGCAGCGCCTCGACCTCTGCATGGGCAAGCCCGGCGCGGAGGTGAAAGCCGCGGCCCACAACCTCGTCGCCGCGCACGATGACGCAACCGACCATGGGGTTGGGTCGGGCGGTGCCGCGCCCCTTGGCGGCCTCGTGCAGGGCGAGCCGCATGAAGTGCTCGTCACGACTGCTCACGCTCCCTCCCCGTCGGCTTCGGGGGCCGCGCCTGGCAGACCGTCGCGAAGCCGCTCTGCAGCCCGAAGGAACTCGCCGACCTCTTGGAAGGAGCGGTAGACGCTGGCAAAGCGGAGCCAGGCGACCTGGTCGAGCTTCCCGAGCTCCTCCATCACCAGATCACCGAGCGACCGCGAGGGTACCTCCGCGGCACCGAACTCGCCGAGTCGGAGCTCAACGCGGTCGGCGAGCGCCTCGATGGAGTCCATAGAGATGGGGCGCTTCTCGCAGGCTCTGCGTAGGCCGGCGAGGAGCTTCTCGCGCTGATAGGGCTCGCGGCGGTCGTCGCGCTTGATGATGAGCGGGACAGGCTGCTCGATGCGCTCATAGCTGGTGAAGCGGGCGCTGCAGGCCTCGCATTCGCGGCGTCGGCGGATGCTGTCGCCCTCGCGTGACTGGCGGCTATCGATGACGCGGTCTTCGAGGTGACCGCAGCGTGGGCAGCGCATCGCGCTCCTCCTTACGGGAGCGGAGCGTTGAGTTTGGCGACTCGGCGCGCGTGGCGCCCGTCGTTGCCGGGCGTGAAGGAGGCGCGGGCAAAGGCCTCGATGTTCTCGCGCATGAGCTCGGGTCCGATGACACGGGCGCCCAGCACGAGGATGTTTGCGTCGTTGTGCTCGCGCGCCATCCGGGCGGAGTAGGGGTCGGAGACGAGCGCAGCGCGCGCTCCGACAACCTTGTTGGCTGCGATCGACATGCCGATGCCGGAGCCACAAATGAGGACACCCCAGGCGCCCTCCCCTGCAACGACGCGGCGAGCAAGCTCCTGCGCGAAGTCGGGGTAGTCAACGGGGGTGGTGTCGAAGGGGCCGAGATCGACCGCTTCGAGTTCGAGCGAGTTCATCAGGCGCACGAGCTCATGCTTGGTGTCTACGCCAGCATGATCAGAGGCGATCAAGACCTTGGGCTTCGACATGGTGCGACCTCCGATACGCCTTGGCCGCGTTGCCGTTACTCGGCGACGATGACCACGGGGATGATCTGACGGCCACGGTAGGTACCGCAAGCGCGGCAGACCGTGTGGGGGAGCTTGTCGGCATTGCAGTGGGTGCAGATGCTGCGGTTCTTTCCAGCAAGCTTGCTGTTGGCCGAACGGCGGGTGCGGGTGCGCTGCTTGGAGAATCTACGCTTTGGTTGGGCCATGACACGAACCTGATGGTGGAGCCTCGAGGCTCAGTTCTTCTTGCTAGTCTGGGCTTGAAGGGCTCGCAACGCTGCCCAACGGGGGTCGGGGAGCGGTGTCTCAGCTTCTTCAGCGGAGGCGCGCAGGTACTCGACCGCCGTGCAACTGTCAACCAGACACTTGGGAACGGGGGAGAGGTCGAGGAGAATGGCCTCGCGCACAATCTCGAAGAGGTCGACCTCGTCGCCATCGTAAAAGCTCACATCGAGATCGTCGGCCGTGAGCTCCATCCCCTCTTCCTCGGTGATGTCTGAGGTTGCGAAGGCCGAGCGCGGCAGGAGCGTCCAGCTGAGTTTGAGCTGCATCGTCTCGTGGTTGCGCTCCAGGCAGCGGGCGCAGGAGAAGATCACCGGTGCGGTGATGGTACCTTTGACCATCAGCGTGGTGTCGTAACGCTCCACATCGAAGGCGACCTCGCAGTCGGCGCCGTCGAGTTCATAGAGGTCGTCGACCTCCTTGATGATGGCCTCGAAGGTGGCGGCGGGGACGGAGAAGGCGACGGGGTTTGCCCCTTCGTGGAGCTGTGTGATGTCGATTTTCATGTTGTCAGGCTTACAGAGGTGGCTGCATCGGTCATCCGAGCGGAATCACCCTAGAGGCTCGGCGTTGGCGCTGCCAGCAGAATGGCCTTGAGATCGCGATCATCGAAGGCGATGCCAAGGCCGCCGAAGTAGTCGGTGGAGCGGGTGTTCATCCAGTCGTCCACGCCGCCATGCACGAAGATATGCGACCAGATGGCGCTGGGCGGGACCACAGCCCCAACGCTCCAGAGGCCCCAGGTCCGAAGCCTCGGGTGATCTGCGGCCTGAAAGTCGAAGAGGTCGGCGCGCAGCTCGAGGTGGTCGTTCCAGGTCCAGAGATTGGCGCCGATGCCACCCGTTCCCTCGATGAGTCCGAATCGGCCGCCGAACAGCAGGCTGCGAGACGGCAAGACGGGCCACCTGTGGCCGAGCGTGAAGGAGAGTTCGAGCCTGTTGGTGGTCTGCTTCTTGCTCTCGAGAACGATGGGGGTCTCGGTCGGATCATCGGTGCCGCGGAGCGAGGTGGTGGTGCTCGTGGTCCCGCGCGGGTCGGAGACGATCTCCAGATTGTAGAACTTGTCGCGGTCGGGCCGCAGGACGATGCCGACGACACTCTTGAAGGCCTCATCCTGGGCGCCATAGCCGCTGCGGAACTCCACCTCGGTCTTGAGATCGGTCACCCGCTGTACGAAGCCGTTTGCGGTGGTGACAAGCTGCGTGGCCTGATCCGAGATGGTCGGATCGTTGATGAGTTTGCCGATGGTCCCCTCGCCGCGGTCGAGCCGTTCGGTCACCCGCTGCACATTCTCAAGGCTGTAGTTGATCCGGTCGAGCGCCTCCTGCGCACTCGCGAGCGTGCCTTTGACGGAGGCGAGGCCGGCATCCACCTCGCCGGAGGAGCGGCTCACGATGCCGCGGAGGTCGTTGGTGATGATGGCGATGTCGGCCATGATATGGGCTGTATCGCGGCTGGTCTGCTCGACCATGGCGCGCATGCTTGCGGCGGTGGCGTCGGTGTTGGCGACGATGCGGCCCATCGCGGCCTGATTGGCTGTGAGGAGAGAGCGGAGCACCTCGACGCTCTTCGCCGTGTCGTCGATGACCCGCTGCATCTGCTTGGCGTTCTCCTGGTTGCCGAAGACCGTCGCCATGTTGGAGGTCACCTTCTTCACATCACGCGTGATGCCCTCGACGTCGCCGGCGATGACATTCATCTTGTCGACGATGGCGTTCGGCGAGGCCTCGGAGATGACCACCGTTATCTCGTCACCGTCGGCCAGCCGCTCTCCACGCAGGCCGGGCGTGAGTTCGAGATAGAAGGCGCCGACCAGTGAGGTGCGCCGCTTGGCGAGCGTGACCGCATCCTTGAGGCGGAGCGCGCCCTCGCCGTCCATGAAGGTCTCGCCCGCATAGAGGGTAACCTCAGGCTTCACCCGCATGCGGATCATCGCCTGGGGTCCATCGAGCTCTACACCCTCCACCAGACCGACCTCGATGCCCGCGAGCACCACGCGGCTCTTCACTGTGAGCCCCGATGCATCGGCGATGCGGGCGTACAGGCGGTAGCCGTCACCTTCTCCAAGCGCGTCGCTGTTCACCCGCGCCAGCATCAGGACGGTCGCGACGAGCGCGCCGATCATGACCAGCCCGACCTTGAAGGGTGTGACCCAGCTGTTCAAAGGCGACCGCCGTCGTGGAAGGGAGAGAGACTCACGTGAACATGGCCGCGGTGAGGAAGTAGTTTAGCACAAAGATGGCGACCGAGCCAAAGACGACCGCGTTGGTGGTGGCCTCGCCAACACCCTTCGCACCACCCTTGGCGGTGTAGCCCCGGAAGCAGCCAACCGCCGAGACAGTAAGGCCAAAGACCGCAGCCTTGATGACGCCGTTGGTGAGGTCGGAGGGCTCGAGGTCGGAGGCGATGCTGCCGAAGAAGGCGCCCTCGTCCACGCCGAGCCAGAGGACGGAGACGGCCCAAGCGGCCGTCATGCCGACAAAGGTAAAGAGCATGGTCAGCAGCGGCATCATCAGGGTTGTCGCGATGATGCGGGGGGCGATGAGGTACTGCACCGGGTCGACCGCCATGACCTCCATGGCGTCGATCTGTTCGGTGACCCGCATGGTTCCGAGCGTAGTCGCCATGGCGGAGGCGTTGCGGCCTGTAACCATGAGTGCCGTGAAGACGGGGCCTAGCTCCCGGGTGAGGGTGAGCGCGACGGCCGAACCGACCAGGTGTTCGGAGTCGAACATCCGGAAGGCGACGATGGACTGCATGGCCATGACAGCTCCGGCGAAGGTGCCGGTCAGCAGGACGATGAAGAGCGAGCCGAAGCCAACATCATCCATGGCGTCGAGGAAGACGCGGAAGCGGTAGGGCGGCTTGAGCGTCGCGCGGAGCGCCTGTGCCGTGAGCATCCCCATGGCACCGATGTCGGTGATGAAGTCGATGCCCGACCGCCCGATATCTTCAGTCGTGCGTCGGAGGCTCGATCCTGTCGGGGGTGCATTCTGCATGGCGGCTTGATACCGCCTCGCTCAGATGGCCGCAACTTCGCGGCCGGCGAGCTATTCGGGCTGGAACACGACCGTAGTGCGGAGGCGGAGCGGCTGCGCCTGCGGGCTGCGCGGGATGAGGAGGGTTCCAAGGCGGGCGATACTGCAGGCGGTTACCGCGGCATCGCCGAGGACGTCGATGCGGGTCTCGACCCCTTCCACCTCACCCGCGGCACCGAGGTTGAATCCAAGGACGAGTGCCCCCTTGAGTCCGCCGTTCTCCGTCAGCGCGCGGGCGTAGCAGCCGACGATGCGCTCTTCGACCGCGGCACGGAGCAGGCTCGCCTCCGCGTCGGCAAAGGGGCGTCCACCCTCGACCTCCAGCCCGGTCACCTCTGCGCGGGGCGCAGCGGTTACCGCGTTGCCGTTGAGCGCCCCTCCACGCCGCGAGCGTTCTGCCGTTCCGTGCGGGCTCTCCACCGATGCGTAAATGGCTTCGCTGAGCGGGTCGAAGAGGGTGGCTTCGAGGAGGCGACCATGCAGCCGTGGGACCATGCCGGCGTCGGCAGACTCGCAGAGCGGGCGGTCGCCGCCGTCGCCAGCCATGGGGCTGAAGTCGAAGATCAGTTTGAGCGCAACGCCGCCGAGCCGGTGGGCGGAAATCAGGTCTGCGGCGGAGGACTCGTCCATGACGAAGCCGATCGAGGTCCCGTCGAGGACGATGGTGGCAGCGCCACCGAGGAGCGGGAGCCCTGCGGTGGTCGAGACAACCAGATGCTCGATGTCGTCGGCGAAGGGGAGAAACTGAAACTCGCCCGGCGCGATGACGGCCTCGTGCGACTGCAGCCCGATACGGGCCCGTTCGCGGGCCTGGTTCCTCGTCTGGATGAGCGCGGCCCAGCTCTGAGGCAGGCCTGCGTCAGACAGTGGCGCTGCGGGCCAGGCGTCACCCGAAGTCAGGCTCTTTCCAGCCTCGCAGAACTGCCGCAGCTGCTCGGCGGAGCGGAGCACATCGGCCTCTGCAGCGACCGGCAGCAGGGCGAGCGA
>CANKLS010000069.1 GCA_947483645.1 Bradymonadales bacterium | reverse complement strand
CGGCTGCATGGGGCGGCCTTAGTCCGACTCGTTGCGGAGGGGTAGGGTGTGCGCGCACCCAACCCACCCACTTCTCCCATCTGCGCAACGACCCTAGTAGAGGAGCCGCCTCACGCTCCGGAACGCCTCGTGTCCTCTCCCGCTCCCCGCATCCCGCTCGGCCTCCGCTACATGGCCGAAGGCGTCCTCGGCTTCTCGGCCATGAGCGTCCTCGTGAAGCTGGTCGGGTCGAACATCCCCGCCAACGAGATTGTGATCGCGCGGACCGGTGTCACCTTCATCCTCTCCTCGATCGTCCTCTGGCGCAGTGGCCTCGACCCGCGCCGCCCCGCAGACGCAACGCCCCGCGGCCGACACCTCTGGTTCCTCAGCCTCCGCGGCCTCGCCGGCTTTCTCGCGCTCCAGTGTTTCGTCTACTCGCTCGTCCATCTGCCGCTCGGCGAGGCCACCCTCATCCAATACACGAGCCCTGTCTTCACCGCCGTCTTCGCCGCCCTCTGGCTCGGCGAGGGCGGAGGACGTGCCGCCTGGGTCGGCACAGCGCTGAGCCTCTTGGGCGTTGTCGCCGTTGCACAGCCCGCCTTCCTCTTCGACGAGGCTGCCGCGCCCATCGCCCCCTTCGCGCTCTGGGTCTCCATCGCAGGTGCCATCTTCGCCGGCCTTGCCTACGTCACCATCCGCCGGCTCCGCGGCAGCGCCGACCCCCGCGTCGTGGTCTGGTCGGTCCCCGCGGTCGGGCTGCCGCTCGCACTCCCGAGCCTGTTCTGGCACCGGGTCATGCCCACCCCCATCGAGTGGCTCATGCTCATCGGCATCGGGGTGCTCACCCAGTTTGCCCAGCTCCGCATGACCCAGGCGCTCCATCTGGAGCCGGCCGGCCGCGCCTCCGCCGTCACCTACCTACAGGTGCTGCTCTCTGTCGGCTGGGGTATCTGGCTCTTCGGCGAGCAGCCATCGATCTTCACACTCATCGGTGCAGCGCTGGTGCTAGGTGGTACCCTGATTGCAACAGGAGCCTTGCCCCTGCCTGCACGATGGGTCACCTTCTGGGAGGCACCCGTCGCCATCGATCCGCCCGCATCGGGCAGCGACCCTCACGCAGACGCCGACCATGACCGCTGAAGCCTCGAAGACCGCACGACTCCTCGCCTCCATGGAGAGCTGGGGCGCCTCCGACCTCTTTGTCACGGAGGGCAAGCCGCCCGCGGCACGCATCTCCGGCCGGCTCCGCAACATCGACCTGCCGCCTGCAACGGCCGCAGAGCTCGATGCGCTGCTCGCCGAGCTGCTCACGCCCACGCAGCAGGCCCGCCTTGCGGCCCTGCAGGATGTGGATGCCGGCGTCTCCATGCCCGACGGCCGCCGCTTCCGCTTCAACATCGCCCGCCAACAGGGCCGCCTCTCCATCACCGTCCGCGCGGTCCCCACGGGCGACATCGACCTGCTCGGCATCGGCCACCTCCCCGCTGTGACCGCCTTCGCCGCGGAGACCCGCGGCCTGGTCCTCGTCACCGGCGCAACCGGCTCTGGCAAGAGCACCACCATCTCGGGGCTCATCCACCGGATCAACCAGGCCGATGCCCGCCACATCGTCACGATCGAAGACCCGATTGAGTATGTCCATCACGACATCTGCAGCCGCATCTCACAGCGTGAGGTGGGGACCGATACCGACAGCTTCGCCGCGGCGCTCCGGACCGTGCTGCGACAGAGCCCCGATGTGATTGTCATCGGCGAGCTCCGCGACCGCGAGACCACCGAGGTGGCCATCGCCGCTGCGCTCACGGGCCACCTCGTCATCGCCTCGCTGCATACTGTCGATGCGCCGCAGACGCTGCTCCGGCTTCTCTCCATGGTCCCCGACGAGCAGCGCGCACAGCTCGCGCTCGACCTCTCGCTTACCCTCCGCGGCATCATCTCGCAGCGTCTGCTCCCGCGCGCAGACGGGGCAGGGCGGGCGCTGGCGCTCGAGGTCGTCACCATGGGTCCCACCTTTGCCCGCCTCATCCGCGAGCAGCGGGTCGAAGAGGTCACAGACTTCCTCCGCGCCACCGTCGACCCCGGCTCCCGCAGCTTCACCCGCTCGGTGCTCGAACTCTACGAACGAGGCGAGATCAACTACGAGACGGCCCGCGCCAACGCCTCCAACCCCGAGGAGTTCGCGCTCGCCGCCCAGGGCATGACCACGAGCGCCGCGGGTGTCTCGCGGGAGTCGGCCACCACCGTTGCCCGCTTCGGCCTCGACATGAAGGCGCTGCTCGCCTTCGCGCTCGAGCAGGGCGCCTCCGACCTCCATCTCGCCGTGGGCCGAGCACCCATCCTCCGCATCCGCGGTCGTCTCCGCCCGCTCGAGATGGCACCGCTCTCTGCCGGTGACCTCCGCCTGCTGCTCTTCTCTGTCCTCACCGGCCGCCAGCGCACGGTCTTCGAACTCGAGCGGGAGCTCGACTTCGCCGTGCAGCTCGACAACGGCCAGCGCTTCCGCATCAACGCCTACTTCCAGCGGGGCCAGATGGCTGCGGCACTCCGCCTCATCCCTGCGCTGCCGGCTGATGCGGCCATGCTCGGTATCCCCGAGCAGGTGCAGTCGCTCGTCAAGCGCAACCAGGGGCTGCTGCTCGTCGTCGGACCTACCGGCGCCGGCAAGACCACCACGCTGGCCTGCCTCGTCGAGCGCATCAACACCACCCGCTCCTGCCGCATCGTCACGGTCGAAGACCCCATAGAGTATGTCTTCGCCAGCCGCATGGCGACCATCGACCAGCGCGAGGTCGGCGCCGACACCGACTCCTTCTCCGCAGCACTCAAGCATGTGCTCCGCCAGGACCCCGACGTCATCCTCGTCGGCGAGATGCGCGACCTCGAGACCATCTCCTCTGCGCTCACCGCCGCCGAGACGGGCCACCTCGTTCTGGCCACGCTGCACACCAATGATGCCATCCAGTCCATCAACCGGATCATCGATGTCTTCCCCGCCCACCAGCAGCCCCAGGTGCGATCGCAGCTCGCCGCCTCGCTCCTCGGCGTTGTGAGCCAGCGGCTTATCCCCCGTGCAGACGGCAAGGGCCGCGTCGCAGCCTTCGAGACCATGGTCGCCACCAACGCCATCCGCGCAGTCATCCGCGACGACAAGATGCACCAGGCGCTGTCGCTCATGGAGGCCTCGCGCGGCGAGGGCATGCAGACCATGGACCGGGCCCTCTTCGACCTTGTGCGGACCGGCGAGGTCGACATCGAAGAGGCCGCCCGCCACGCCCGCAGCAGCCGCCAGTTCATCGACCTCTTCGAGGCGCCGCCAGCCGCGCCTGCAGCGACCGGCGCCCGCACCGCGGCCAACCCCGCCATCGATCCAACCGCCAAGAACAAAAACCGAAGCTGAGGCACCGATGAAGGGCATACGACTCGAAGGTGCAGCGCTGCGTCTCGCAGCCAGTCTTGCAGGCACAGCTGCAGGCCGCTTCCTCCTCCGCAAGCAGGTGGAGGGCGTCTTCGGCATCGACCGCCTCATGTCGCTCCCCACCGTCGCTCGCATGCCGCTCGACAACCTCCCGCAGGTTGTCGCCGGCGCGCCGCCCCGAAGCTGGGGCAACGGCGACTGCGGACTGCCGGTGTCGCGCAGCCGCCAGGGCACCCGCGAAATCGCAGCCACGTTCGCGTCGGGCGAGACCACACCGACCGCGCTCCTTGGGCGCCTCGAAGCCCGCGTCGGTGCCCGCGACTTCGGCCGCGCCCTCCACTCGCCGCTCGTCACCTTGGCCTTCGACCATGAGGCCGCCGCGGCCTCCACCACACGGTGGCGCGAAGGCCGTCAGCTCGGACCGCTCGACGGCCAGCCCATCCCCATCAAAGACCACCAGCCGCTCCGCGGCGTCGCCCTCCGCGGCGGCACCTCCTACCTCTCGGCCATCTCGGAGGCAGACGGCTTCGCCGCCGCCTCGCTCCGTGCCCAGGGAGCGTTGCTCTACGCCACCACCCACTGCACCGAGTGGGGTATGGCGCCGACCGGCATCAACCCTCACTTCCTCATGCCGCGCAACCTCTACCACGAGAACCTCGGCGCGGGCGGCAGCTCCACGGGCAGCGCCGTGGCCGTCGCGCTCGGCCTCGCGCCGGTCGCGCTCGCCTCCGACGGCGGCGGCTCCATCCGCATCCCCTCCGCCCTCAACGGCCTCTTCGGGCTCAAGCCCACCTTCGCCCGCATCGGTCGCACCGGCGACCTCTGGGGCTCCGGCTCCTCCGTCGCCACGCTCGGGCCCATCGGCCAGACGACCGCCTCGCTCGTCGACTTCCTCACCCCCTTCGATGCCACCGATCTCGGCGACACCATGTCGCGCCTCGCGCCCACCGACCCAGACCTCCGCGCGAGCTGGAACCGGGCGCTCGGTCGCGGCATCCGAGGCTGTCGCATCGGGCTCTGGTCTTGGGCATGGAAGCGCGCCAACCCCCGCATCGCAGCCGTCTGCCGCACCGCCGTGGAGGCGCTCGTCCGCGAAGGCGCCATCATCGTCGACCTCGACATCGAGCTCGGCGACCAGACCGAGGCCATGGGCTCGCTCGCCATCGGAGCCGAGAGCATGGGCGGCCTCTTCGACCACCTCGCGGCGATTCCCCACCTGACCGGCGACGACCTCAAGCTCGTCCTCGCCTCCTTCGACACGCTCTCGGCGCGCGAATACTTCTACGGCGCCCGCACCCGCGCCACCCTCCGCCGGACCACGGCGCGTGCGCTCGCCGGCGTCGACCTGCTCTGCCTGCCCACCACTGATCTGCTTGCGCCGAGCTACCCCGCCAGCGCCGACCACCGCCACATCCTCGACCCCGAGGAGACCGCTGCGCTCTGCCGCTTCTCCTGGCTCGGAAACCTCACCGGGTTGCCCGCAGGTTCGGCGCCTGTCGGCATGCTCGACGGGCTGCCCGTAGGCCTGCAATTTGTCGGCGACGCATGGGACGAGGCTAGCGTCATCGCGGCGCTCGCCCATGTGGAGCGGCTCGAACTCTCCGAGCTCCCGCGCCCCCGCGGCTACGCGCAGCTCGTCTAGGGCGCGATCCCGGCCGCAATCTTCGCGCGCCGCTGCAGCGTCGGTCCAACCACAAGCCGATAGGCGTTGAGGTAGTAGAGCCTGTCGAGCGTGGCGGCGTCGAGCGCGATGGCATCTACAGTCCAGCGCCCTTGAATCGGCGTGGGGTGGGCAATGCCTCGGTCGCCCGTCTCGAGGTAGCGGTGATGGGCATCGTAGAAGGGCTTCACGGCCTCCCGCTTGTCGGGTTCTTCGCCCGAAGAGCCAAGCGTGAAGACGGTGCCGCCGGCGCGGTCCTGCATGATGCCGATGTCGGTCGCAAAGAGGATGCGGTCGGCAAACTTCTCGAACAGCGACCGTACCTCGCCGGCGGGGTGTCGGCCCAACTCGGGAACCCGCGCGCCGATATCGATGTGCAGGTTTGGATAGGTCGATAGCATCCGCTCGATGTAGGCGAGGTCCTCTGCGTTGTGGCAGGCATGCACGCCCACCCAAGTCGTCGCGGGGAACTGCTTCACGAGCGCCTCGAAGCCCCGCAGCAGCTCTTCGCGTGGCGGATAGACGGAGCTGTCGGCGAACGACCAGCGCGGGTGAGCGGCGAGCTCCTCGAACCGCTCGTTGTCGGGCGTGGAGGGCTTCCAGAAGGCCGCTGGGTCGGCAACGTGGATGAAGATCGGAACCCCGAGCGCGCCGGCCTCGCGCCAGAGCGGGAAGAGGCGGGCGTCATCAACTGCAATCAGCTTGTTGTTGTCGTCGCGCAGGTAGAGGCCGAGCGATTTGGGGATCTTGAGGCCTGCGTAGCCGAACTTCGTCACGGAGATGCGGAGCTCTGCTGCCAGCGTCTCACCAATCCCCGGCTCGTCGATGCCCTCGTAGTAGGGAACCATGAAACTCAGCACCCGGCCGCCCGTTGCCTTCTCAAGCGCGAGCG
>CANKLS010000068.1 GCA_947483645.1 Bradymonadales bacterium | reverse complement strand
GTGGTCCGCTACGACATCTCGACCCACCTCGGCCTCGGAGGCGCCCTGCGCACCTCCGAAAGCGACGACCTCGCCGGCTTCAAGTTCGGTCCGACCGTCGGCATCTCGCTCCGCTTCTTCTACACCGATCAGGTGGCCTTCCACATCCGCGCGACCGACTACCTCTACACGGCTGCCGACGTGCAGTCCGAGAAGCAGAGCCCCGACGAGACCTTCTCCAACCATGTCGTCGGCATGGTAGGTGTTAGCTACTTCATCCCGTCGTTCGTACCGCTCTCCAAGTGAACCCGATGCGGAGCCTTCTGCTCGCTCTCCTGCTCGTCCCTGCGTTGGCTGCTCCGGTGTCGGCGTCGGACTACCTCTTGTCCGACGTCTCGCTGGTCTCCGGCGTGGCGCAGGCGCGGCTGGCGGAGTCGGGCGTGACCAACACGCGCGGCCTGCTGGAGGCGCTGCTGACGCCGTCGCTGCGAACCGCGATGCTTCCCATGCTCGAACTCAACGCCGCCGAGGCGTTGGCCCTCGCGCGACAGCTGGAGTTGCTGCAGCTCGAGGGCGTTGGCCCCAAGGCGAGCCAACTCCTCATCGCCGCCGGTGTCTCCTCGGTCACCGACCTCGCCAAGCGCGAACCGGCCTCTCTGCTTGCGCCGCTGGCGGCCGCCAACGAGGCCCGCGCCATCGCGGGCGTCAACCCTGCCATCGAACATGTGACCCAGTGGGTGGAGGCCGCCGGCAAGGCGACGCTCCACCTCGTAGAAGAGTGACCCTATGACCTACCTCGAACGCGCCCGCCTCCTCCATGGCAAGGGCGAGGTTGTCAACGCCGCCATCGTCCTCTCCGAGGGTCTCAAGCGAGACCGCAACAACGCCGACGCCATGGAGTGGTTCGTCTCGCTCTATGTTCATGAGGTCCCCAACCCGGGCCTCGAGACCGATGTCATCGCGGTGCTCGCCGTGCAGGACAACGCCGCCAATCTGCTCTCGTTGATCGAGTCGGACCTGATCTCGGCAGGTGCCGAGTTGAAGCTGTCCGCGCTTCGGAAGGCCCGCAGCCGCGACCCGCAGCTGTCGGGTGCCGCGCCGGCCGTCGTTGCGCCGGAGGCTGCCCCTGCGGCCGCTCCCGCAGCTGCACCGGCTGCCGAATACTGGGACGCCTTCGCCTCGCCGCTCGAGTCGGACCAATCGAGCCCGCGCAACACCCGCGAGGCGGCCACGGTCTACGCCGACCGCGCCGCCCAGGTGCCCGCCCAGTTCCGTACCATCAGCGACCTCTCCGTCGTCGACGACCTCCCCTTCTCGCCCGACGAGGACTTCGGGCAGATTCAGCGCAAGCGTTGGATTCGGGTCGCCATCGCCTTCGGCGCGCTCGTCGTCGCCTCGCTCCTCCTCTACTTCTTTGTCATCGCCAACCCATCGACGCCCGTCTCGGGGCCCGCTGCGCTTTCCCCCGCACCCACCGGCCGTTGACCATGAAGGCGGTCCTCCTGACGCTGCTGCAGCTCGCTGCGCTGACCTCGGTCGGCGCCGGCTGCACCATCGATTTCAACGAGGACATCAGCTGTGAGACGGCCGCCAACTGCCCCGTCGGGTTTGGCTGTGACCTTACCGTTGCCCGTTGTGTCGCCGATCCCGACGGGCTGCTCGTCCAAGACACGGGCACCGCCGAAGATACGATTGATCGCTCCGACCTCGGTGGCGACACCGCAGATACTACGGTCGATAGCGGCTCCGGCGACACCTCCGACACCACCGAGTCTGATGGCTCCGGCGCCGACACCACCGCAGACACCGAGCCACCCTGTGTGCCCTCTGACGAGGTCTGCGATGGCCTCGACAACGACTGCGATGGGGCGGCAGACAACGGTATCTTCTGCAACGGCTGCCAGCCTGGCATGGCGCGCATCGAGCGGGCCGGTGCCACCGCCTTCTGTGTCGACCTCCACGAGGCCTCGCGCCAGGACGCGACCGCCGATGCCGCGGGCAGCGACAGCTCGCTGGCCACCTCCCGCGCCGGCGTTCAGCCGTGGAAAGGAGCCACCTTCGCCGCAGCCGGCGACGCCTGCGCCGCCGTCGGCAAGCGGCTCTGCTCCGATGGCGAGTGGGTCGTAGCCTGTCAGGGCGCCGAGACCCGCCTCTACCCCTACGCGCAGCTTTACGCGCCGACCACCTGCCACGGCATCAACGCGCCGCCCACCTCCGGGCCGGTCGCAACGGGTCTCTTCTCCGGGTGCCTCAGCCAAGACGGCCTGTTCGACATGTCCGGCAACGTCGAAGAGTGGAGCGCCGACCGTCGCGTGCGTGGCGGCGCCTTCAACGACGTGCAGAACAACCTCAAGTGCACCTCTGCCGACGCGACGGTCAATCCGACGCTCGCGCAGGACAGTGTGGGCTTCCGCTGTTGTGATGACCTCCTCTAGCGGCGACCGCAGGGATGCTCTAACCCCGAAGCTACGCTGATACTCGCTTGCAGTCCCAATGAAGCCCTCTCTTGCCACCCTCATTCCGCTCCTTGCGCTGCTCGCTCCGCGCCTGCAGGCAGAGGAGCTGCCTCCGACCGAGCCGGCAGCGGAGGAGGCCTCGGCGCCGATGGGCTTTGTCTTCGGCTCCTACGGCCGCGTGACGGCCAGCTCCGACGGGGCAGGGGGCTCGGGCAAACAGCTCGCCGTGGTCGCACATCCGCCCCGCCTCGAGGAGCAGCCCTACCTCGAACTCGACCTCTCCTACCATACTGCGGAGCCGGAGTTTGGCCGCTTCCGCATCGTCACGACGCTCGCCGTCTCCGACGCCATGTTCCACTCCGATGGCGACTTCGACGGCAAGATTGCCCTCCGCAACGCCTTCGTGGAGGGGCGCGAGCTTGGCGTGGACGACCTCTCTGTCTGGGTCGGCTCTCGCATGCTCCGCGGCGACGATATCTACCTCCTCGACTTCTGGCCGCTCGACAACCTCAACACGGTCGGCGCGGGAGCGGCCTGGGGCGCGGCTGGCAAGACCCGCATCAGCGGCCACCTCGGCCTCAACCAGGTCAAAAACGCCTACCAGTATCAGGAGATCCTGGTCGCCGACCCCGAGTTCGGCACCGACCCTGTCATCCTCATGGACCGCGTCCGGCTCATCGGCTCACTCCGCGCGGAGCAGCCCTTCGCCCTCGGCGGACTGTCGGCCAAGGTTGTGGGCTACGGCGAGGTCCACCGGCTCGGCGAGGGGGTCGCGGAAGATGTCGAGAAGGTCCGCCAGCTCATGCCGAGCGAGCTCGGTACGACGCTTGGCGTGGAGGCCGCCGTCTGGGGCTTCGGCGAGCGCGGCTTCGCCAACCTCTTCCTGCGCCAGGCTACCGGCATCGCGGCGCTGGGCGAACTCGCTACGCCTACGAGTGGCCTCGCGCAGGATGGCTCGGTGACCGAAACAAGCTCCACCCGCGTCGCCATGAGCGCGGGCTTTGGTGCTGGCCGGTTCGACCTCATCGCCGGCGCCTATGTGGACTGGTTCTCGGATGCCGATAAGGTCAACTACGACGGCGATGACTACTACGAAGGCACCATCTCGCTCCGTCCCTCCTACCGGGTCGCGGGCGGCTACAAGCAGGCCTTCGAACTCTCCTACCAGGGCCACCGCTCCAACGGCCTGTCGCCCCGCACCGACACCTTCCTGGTGCCGGCCATCTTGAAGGCGGCCGTCATCCCCACGCTCTCCGCCGGCACCGGCCCCTTTGCCCGCCCTGAGCTCCGCCTCATCTACGAGGTCTCGGTGCTCAACGACGGCGCCCAGGAGCAGTATCCCGCAGAGGATGTCCGCCGTCGCGGCGCCATCCACCACTACCTCGGCATCGGCGCCGAGTGGTGGTTCAACAGCAGCACCTACCCGTGAGGAAGCGCCCGATGCTCCACCAGCTCCACCGGCTCGCCGCAGGTTGCGTGCTCTTCGCGGCCCTGCTCCTGCTGTCGGCCTGCGGCGCCGACATGGCCCCCGTGACCACCGAGTTCAAGACCACCAACCTGGCCCGCGACTGGCGTGGCGAGGTGGTCTACCAGCTCATGGTCGACCGCTTCGCCGACGGCCAGCGGGACAACAACAAGGGGGTCGTGGTCGGCGACCTCGGCCGCTACCAGGGCGGCGACTGGCAGGGCGTCATCGACAACGTGGACTACCTCACGAAGCTGGGCGTCACGAGCGTCTGGATTTCGCCTGTGGTGCGCAACGTGGAGTCGGACGCCGGCTACGACGGCTACCACGGCTACTGGACCCAGGACTTCCTCGATGTGAACCCCCACTTTGGCGACATCGCCAAGCTGCGGGAGATGGTGCGGGTGCTGCACGACAACGGCATCCTCGTCATCCTCGATGTCGTTACCAATCACGTGGGGCAGGTCTTCTACTACGACATCAACCGGAACGGCCGGCCTGACGACAGCGTGCAGGGAACCGGCACCACATCGCCAATCCTACGCACCGGTGAGTATGACCCCGACTTCGACCTCCGCGGCGTGCAGGCCGTGACGGGGCTCGGCGCCTCGGGCAACGCGCCTGCGCGCTGGATCGACATGCCGGAGCTCAACCGGGGCGCGCCGCGGCCGGCCCAGTTCGCCAACTTTGACTGGTATTGGAAGCGGGGCCGTGTGACGGTCTGGGGCCGCGAGGCGGAGGCCTGCCGCATCGCCGGCATTAACCCCGATGCCAACTGGCAGGACTGCTACAACTTTGTGCGGACGCAGGAGGTGACGGGCGACTTCCCGGGCGGCCTCAAGGACCTCCGCACCGACCTGCCCGAGGTGCGCCAGGCCCTCATCGATGTGATGACCTACTGGATCACCGCGGCCGACATCGACGGCTTCCGCATCGATACCGTCAAGCATGTGGAGCACGACTTCTGGATCCAGTTTGCCACAGCGATTCGAGCCCACGCAAAGCAGGTGGGCAAGGAGAACTTCTTCATGTTCGGTGAGGTCTTCGACGGCGCCGACTGGCTGCTCGGCTCCTACACGCAGCCCAAGATGCTCGACTCGGTCTTCTACTTCTCGCAGAAGTTCCAGGTCTACGACGCGGTCTTCAAGTATGGGGCGCCAACCAGCCAGATCGAGAAGCTCTGGACGGAGCGCAAGGCCAACTACGGCACGGTCGGCAACCCCGACGGCGTGCTCTCACGCGACGGGCAGCCCATCGCGCCGCAGCAGCTCCTGGTGAACTTCCTCGACAACCACGACACCCCCCGCTTCCTCTTCGAGCAGCCCGACGTGAAGCGGCTCCACCTCGCCGTCTCGCTGCAGTTCACGCAGAACGGCATGCCCTGCATCTACTACGGAACCGAGCAGGAGTTCTCGGGCGGCAACGATCCCGCCAACCGCGAGCCGCTCTGGCTGAGCAACTTTGGCGCCTTCGATACGACCAACCGGACCTTCACCCACTACGCGAAGATGGCACGGCTCCGGAAGGCGCTTCCCGAGCTCCTCTACGGCGAGCAGGCCATTCACTGGTCGACCGAGCGGACGGGCGGCGAGCAAGATGCCGGCATCTTCGCCTTCGAGCGCCGCTACCAGGGCAACCGGGTCATGGTGGTGCTCAACACCCATCCGACCAAGGAGAGCGAGACCTCGGCCGACTCGCTCGGCTACGGCAGCATGACCACGACGATGCGGCCGGGCACCGTCCTACGCGACCTGATGCCGGGCGCCGACCCCGCGGCCCGCTTCGAGATCACCGCCGAGGGCTGCGAGACCGTGGCCTGCACGGCGGTCGTTCCGGATGACTACAACGGTGGCGCCTGCGGCTGCCTGAGGCTCGCCGTCCCGTCGCTCGGCGCACGGGTACTCGTGCCTGTGGAGCGGGCCGAGCAGCTCACCTCCTTTCCCGAAGCGCTCTGAGGCTGACGATGGCTGGTGTACGACTCAAGGGCATCCGCAAGAGCTTCGGCGATGTCGAGGTGGTGAAGGGGGTGGACCTCGAGGTGCAGGACGGCGAGCTGCTCATCGTGGTGGGCGCCTCGGGCTGCGGCAAGTCGACGCTGCTGCGTCTGCTGGCGGGGCTGGAGCAGCCGAGCGCCGGCGAGATTTTT
>CANKLS010000067.1 GCA_947483645.1 Bradymonadales bacterium | reverse complement strand
GTTGGACCGCGCGTCGGTGCTCAGCTTCGGTCGGACGCGATCAAGTCGGCGCTCGTTGCCCTGCTCGGCATCATGATCTACGTCGCGCTCCGGTTCGACATGCGCTACGCCCCCGGCGCCGTGCTCTCGCTTGCCCACGACTCGCTCATCCTGCTCGGCGTACTGATCATCCTCGGCAAGGAGTTCAACCTCGTCATCCTCGCCGCGGTGCTCACGCTCATCGGCTACTCGCTGAACGATACCATCGTGAACTTCGACCGAATCCGCGAGAACCTTGATCAGAAGACCAAGGAGAAACTGCCGGCCCTCATCAACCGGTCAATCAACGAGGTGCTCAGCCGCACCATCATCACCTCCATGACCACCGTGCTCGCCACGGCCGCCATCTACCTCGTTGGCGGCGGCCTCGTTCGTGACTTCGCCTTCGCGATGCTCTTCGGCGTTATTTTCGGCACCTACTCCTCCATCTATGTCTCCAACTCGCTGATGCTCTGGACGACCGAGTGGTTTGAGAAGCGGGCTGCAAGCCGGCCGCCGCAGGTCATCACGGAGACCGCCAACCTGCCCTAAAGCGTCCCCTTCCACGAGCCGCGCTCCCGAGGGGACCGCCCTCTGGCGCCCACCCCCCGTCGTTCTGGAGCAGATATCCGATGCAATGGAAGCATCATCCAACACAACCCGATGAAGTGGCGGCAGCGTCTCGCGCCCTCGGTGTGTCGGAGCTGACGGCCCAGTGCATCCTCAACCGGGGCGTTTCGGGGCTGGAGGCGATGGCCAACTTCCTGCAGCCCGACATCGGACGGCTGCACGACCCCTTCCTTCTCAAGAACATGGACGCCGCGGTTCGCCGGATTCGCCGCTCCATCGTTCGAGGCGAGCGCATCCATGTCCACGGCGACTACGACGTGGACGGTATCTCCTCGACCTCGGTCCTTGTCATCGGCCTGCGCACGCTGGGCGCCGATGTCCATTATCACATCGTGCAGCGAGGCGACGGCGCCATTGGCTTGGGTCTCACCAGCCTCATGCGGGACCACATCCCCAAGCGCCCGAAGCTCATCATCACGGCCGACTGCGGCACGAGCAACCATGAGGCCATCGACGAGGCCAACCGCCACGGCGTGGATGTCATCGTCGTAGACCACCATGTGCCGGGCGCCACGCTCCCCAAGTGCGCTGCGCTGCTCAATCCGCAGCTACCGCGGAGCGCCTTCCCCTTCCATCAGCTGGCCGCCGTCGGCGTCGCCTACAACCTGATGGTTGCGCTCGATACCTTTGTGGCCCGCGAAGATGCTGGCCGCTGGCCCCGCATGCCGCTGCGCGACATGGCTGATATTCTTGCCCTAGGCACCGTGGCCGACCTCGTGCCGCTGGTGGATGAGAACCGCTCCTTTGTGGCGGAGGGATTGAAGCTGATTCGTGGTGCCCGCCGTCCCGGGATCTGCGCGCTGATGAGCTGCGCCAACCTGCTGGGCGACGAGAGCACGGGCGAGGGTCCGGAGCCGATCACCGCACGGACCATCGGTTACCGCATCGCCCCGCTCCTCAACGCCGCCGGCCGGATGGACGATGCGAGTAAGTGCGTGGAGCTGCTCATTGCAGACAACTTCAGGGCGGCCGACCAGATTGCGCGGGAGCTGGTGCAGTGGAACCAGAAGCGTCAGGTGACCGAGCGCGAGGTGCTCGATGAGGCGATGGCAGAGGCTGCGCGCCGCGTGACGGCTGGCGATGCCACCATCATCCTGGCAAGCGCCAACTGGCACCCAGGCGTGCTCGGCATTGTTGCGAGCCGCATCGTGGAGCGTTTTCAGCGCCCTGTCGCGGTGCTCTCCATCGACGTCAACGGACTTGCGAAGGGCTCTGTGCGCAGCCCCGGCAGCGTCGACATGCTACGCGTGCTGGCCAAGTGCCGCGACCTCCTCGAGACGCACGGTGGCCATAAGCTGGCGGCCGGTGTGGCACTCAAGGCCGTGCGACTCGACGAGTTCCGCGAGCGGGTGCAGGTTGCCATCCAGGAGCAGCTTGAGGACGGCAAGTTGCCCGGGCGCTCTATCGAGATTGATGCCACGGTCGACCTGAACGAGCTGACCCGCGAGATGGTTGTAGAACTCGAGGCGCTTGCCCCCTTCGGTGCGGGCAACGCAGAGCCCGTCTTTGAGGCTCGGCGCGTGCAGGTGATGCAGCCCCGCGTGGTTGGCAACGCGATCCGCTTCAAGGTCCGGATTGGCGGGCGGAGTTTCGACGCCATCGCCATCGGCTCCGCCGCGCGGATCGACGAGGTGAAGGGCACTCTAAGCATTGCCTTCACCCCCCGCGCAGCCCGTCGCGGCGATGAGCAGGGTGTGGAGCTCCTCATCCGCGACTTCCGCAACGCCGACGGCCAGGCCGATGCGTCGTAGCTTTCTACCGCCGGCGCATGCCAGCGCGCCAGGCATGGGTGCCTTCCGCATCGTGATGCTGATTCTGGCATTCGTGGGCGTCCTTTGGTTCATGCGGTCGGGCGCGCACACGCTGAGTAGCGGCGTCATGCTTCTGGGCGGCACGCCTCCCGCAGCAGGTTCTGGCTCGGGCAGCGGAGCGCTCACGCCGGCGGAACAGGCAGCGCTCGATGGCCGCAACCGCGAACTTCAGGCGCGGCTCGCTGCCGCCATTGCAGCCCAGCAGGCAGGCTCGGGTGCAGGCTCGGGAAGCGGCGCTCATCCGTGATCCCGACCGTCTGGAGAGACTTCGAGCCTGGCATTGTCAATGAGCTGAGCACGCTCTTCGACCCGCGCTACCTCGACTACCGCGGCGCAGACTTCGATGCTGTTTCAGCGCTCCGTGAGCGGCTCGGCGACCGCATCCCATCGAAGCTGGAAATCGGCAGCAACAGCGGTGAGTTCCTCGAGGGGCTCAACCAGCGCTCCACTGCCGACCGGCCCGCCATCGGCATCGAGCACGACGGGACCCAGTTCAACCTCTCGGTCAAACGCCGAGACAAGCGGAAGTGGCAGCAGGCCGAGGTGCTGCGGGCCGACGCTCGGATTGCTGTGCCGCTCCTCTTTACGCCCGGTTCGCTGGACGAGATTCATGTGCACTTCCCCGACCCATGGTGGAAGGACCGTCACGCCAACCGGCGGCTCCTCGAACCACTCTTTCTGCGCATCCTGGCGCGGCGCCTTCGGCCTGGCGGGCAACTCTTCGTGAAGAGCGACGTCTTCGACTACCTGCTCGCCCTGCGCGACTACGCGGCTGCCTCGGGCGCTCTGGTGCCGCTGCAGCCCGAGTTCTGGCCCGACGAGCGTCACTGGACCTACACCCGTCGCGAACGCAAGAGCATGCAGGTCGCCCTGCCCTTCGGCCGCGGTTACTACGCCCGCAGCGCCTCGTTTGAGGGCGCGCTGCCAGAGGCGGTCGAACTTGCGGAGAGCTTTGTCGTCAGCGAGCCGGGCAAGGCGATGGAGCTTCTACGCGGCCGGCCGTTGCACGACCGAATCCAGCGCGAACTGCAGGCCGCCTCAGAGCAGCGAAAGGTCGACGCGGAGGACTGAGCCGCCGTCGGTCAGCGCAAAGAGCATGTTGCCGGAGACGGCCACGGGGCTCGAGAAGCCGGCGCCGGCATCGAGGCGGCCGTGGACCCAAGGGGCCTTACTGTCGAGCAGGTAGAGCCCGCGCTCGCTGGTCGAGACCATGAGGTAGCCGTTCGAGACGACGAGGCCATCTGCGACAACCTCTTCCATGGCGAAGGCGGTGGTGGTTTCTCCGGTCTCGGGCGCGAGCCAGTGGAGTTGCGCATCGCCCGTGATGACGACGATGCTGTCGTCGGTGCGCGCCATCTGGGAGATGCCCTTGAGGGCATGTTGCCAGACAACCGAACCCTGCGCACGCGAGATGGCGAAGAGGCCTCCGCCGAACGAGGCTGCGTAGACGGTGTCGCCGAGCACGAGCGGAGTGGTGTCGACATCCTTGAAACGGTCGGCGTTGCGGGCCAGCGGGACGCACCAGATGGACTTCCCGGTGCGGTCGAGCCGCTCGAGGTTGCCGTCAGCGTAGCCTGCGAAGAGGTCGTCGCCAGCGGCGGTCATGGTAGCATCCGACTGCAGCGCGATGGCGTTGCTGGCGGCCCGGTCTCGGCGCCAGGCCACCTCGCCCGTCGCCCGCTTGAGGGCCACAACGCCATTGCCGGAGAGCACCGATACGATGAGGTCGCCGGTGACGAGCGGCGTGCTGCTGAAAGAGCCGGCGACCGAGGCCTTCCAGACCAATTCGCCCGTTGTCGCGCGCAGGGCACGGAAGGTGCCGTCGTGAACGCCAACATAGACAATGCCCTCTGCGATGACGGGAGCGCCACCCGCGGGTGCTTCGCCCGCGACGGCCCAGCGAGTCTCGCCCGAGCCAGCGTCGAGTCCGACGATGCGGCCCGAGGCGAGCGCTGCGACGACGGTCTGCGAGCTGGGGTCGTAGGCCACACCACCGAACTGCTCGGCGCTCTTCTCGAAGGCGGCGAGCGGCTCAATGGCGGCGTTCCACTGGGTGGTCAGGCGGACGGGTCGCCCTGCGTAGGTGACCAGCGGAGCGGTCGCAGTTTGATGCGCGCCGCAGGCTGTGACGAGGCCTGCGAGCAGCGCTGCGGCGAGGCCCCGAGCGATCACGCGCCCGAGCCTTCCTTGGCGCCCGAGCCCTCTTTGGCCTCGATGCCGAGGTCGATCTCAAGCTGCACGATGCGGCCGTCGACTACATCCTTGATGGGGCTCTCGGGGAAGGCGGTCGTAAGCTCCTTCCAGGCGGCGAGCGCAGTCTTGGGCTCACCGTAGGTGTCGGTGAGCTCGGCCTTGAGATACTTGGCGCTCAGCGCGAAGTTGGGCTTTTCTGCGGCAAGCTTGTCGAGCGTAGCAATTGCGTCGGGGAACTTCTTCGCCGAGGCCTGCGCGCTGGCGAGGCTAAGCGCGAAGGCGACCTCGTCGCCGGCGGGAGCCCTCTCCATGGCGGCCTGGTAGGTGGCGATGGCTGCGTCGCCCGAACCGGAGGCAACCTGTGCGGCTGCAACGAGCGGGAGGGCGGCGCTGCTGCCTGCGGCTGCTGCTGCCTGTGCGGCATCCAACGCAGCCTTCCAGCGGGCCTCGTTGGTCTTGAAGATGCGGCCACGACGGGCCTCTGACTTGTCTTTGTTCTGAAGCGCGGCCCCGCTGCCGTCGCCCACTTCGGCGGTCTGCAGCGAGAGCGCATCGAGCGCCAGCTTGGCGGAAGAGGCGTCGGATGCTGTGCTGTTGTTCTGCACCATCGAGTAACCGATCATGACGATGACCAGCGCGCCAATACCAACGACGACCTGCTGACGGCGTGCCGCAAGCTTCTCGAAGAAGCCCTCCGCAGCGACAGCGAATTCATCGGGCTTTGCAGCCTCGGTGACCGCCTCGCCGGGAATTTCGGCTTCGCCTTCGAAGACGGGCTCTTCGCCGGGTGCCAGATTATCAGTGTCGATAACGGCCGGCTTTTCGGAAGCGGGCGCCTCCACCTTTCGCTTGATTTTTAGCGCCACGGCAGACTTCTCTGGTAGGTGATGGGGGACTCGCGCAGGAGGCCGCTTCATCGTGTGGTGACCGGGGCTGCCGCGAAGCAGCCCATAAGAGCGTGGAAGGTAGTGCGGTGGTAGAAAGGGTGTCAAGCATTCCCGCGCTCCGTTGCGCCTCCAGAGGCCGCTTTCTTGCCTGCTGCGCCCTGCTGATCCTCCTCGTGGCTGCCGCCCCTGCCCGCGCGCAGGTCGGTCGTGGCGAGTGGTCGCCCGCGGTCGAAGCGGGCTTAGCGCTCCCCGCACTCACACAACCGCTCGCGCCAGGCGCCGAGGTCGCGCTCTCGTTTACCTCCGCACACGTCCCTGGACCCGCCTGGAACGCACGCCTCTCGCTTACAGCGGACGCCCGCCAGCTCACGCCGGCTGCCTCTATCACCGCCATTGCAACCCTGGATGCCCTCGTCTGGGTCCCCTACGCGGGCCTCAGCGGCGGGCTCCGGTGGGAAGACGAACTGCAGCCAACGGCGGGCCTCCTCCTGGGCGTCGACCTCCGCACGGAGCGCGACCACGCCACGGGGCTGCAGCTCCGCATCGATGCGCCG
>CANKLS010000066.1 GCA_947483645.1 Bradymonadales bacterium | reverse complement strand
CCGCAGCGCTGCGGCTGCGATGAGGGAAGGCTCAACCATCCAGTCCGAGGGGCTTAGCAGCGCCACGAGCAGCGCCTCATCGTCGGCCACAAGCTGATCCATGCGCAGGTAGTGCCACCGTTCGTTTGCCGGCGTTCCCGCAGGCAGATCTTCGAAGAGCCAGCGCTCCAGCGAGAGGGGCAGAGGCTCCTCGGAGAAGACCAGTCCCACCAGCCGGCCGCGCAGGGCAGCCACCCAGGTTGCGACGATGGGCAGCTCCGCAAGCTCCGACAGACGAGCCTGCTCCAGCGTTGCGCGCCAGCACCAGGGCAGCGAAGCCTCGTCGAGCATCGCGATGCAGCGATCGCGGAGCGCGGGATGCAGTGCGGTGAGCGCGAAGCGGAGCGCTACCGCAGCATCCAGATCGGGCGCACGGGTCAGCGCCCAGGCGGCAGAGGTCTGTTGCGAAGCAGCGGCCGCAAGCAGGAGCAGCTGCGGCAGATGAACGGGGCCCGGGAGCTCCGACGGCGCGACCACGCCAAGCGGGATGAGGAGCCGCTGCCAGCGCCGCCAGAGGCGGGCGGGCGGCGCTGGCCACATGCGGTCGAGCTGCACAACGGCGGCCCGTTCGGCGGCATTGAGCTCCGGCCCGAGCGCGAGCCGCTGCTCCTGCTGGTGACGCGAGAAGTCGCTGCTGACTGCCTCGAATTCGGCCCGCAGGCGGGCGACCTCCGACAGGGTCTCCGGCTGTTCCGCCAGCTCCAAGAGCGGGTAGGGGATCGCCTGTGGGTTTGGTTCTCTCGACATCGCCACGGATTCGCCTACATTGCGCCGACTCACTCCGATGCACGAGGCGCAGCGGCAGGATTCGAACTCCTATTGCATCGCCCCCTACATGGCCAGCGACCCGCTCCCACACCCATGATTCGACTCACCGTCATCAGCGGCCCCGACGCCGGAAAAAAGGCCACCTTCACGGCCAAGAAGGTGCTGCTCGGGCGTGGGCCGAACAACGACTTTTCTGTCCGAGACGGGCTCGTCAGCCAGAACCATGCCGACATCCGCTGGGAGGCCGGCGCCTGTCTCTTCCGCGACCTCAAGAGCCGGCACGGCTCGCTCATACGGTTGCAGGGAAACACGCTCAACCTCCACGACCGCGACACCGCCAAGGAGATGGCCCTCCCGGAGCAGTGTCACATCATCCTCGGCGAGACGCTTATCTCCGTCGAGGCCAGAGAGAGCACGCGACCGCAGAGCAGCCTCATCACGGTGCCGCCGACCGAACTCAACGAGATCACCGGTGTGAACGAGCGGGTCGTGAAGCGGGCAACCGAGAGCCTCGACGCTGTGACGCGCCGCCTCGTCATGCGCGACCCGCGGCTCGTCTCCATCTTCAAGCTGGCGCGGAGCCTCAACGCGGTCACCGACCTCGACGAGATCCTGCCGCTCATCGCCGAGACCACCTTCGAGGCCTTCCCCGCCGCAAACTTCTTCGCGGTAACCATCCCTACCGAGAACCCCGCCTCCGACGATCTCATGCGGCCGCTCATCCTCCGGGAGCGCGGCCGGGCACCCTCGGGGGAGCAGCCGCCGCTCCTCTCGCAGGCTATCCTCAAGCAGGTCTACGAGACGCAGGAAGCCGTGCTCTTCGTGCGCGACACCTCGAGCTTTGTGCCCACAGAGTCGATGATCAACGCCCGCATTACCGCCTGCGTTGCCGCGCCGCTTGTGGGCCAGCGCAAGCTGCTCGGCGTGATGCAGGCCGACACGCGCGGCCTTGGCGGGCTCTTCGGCCCAGACGACCTCGACCTCTTCACCGTCCTCGCCTCCTACACCGCCTTCGCCATCGAGCGGGTCAACCTCACCCGCAACATCTACGAGATGTTCGAGGGCGTCGTGAAGCTCTCGGTGCGCGCCATCGAAGCCCGTGACCCCACCACCTCGGGCCACTCCGAGCGGGTCGCCGACTACACCACCCGCCTCGCGCTGCTCGCCAACAACGAGACCGCCGGCAAGCTCGCCAAGATCACCTTCTCCCGCGAGGAGATGACCGAGCTCCGCTATAGCGCACTGCTCCACGACTTCGGCAAAATCGGCGTCCGAGAGTGCGTGCTCATGAAGGGCACCCGCCTCCGCGAAGAGCACCTCGCGACGGTCCGCGAGCGGTTCGAGACAGCACGTGCCAACGCCCACAACGACGCCTTCCGCGTCGCGCTCGACCGCGGCACCCAGCTCAGCTGGGAGATCCGCGAGGTACGGGACTACGCCGCCCGCATCGCCAAGCGGCGCATCGACGAGATCGACGAGGCCGAGCAGGTCATCATCGACAACCAGTATGGCCGCCGTCTCAACGATGCGACCATCGCCCGCATCAAGAAGATTGGCGAGATGAGCTTCTGCGACAGCACCGGCAGGGTCCGGACGCTGCTCTCCCCGGAGGAGCTCGAAGACATGCTCATCATGCAGGGCACCCTCAACAAGAGCGAGTGGGTCGACATGCGCTCGCATGCCCGCCGCTCGCGCGAGTTCCTGTCGCAGATCCCCTGGAGCGACGACCTCGCCGAGATTCCGAACATCGCCGGCTGGCACCACGAGAAGCTCGACGGCTCCGGCTACCCCGATGGCCTATCGGGCGACCAGATCCCCGTCACCGTCCGCATGCTGACCGTCGCCGACATCTTCGACGCCATGACCGCTGCCGACCGTCCCTACCGCAAGGCCGCGACGGTGGAGCGTGCCATGCAGGTGCTCCAGGAGGAGGCCGATGCCGGTCTGCTCGACAACGACCTGGTGAAGGCATTCGGGGAGGGCGTTGTGCCTGTGCTGGTCCGCGAGGGCCGCCTGCCCGAGGCCTGATGACCCTCCGTTCGGCCGGCCGGCTGCTGCTCTCCGCGCTCCTGCTGGCCGCCTGTGGCGCGAAGCTCCCCGCGGAGCTCCTGGCTGAGGTCAACCAGCGGGTCGAGCGGGTCGACCGTGCAGGCCAGTCGCTTGCCATCGGCGCCGCACGGCTGCCGAGCCGCGCCCTCTCCACAGACGACATGGCGGAGGTCCGTTCGCTCCTCGATACCTACCTCCGCGAGACCGACCCGCTCAACGCCAGCATCCGGAAGCTGGCCGACGCCGAGCCTGCCCTCGAGAGCCACGTGCGCACCGTCTTCCGGCCCGCCGCCGAGAGTGCGCTCTCCATCTGCCAGGAGGCCTCCGACAGCGCCGCGAGCGCCACCAGTACCTCCGACGACCTGGCCAAGGCTATCGCCCGCATCACCGCCTGTGTAGAGCGATATTCGGCTGCCGTGACCGCCGTTTCGGTCGAGGTCGGCCGCGTCGCCCACTGATCAAACCCTCTCTTCGGGCTCCCCATGAAGACCTTTGTAGATAGCCCCGCGGTGGTTGTGGCAGGCATGCCCGTGGGACCATTCGCGATGAACCAGTATCTCGTCGGCTGCCCCGTCTCGGGCTCCGCCGCGCTCATCGACGCGGGCGCCTCGCCCGAGCCCTTCATTGCCTTCGCCGAGGCCCGCGGATTGCGCATCGAGGCCATCTTCCAGACCCATGCCCACATCGACCATGTGGCCGGGCTCGCCGCAACCCGCGCACGCCTCGCAGCGCCCATCTATCTCCACCCCGCAGATGCTCCACTCTATGCAAACTGCTCCGCGCAGGGTGCCATGATGGGCTTCCCCTGCCCGACGCCGCCACCCGTCGATGAGTCGCTCGACGACGGCCAGGTGCTCACGCTAGGCAACCTCCGCTTCGAGGTCCTCCACACCCCCGGCCATGCGCCCGGCCATGTGGTCCTCTGGGAGCGCGGACAGGAGCTCGCCTTCGTCGGCGACCTCATCTTCTTCGACTCCATCGGCCGCACCGACCTTCCCCTCTGCGACGGCGATCAGATGGAGCGGAGCCTCGGCAAGCTCGCCGCGACGCTGCCTGATGCAACCCGCCTCTTTCCGGGCCACATGCAAGACACGACGATGGGACGCGAGCGGAGCCACAACCCCTTCCTCAAGATGATGGGGCTGGCGTGAGCCGCGGCGCCTACATTGCCGTTGCGGGCAACATCGGCGTGGGGAAGAGCTCCTTCGTGAACTACATCTCGCAGCGGTATGGGGTGGCCCCCTTCTTCGAGCCCAACGACGAGAACCCCTTCCTCGCCGACTTCTACGAAGAGATGCCCCGTTGGAGTTTCCACAGCCAGATCTACTTTCTGGCCAGCAAGATCCGGCTCCATCGGCAGCTCGCCGCCCACACCGGCCACGTCATCCAGGACCGAACCATCTGGGAAGATGCCGAGATCTTTGCAGAGAACCTGGCACGCAACGGCACCATGTCGAAGCGTGAGGCAGAGACCTACCGGATGCTCTTCGATTCGGTGCGGGCGGAGCTGCGCCCCCCCGACCTCATGATCTACCTGCGCGGCTCCACCAAGACGCTCCGCAAGCGCATCGCCAAGCGGGGACGCGACATGGAGCAGGAGATTCCGCTCGCCTACCTCAAGGGGCTGCAGACCCTCTACGATGGCTGGATGGAGCGCTACACGCTCTCGCCTGTCGTCACGCTGGAACTCGACGACTTCGACCCCGTCACAGACCTCCTCGACAGCATGGAGATCTTCGACCTTCTGGAGCACCACCTTGGGCTGGGCTGACCGCATCGTTCGCGCCCTCCTCGGCCTGCTCCTCGCCGCAACAGCCGCCTGTGGCAGCGAGCCGGAGATCGACGAGTCGAGGCTCCCGCTACGGCCGCTCCTCTACACCGAGTCGCAGGGCGAAGGGCTGCCGCGCCCCGATGAACTCGAAGAGTGGACACGCACCGGCCTCGACCCCGTCGCCTGGCAGAGCGGCGCAACCGAGGTCGAAGCACCCGGCGAGTTTGAGCCTGCAACCTCGCCCCAGGCGCTCCTCTCGGCCACCTACCGAGCACTCATCGCGGGCAAGAGCGAGGCCATCGATGCGCTCACCTTCGAGCCCGCAACCTTCGGCGCCATCACCGGCAGCGGCGTCTCGGCCGCCCGCGACAAGACGGCCGCCCTGCGGGCAACGCTGCAGGAGCTGGCCAGCGGCACCTTCGGCACGCCCCGTGCCTCCTTCGCACGCGAGGGCGGCCTCGGCGCCCAGCTGATTACCACCACCGTGACGCTCGGGAGCCCACACCTGCTCGACGGCTCCGTGCCCGGCGAAGACCAGACGCCCGAGATGCTCTGGAACAGCAGCCTCCAGCTCCGCTGGGCCGGCACCCAGGTCTCCTTCACGCTCCACTTCCCCAAAATCGCCCGCGACAAAAACTCCGACTGGCGGCTCCTCGCTCCGCCCACGGTGGATGCCAACTTCCTCGCCTTCCGCGCCGCTGGCCTCGACCTCAACCCCGCCCTCATGGGCCGCGAGCATGCCTCCTTCCCGCTCTCGGTCGGCAACTTCTGGCACTACCGCGTCACCACGCCCGGACGGAAACCTGCTAACGGCGCGCAGGGCCTCGAACTCCCCGTCGAAGACTTCCGCGACGAGGTCGAGGAGATCGACGACTACGGCAGCTACCGCGTCGTCCGGCTCCTCCGCACCCCAGACAACCCCGCGGAGTCCACCAGCCGTTTCGCCTGGCTGGTCACACCCCTGCTGGTCTATCGCTGCGACCGTGAGTGCCAGACCCGCGCAGAAGATGCACGCTGGCTCCTCGCCTGGATGCGGCGTGAATCGCCCGACCTCGTCCTGCCCGCCGCCCTCGACGCCCGCTGGGGGCCCGGCGGTCGAGAGGCCGAAACCTCCGTCGTGCGCATCTCCCGCGACGCCGTCCCCATGACGCTGCCGGCCGGCAACTATCCCGAGAGCTTTGAGCTCCTTCGCAACCTCTCCGCCGGCAAGCAGAGCCTCTACTTCGTGCCCTCCGTCGGCATCATCGCGCGGAGGCTCGTAGGGCGCGGAGAGACCCGCCTCGAAGAGCTCACCAGCATCCGCATCATGCCCTGATCGGAGGCATCCAACCCCATGCCGCTCTCCGAAGAACTCGAAGCAAAAATCAAGGCGCTACCGCGCAAGCCCGGCGTCTACATCATGCGCGACCACGAGGGGCGCATCATCTACATCGGCAAGGCGACCGAGCTCCGCACCCGCGTCCGCAGCTACTTCACCGGCCACGACACCCGGAACTTCGTCCAGCACCTCGACGACCTCCTCGG
>CANKLS010000065.1 GCA_947483645.1 Bradymonadales bacterium | reverse complement strand
TGAGCCCCTGCGTCTTGCGGTCCCGATCCATCATCCAGAGCATCGCAGCCTCGGCAGTCGCCAGCCGCGCCTCGCCCTCCAACACCTCCGGGCAGTCGAGCCCTGCGACCCGCTCTGCGCGCGCATCGGATGCGAGCAGCGCGAGCGTCTCCTCCACCTCCGCGGTTGCGCCCTGCGCCGCCAAAAACGCAGCCGCCTGCGACCGTGCGAAGGGGAAGAGGACATCAAAGACAAAGCCCACCGAGGTGGTCGTTCCTTCGATGTCGAGCAGATAGAGAGCAGCACCTTCAGACATGCTTCACACGCGGGCTAGGGGAGAGGAAGACAGGCGCTCGCGCCACGCGGCCCGAGGGGCGAACAGAGGCCCGTCGGGCAGGGATCCGCGGGACCGCAGAGCTGCCGGCAGCGCCAACCCTGCACATCATCCGATTTCACACAGATGGCGCCAACCTGACAGTCGTCCACACCCCCCGCCGCGCAGACGGAGCCCAGCGCCACGGTGCCCGCCGCGATGCAACCGAAACCTCCCGCCGCGCTCGGCAGGCAGCGAGGGCGCTCCGCAGCGCAGGCCGAACCACCGGGCCCTGTAGAGCAGGTCGCCTCGACGGTGGACGCGCTGCCCTCGCCCGAGCCTGTTGTGTCGGCGCCTAGCACAAAGCCGCCATCGACCTCGGTCAGCGCAAACCCTTCGCTGCCGCAGCCCACCAGAAACATCAGGCTAACGCACGCAGAGTGCGAAGCCCTCCTGCACCGGACGGCAGACCATGCCGCGCGGGCAGTCCGAAGAGTAGAGTTCATCGCTGCACTCCAGAAGGCACCGGCGCACACTGTCGCCGACATCAAAGCATGAGGGCATATAGCCATCGACGGCCGCGCAGTCACCATCGCAAGCGGGCAGACAGGTCCCCGCAACGCTCACCTCAAAGAAGCGGGCACAGAGCGCCGCATCGGAGCAGCCCCGGTTGAGCGCGAGCGCTGCGCTGTTTCCACACATCTCGAAGGTACCCGCAGCCTCTGTCTGCGGGCGCCGGCAGACCGCCAGCGGAGACTCCGAGACGCCGTCGCCATTGAGGTCGAGCCGCCCAAGGTCGGCGCCCTCCGGAGACCAGGGCTCGTCGCAAACTTCGCCAACGCCGCAGCCCTGTTCGCACACACCCACCACGCAATGCTGCCGGCAGCGGCTCTCCCCGGACCAGGCGTCGAGGACACAGTCCGAACCGGCGCCGCAATCGGAGCTCCCACGCCGACAGAGCTCACCCACGACCTCGGCGAGCGGAACCCCCTCGCAACGCACAGGTCCGCTCTCCACGTCGAGCCCGGGCTGCACAGCCACTTCGCTGCTTCCGAAACAGCCGGCGAGCAACAACCAGAACCCGGACCAGACCAGCCTCATGGCGCGAGGCAGAGGCCGCCGGTGGGGAGCTGAAAGCAGACCCACGGCAGGGGGCAGTCGCTATCGGCTGAGCAGGGGATGGTGCATGCGTGCAACTCGATGCTGTCGGCCGTCGCGGGGAGCGTCATCGTGCACCCAACCTCGGCGCCCTGAACGCTGCCGCAGCGGCTACCGAGCGTGTCGCAGAGCGGGATGCAGTTGCCGTCTGCCTCGCCCGCGCGACCGCCGAGACAGATGCTGCCCGGACGGCAGCTTCGAGCGTCGGTCACGCCGCAGCGCTCGAAGGGGCCTGAGGTCAGCTCGCAGACGCCAACCTCCTCGGGCTGGCGATCACCGTTGATGTCGGCAGAGAAGCGGGTGCCATCCGCCTGCTCGAGCGGCACGCAGGCGCCCTCGCCGCACATCCCCTCGCAGAGGTCTGGCGAGCAGGTCTGCAGGCAGCGGGTCTCGCCGCCCACATAGGCCACACAGAGCGCTCCCGACGCGCAGGCAGCCGCCGCTCCGGCGTTACAGCGGGCGCCAACCTCAGCTGCGACCGCAATCGCTTCACAGGTTCCCGGCTGCCCGGCCACCAGCGGAGCAGGATCAGCCTCAAAACAGCCCGCAACGCAGGCAAGCAGCGCCGGCGCGCAGAGCGCACCGAGCAGCCGCATCGTGCTAGCGCGCAAGGCAGATGCTGCCGCCGGTGATCGCCACGCAGGTAAGACCCGTCGGACAGTCGGTTGCCGTCGTGCACTCAATGGAGCAGCCGTTCTGCGTGGTACCGTCGGCCAACTCCAGCGTGACGTTGCAGAGCGCCTCGACGCCACTGAAGTTGCCGCACGATGCGCCCGGCGTTGTGCAGGTCGGCGTGCAATTCGCAGCCGTCGCATCGCCAACACAAATCTGATCCTCAGCGCAGCCGCCCGTTGCTGCGGTACCACAGAGAGCGAAGGCCTGCACCACGGGGAAGCAGCCTCCCACCTCATCATCGATGTCGTCACCATCGAGGTCCTGCAGCAGCGGGTTGTTGTTCTGGTCAGCAAGACCAGAGCAGGTGCCCTGCGCGCCGCAGATGTCCGAGCACTGACCCGGCGTGCAGATCTGGAGGCACTTGGCCCCCAGCCCGGCGCCGAGGCCAATGCAGGCGGCGCCCGGCGCACAAGCCGGAGCGGCCTGGTCGCAGGTCTCTCCCGTGGTTGCCGCGATGGGAATCGCGGTGCAATCCACGGGAACAACAGGTGTCGTGTCGGGCGCGGTGTCGGCTGCGGTGTCGGCGGCGGTATCCGCGGCGGTGTCAGCCGTAGTGTCTGCGGGCGCATCGGTCTCCACATCGAGTCCAGGCGTACCCGTGTCGGTGGCGCCGCTGCCGGAGCCACTGGTCGTGTCCGTCGTACCAGCCGCGTCGGCGCCGGCATCATCACGCGTGCGATCACCGCCCGAGTTGGAGCCGCCGTTGTTCACAACCTCGTCAGAGGAGCAGCCCGCAACGAGCGAGAGGAGCGAGAGGCCGAGGGTACGAACGAAGAGGGTACGAAGGCTCATGGCGGCATGCTCCGATGGCGGGAGGGGAAACGCATTGTAACGGAAAGATGCCGACCCGCAAGCGCGCGCAACCAAAAACGGCGAAGGCGCCGAGCGAACCCGACGCCATCGAAGCGAGCCTTCTGGCTGTTCTTCTGCTTAGAGGCAGAGACCCAGGAAGACGGGGACCACATCGGGGTTCAGCGTACCCACGTTGCAGGTCGTGCCGGGGTCGTTGGCGCAGTCGTCGAAGCCCTCGCGGCAGGCGAGGACGCAGGTGGCGCCAGCGCCGGTGTCAAGGCAGAGCGTACCGGCCGCCTCGCAGGGCGTGCCCTCCGCGGTGCAGCGGCCGCCGATGGCGCCAGCGCTGAACTCCTGGGTGCAGATGCCGAAGCCAAGGTTGCCCGTGAGCGGGAAGATGGCGCTGCAGGTCGCGTCAGCGCCGCAGACGTCGCCCTGCTCGAACGGCGCGCAGAGCGCGTTGCAGTTCGGGTTGGCGACGCCGTCGTCGTTGGTGAAGTCGAGGCAGACAGCGAAGTCCGCGCACTCGCCAATCGTACCGTCTTCGGCGCAGGGCTCGAAGGGCCCGACGGTTCCGTCATTTGCATCACAGATACCGACAGGAGCGCTCGCCTCGTCCTCGGTCAGAACGACCGGGAAGCAGCCGTCGCCATCGGTCGAGCAGCCGTAGTTCGAACCGGGATTACGCGGGAAGGGCTCGCAGGACTCCTGGCAGAAGCCAAGGCCGGCGACGGCGCTCCGGGCGCAGATCGAGTTCGAGGTGCCCGGGAGGTTGATGCTGACCGCGCCAACGCCGTCGGCAGCGTGGATGACGCGGACCGAGCCCTGGCCAGCAGCCGGGGCAACGATGGAGTCGCTGATCGCGATGGCCGTCAGACCGGCACCTCTGTCGGCGACAATCGCGGTGAGCAGGCCCGAGAGGTTGAACGGAGCAACGAAGGCGGGAGCCGTCGAAGCCGCGGCGCCAGCGCCACGAAGAACCGCAACGTAGCCGCCGGCGGGAAGCGCGATGTAGGCAGCCGTGGCGCCTTCGACAGACTCGCCGAACGCAACGCCGCTGGCGATGGGCGTGGTCGACTCAAGCGCCGTGCCGATCTCAGCAGTCGAGAAGTTGTGCAGACGGATGGTCGCCTTACCAGCGGCCGGAGCCGTGGTGCTGTCGGTGAGCAGCGCAACATTGGTGCCACCGATGTCGTTCGCGACGGCCGTGTAGCGGCCACCCTCGGAGAGAGGGATGGGACCAACGGTCAGGAGCGCCGAAGCGGTGGTCGGGTCGGCGCCGGCTGCGGCGATGTAGAAGGTGTGCTCGCTAGCAGCGACGGGGAGGTAGGCCGAGACAGTGCCAAAGGCGAAGTTAGCAGCGACCCGCTGGTCAACCGTGCAACCGCTGAAGCCGGTCGCGCAATCGACGTAGACGTCAACATTGCCAGCAACGCTCGAGCCGTGGACGAGGCGAACAAGCGCACCCGTGACAGTGGCGCCGGCGATGTAGGAGGCCGACGCAGTGTTGCCGGCGAAGTAGAACACGTCATTGGCCTGGCCGGCCGTGAGCGTGAAGGCGCTCGGCGCGGTGTCCTGCCAGAGGTTGTAGGAGCCAGCAGCAGCCTCAACAGCGCCCGACGAGTCGCCCGAGGCGAGCGTCTCAAGCGCGGTCGCGACGTAAACATCGACATCGGGAGCCGAAGAAGCGGCGTGGATGAGGCGCACGCCGTTGGCGGGAAGGGTCTCGCCGGCGCGGAGGTCGACGTAGGTGAAGCGGGTGAAATCGCCAGCGGCGTCAAGCGTCGCAAGCTCCGTGTGGACCTCGCCAGCAGCAACGGCAACCGAGAGGTCGGTCACGAGCGAGCCCGAGGCCACATCGCGAACCTGTACGTCATAGGAGCCGGCGGGGAAGGAGAGGAAGCCCGAAGCCGCGCCGAAGGCGATGGTCGGGATGAGCGCGGGGCCGGCACCAGCCGAACCGCAGGGGCTCTCGCCAGCAAGCTCCGAATCGGTGTCGCAAAGCTGGAGGCAGCGGCTGATGGTGTTGCCACCGGCATCCGTCTCGGAGCCAACGCAGAGGTAACCCTCTTCGCAGCTGCCCGTTGCATCGCAGATCTCGTCGGCGCCGAAGGTGGTGCCGCCCGTGGAGGCAACGCAGGCCCAGATGTTCACGCCCGCGCGGCCGAAGAAGGGCTGGCAGGTCTCATCCGTGGGGCACTGGCCAACCGAGAAGGCGTCGCAAGCCGTGCCGCAGAGGCCCGGACGGTTCCGCGGGGTGAAGTCGAAGGCCGCGAGGCAGGTAAGCCCGTCGGTGCAGTCAGCGTTGCCGTTGGTGCGGTTGCAAGGAGCAATGCAGACGTTGTTCGAGCAGAGCAGACCGGGCGCGCAGGTGTCGGTGTCCGGAGGCGTCGTCGAAGCGTCGAGACCACAGGGCTCGTCCTCGATGGCCGTGCCGCCAGAAATGCAGAAGCTCGCGCCATGACCGACCGGGAAGCAGGTGCCCGTGCCGCCGCAGGCAGCCTCGTCGAAGATGTTGGTGTCGCAATCACCCGGGGTGCAGGCGCCCGTCAGGCCGCTCGCGCTCGTTGCGCCAACGTCGAAGCAGTAGGTGTTCAGAGGGCAATCTTCCGAGCCCGTGTCATCGGCCGTATCGGAGTTGCAGAGCTGACGGCAGACTGCCGGACCATCCGCGGTATCCGAAACGCAGACAAACTCGTCCGTCTCCTGAGCCGCCGCATCCGTGCACTCCTGACCGTCTGCAGCGCAGGGGTCGGGGAGCAGCTGCTCCACGCAGGTGCCATTCTCGCAGATGAAGCCAGCGCCGAGCTGCGACTCGCAGTCGGCCGTCCGGGTACAGGAGATCGCGCCACCGGTGTCGGTCGTATCGACCTCAATCGTGTCGAGAGCCGTATCTGCGGTGCCCGTGTCGGTCGTGCCCGTGTCGGCCGTCGTGTCGGAACCCGAATCGGTATCAGTGTTCTTCGCTCCATCGTCGCCGCAGCCAACCAAGGCAGTCAGGAACAACCCGCTTGCGATCATCTTCATCCACGCATTGCCAACGATCTTCATGTTCTCCAACTCCTGCCGATGCGAAAAAGCCAAGGCTTTTTCGAGAGATTGAAACCTTCGTGCCGACAAAAACACCCGCCGAACACTCATTTTCAACGTGGGCAACTAGGCGGGGCAAGGCAGTGTGTCAAGTTGAGGCCCTAGACGCCCTCGTCGTCATCCTCTGCGTCGAACGCCACGATGCCTACCCCGTCT
>CANKLS010000064.1 GCA_947483645.1 Bradymonadales bacterium | reverse complement strand
CGCAGGCCGAACTGGCCGCCGAGCTGACGGCTGACTGGTTCGTCATCGGAAACGAGCTCGGCAGCGCCACCGCGGCCGCACCGGAGCGCTGGGCTGCGCTCATCGCCGGCGTCCGCAAACGCTACACCGGGAGCATGACCTACGCCGCGAACTGGGACGAGGCAGAGCGCGTCACCTTCTGGCCCCTCCTCGATGCCATCGGCATCAACTTTTACGCGCCGCTCAGTACCAAGCCGTCGCCCTCCGAGGCCGAGCTCCGCGCCGGCGCGACGGAATGGCTTGCCCGCTACGAGAAGCTCGCTGCAACAGCCAAGCGGCCCATCCTCCTGACCGAGGTGGGCTACCGCAACCGGGTCGGGACCGCCGCGACGCCCCACGCCTGGCCCGAACATGCGCCAGACATCCAGACAGCCGCAGGCGACGCCGAGCAGTCCGCGGCCTATGCCGCCATCCTCGACACCTTTGGCCGGTCACCCTCGGTCACCGCCCTCTACTGGTGGAAAGCCTTCTCCGATCCCGCGACGGGGGAGGAGGGTTCGGCCGGATTCTCGCCCATCGGCAAGCCTGCTGCCCGCCTGCTTGCAGCGCGCTGCCCCGTGACCTCGCCTTAGAACGGCTGGTCGTCCTCGTCGTCCATGTCGGGTGCCGGCGCCGGTCGTCCGCCGCCCGGTGGCGGGTAGTCAGCCTGCTCGTTCTGCCGCGCAACATAGGGAGGCATGTCGTCGTCGGTCGGGCCCGGGTCGTCGCCCTCCTTGTTGGCAAAGAGGGTGTAGGCGGCATGGAACTGAAGCTCCACGGTGGCCGTCTCACCGGCGCGGTGCTTGGCAAGGATGACTTCGGTCACGTCCACCGAGGGCCCGGAGGGCTTGGCAAACGGTGTCGGCCCCCCCTTCATCTTGGCGGCGTTCTTCGAGGCCTCGAGGTGGGCGTAGTACTCCTCGCGGTAGAGGAAGATGATGATGTCTGCGTCCTGCTCGATGGCGCCCGACTCGCGCAGGTCCGACAGCATCGGCCGCTTGTTGGGCCGAGACTCTACGCCGCGATTGAGCTGCGAGAGCGCGATGACAGGGATGCCCAGCTCCTTCGAAAGCGCCTTGAGGCTGCGGGAGATCTCCGAGATGACCTGCTCGCGGATGACCTCTTTGCGGGTCGTCGGCCCCTGCATCAGCTGGAGGTAGTCCACGATGACCAGGCCGATGTTGTGCCGCTGCTTATACTGCCGGCACTTGCGCATCATCTCGTTGACCGTGAGCGCGGGCGTGTCGTCGATGTAGATCGGCAGCTCGTTGAGAGCGCCGGACTGCGAGTAGACCTTGCTCCAGTCGTTGCCCACATCTCCGCTCCGAAGCTTCTTCATCGGGATGCGGGTGCTGTAGGAGAGGATACGCCCGGCAATCTCGGCGCTCGACATCTCGAGCGTGAAGATCAGGCTGCCAACCGGCTTCGCCGCTTGCGCCGCGTTCGTCGCGAGATTGAGGGCGAAGGCCGTCTTTCCCATGCCCGGTCGAGCCGCGATGATGATGAGGCTACCCGGCTGCCAACCCTGGGTCTTCTCATCGAGTTTGTAGAAGCCCGACGGCACGCCGATGAGCCCCTTGTCGCCCGCCGCTGCATGCGCCGCCATCGTCTGCACATAGGCCGAGAGCGCGGTCCCGAGCGAGATGGTGCTCGAGGTGCTGCCGCGCATCGAGAGCTCGAGCGTCTGCTTCGCCGCATCATCGAGCAGCCGCTCCGCGTTATCGACCGGTCCGAGCGCCTGCGAGTGCAGCCCGCGCGTCACCGTGATGAGGTCGCGCAGCGACCGCTTGGAGCGGAGAATCATCGCGTAGTGGCCCCAGTACTCCGCGTGAGGGACCGAACCCACAAGGCCGGCCACATAGGCCATGCCGCCCGCGATCTCGAGGCTGCCATGCTCCTTCAGCCAGGAGATCACGACCAGCTGGTCTACCGCCTTCCCCACCTTCTCCAACTCCACCATCGCCACAAAGATGCGCTGGTGCGACTCGAGGTAGAAGTCATCCGTGTCCAACCCGTTGCCGAGCTCCCGAAGGATGGAAGGCTGCAGCAGGATGGCTCCCAGAACAGCGCGCTCCGCCTCGATGTCCTGCGGCAGCTGAACCCCTAGCGCGGGTTCCACGGGCGCCTGCTCATCGCGCCTTTGCCGAGAGTTCCACTTGCTGTCGGACATGTCCTCTCCCTCTTCTCGAGAGGAGAGCTCCCCCCGCTACCGGTTCATCACTGACGGAGGTTAAGCACTTCGATGGAGTCGAGCACGCCCTTCATCACATCCGAGTGCTGGTAGTAGTTACCGCCCGGGATGAAGATGGTGACCATGGTCGGCTTGCCGGGGAGCTCGAGCGCCTGGGCGATGAAGTAGATGGGGGTGCGGTCGCCACGCACGAGTGCGTCGCCTTCGGTGCGGTAGCCCGGCACGCCGTTGAAGGCGCGACCTTGGCTCTTCTCAGGCAGGATATTGACCTGGTCGAAGCCGACACGGTCATCGAGGTTGGCGAAGCTGGTGCCCGCGAGCTGGAGCGACTCGGTGTTCGCAACGACCATGCGGATACCCGAACCGGCGGGACCCTCAAAGCTGATGGAGTCCTTGGAGGTCGCAGGCATGCCGGGCAGCGCAGCGCCCGAACCGTTGGCAGCCTGACCTACTTCGAGCTTCTTCCACTCTGCGGGCAGGCGGAAGCGGACGTTGAACTTGGGGCTCGAGAAGATGCCGGCCTCGAGCGTATCTGAGCCCGACGGGGCTGCAGCAGGCGCCGCAGCAGGCGCTGATGCGGGCGCGGGCGCCGCAGCCGGCGCGGGGGCCGGTGCAACTTCGACCGTTTCGGTCTTTCCGCACGCCGCTGTTACGCTCACCAAGGCCGCTGCAAGAAGAATGTGTCGCATGTGTGTCTCACCCGTTTGGAGGTTCACCCGTCGGGGATGCTTCCCGATCAAGCCCGCCGATGATAGGAGGCAAAGGCGAAGGCTGTCAACGCGCCTGCGCCCCCCTCCCTCGTTGCTGCTCGTGGCCATTCGCTTCTGTATATCCTGCGGGGCCGAGTTGTCGGGGTCCGAAGAGACCTGCGACAGCTGCAAGCTCGCTGCGGCGAAGCTGCCGGCGACGATGGCGATGGATCTGTTACCGCCACCGGTCGTCAACCCGCGCGCCGCCCGCTCCGCCACCGTTGCGATCTCCATCGACGCGCTGCCGTCGGGGAATCAGCCCTCCGCCGAAGAGCCCGACAGCGGTTCGTCGCCTGTCCTGCCCGACCCCGCCCTCCGTGCCCGGCAAGCCGCTCTCCGCGAGACCCGTCGCAAGAACCAGGCCTTTCTGCGCTGGGCACCGCTCATACTCCTCGTCCTGGTGGGGCTGGTCCTGCTGCTGATTGCGACGCTCTCCCACACTGGCCTCGTGTCGCAGGAGCCATCGGCCCCCGAGCTCCGCGCGACCGGCACGCCTGTCCTGGTCTCGCTCGGCTCCGGCGAGGCCCTCCTTGGACTCTCCGAAAACAACAAGGATGCCACGCTGCAGCTCTGCTGGAGGGTGAGCGACAAGCCTACGACGGAGTGCCGCATCTCCTACCTCGAGGCGCAGCACGAGTTCCCCTCCCGCAAGGTCGCCTTCCCCGCCATGACGGTGATGGCGACCGAGGTCTCCAACGCCCAGTATGAGGCCTGTGTTGCTACAGGGGGTTGCAAGGCCCGCGCCATCGACCGGTGCGAATACCACTCCATCTTCCGCTGGGAGATGGGCCAACCCGTCCCGGCCGAGATGCTTGAGCCGGAGCGGCCCGCGGTCTGCGTCGTCTTTGAGGAGGCGGCAGCCTTCTGCAAGTCGCAGTCGCTTCGTCTGCCCACAGCAGCGGAGTGGGAGAGGGTTGCGCGGGGCAAGGACGATCGCCTGATGCCATGGGGACGGGTGCTCACGCCCGGCCTCCTGAACTGGGGCGAGCGCGACATGGCAGGCTTCCCGGTTGCCGGTCGGCTCGACGGCTCCGAACTGACAGCCAAGGTCACAGACTTCGCAGACTCAGCCTCGCCCGATGGCGTCGTGAACCTGCTCGGAAACGTCGCGGAGTGGGTGGTGCCGCGCGCCTTCGACAAGCCGGGCGAAGCCGGGCTGAGGGGTGGGAGCTACGTGGACGATGTGCGGTCGCTCCGCAGCACCTTCCATACTGTGATTGGGGCCGACAAGCGCCGCAGCACGATTGGCTTCCGGTGCGTTGGTGGTCCGCTGACCGACTGGCCCGAGGGGTCGGGAACGAAGTAGCCGTTCAGCGGTGGGTCGACGCCGCGAGGTGGGGGCAGGCTTCGGTTTTGCAGTGCACGTAGAGTTCGAGCCGCTGGCGAGCGAGTTCGAAATCTCCCTGTGCGGCGACCACGCCCTGGATACGGTCGGTGATGGTGGGGTCGCTGAACTCCAGCACACGGCGGCAGCCAAGACAGATGATGTGGTCGTGCTCGTCGTCGTCGCCGTCGGCGGGGTCGAAGCGGGTCTGTCCGTCGCCGAACTGTCGCGGTGTTGCGAAGCGATGCTCCACGAGCAGCTTGAGCGTTCGATAGACGGTCGCGTAGCCGATCCGCGGTGCAGTGCGGCGCACCTCCTCGAGGAGCTCCTCGACGCTGATGTGCCGGCCGAGCTCGAAGAACTTGGCGACGATGACATCGCGCTGCTGGGTCGACTTGAGCCCCGACGCGCCGAGGCGTGCGTGGAAGCGGTCGAGCACCTCTTGCTGGCTGAGTATCTCCGACACCGCAGGGCCTCCAGTTTGAGCGGGTAGGGGTCGAGGTACCATGCGCACCTCACGCCTGCAAGCGGTTGCCGTGGACGCTGATCCGGCCCTCTGGTAGGCCCGAGGCCCCGCCAACAAAGGAGCGCCGGCCGCAGCCGAGCTCCGCACGAAGAGTCAGAGCACATGGCTGAATCGACCCCCGTCAACCCCATCCTCGCCAACCTCCAGTCGCTGGTTCGAACCGCGCGCGGACATGCTCAGGAGAAGCGTGCGCAGAAGGCGCTCGAGACGCTCAACGAGGCCCGCATGCTGGCGCTGGCGCAGGAGTCGCAAACGGCCGAGATTGTGGAGGCCTACGGGGCAATCGAGACGGAGTTGGCGCTGCTTCTGCAGCAGCTTAACGACACCCGCAGCGCGCTGCAGCACTACATGGAGGCAGAGGCTGCCTTCCGGAAGCTGCCGCTCGAGGAGCCAACGCAGCGGGTGCGGCTGCAGCTGGCAACGACGCTGGTGAACATGACGGGTCTGCTGGCGCGGGAGCGGATGCTGCAGCTGGGTCTAGAGAAGTCGAGCGAGGCGGTGATGCTGCTGCGTGATGTGACGGGGCCAGCGGCGGAAGGGTCGCGGGTGCTGCTTTTGGGCGCGCTCCAGAACCGCGCCGCGCTGTTAATTGAGTCGAAGCAGCATGCGGATGCGGAGCGGAACCTGGCAGAGGCGCTGGAGGTGGGCGCATCGGCGATCGCGTCTGGGATGGGCGAGATCATCCCGCAGATGATTGAGACAACGGGCCGTGTGTCGCAGCTGCGGCGTATGCTGAACCGGACGGCGGAGTCGCTCCCACTGGTGGAGCGTGCAGCGCGCTGGGCGCAGATGGCCTGGGAGGCGGGTGCACCGATGGGGCCCCGTCTTTATGTGGCAACGCAGTTCCAGCTGGTGGATGTGAACTTCGGGCTGGAGCGGTTCGCGCAGGCGGAGGACCACCTGTGGAAGGCGGTCGACACAGCGAAGGACCTTCAGTCGGTGGTGATGGCGACAGGCTTCTACTTTGCGCTGATGCGGCTGGACGATGCGACGCTCGAGGCGGGCAACCTGCCGCGGGAGGAGGTGCTCGTGGCCTCTGCGGAGGCACTGGCGCGTGCCGAGGCAGGGGGCTGCCCAGCAGATTTGCTGGAGATGCTCGCGTCGCGGTCGAAGCTGCTGAGCGGTACAGATGCGTCGGAGGCCGAGCGTCTGCTTGCGCAGTATGGCGCAGCGGAGGCTCAGATGAGCGCGAACATCAAGGCGATGCTGCCTCTTCTGAAGAGTGATGTGGAGTGGGAGCGTGCGGGTCGTCCGAGCCCGAAGTTGGCGTGATGATCGAAGAAAGCGACAGAACGGGGTAAAAACCTGTTGACTCGGAGAGCGGGATTGCTAGAACACCGCTCCCCACCCGATGCCGGTGCTCGCAAGAGAGCTAGCAGGGCGTGGCGAGGTTCTTTGAAAACTGGATGAAAGAGACAACCTGCGAAGGCCGGGAGGCTGTAGCGGGTAGACAAAGATGTTTGAAAGAAAAGAGAAGCTAACGCAGATGGCGAGAGCCATCGAGCAGGATTCAACTGGCGAGTTTG
>CANKLS010000063.1 GCA_947483645.1 Bradymonadales bacterium | reverse complement strand
GCCTTCTCGGGGTCTTCGCCGGTGAGGAAGGCGAGGCCGAGTTCGATGCGAGCGTCGGCCTGCTCCGCCGCCTTTCTGAGATGGGAGATATGGTTGGGTGACCCGCCATCGGCAACCGAGACCCGCTGCAGGAGGGCACCATACTGGGCGACGAGGCCGCGCGCGGCAGCGTCAGGGAGCGAGCCGCTCTGCTTGCGGATCAGCTCGAGAGCGCCGCGCGTGACGCTGGCCTGCGTGCCGGCCGGTCCCACCTCATACCAGCGTGTCTCGAGATCGAGGGCGGTGATGTCGCCGACCGGCGTCGGGACGAGCTCTCCGCCGGCGTCGAGCTTGCGCCGCTGTGCTGCGGCCCAGGCCGGCAGATCGATTCGGGCATAGACGGCAGCAGCATCGTCGAGGCCGACGAAGCCGAGGTCTTCGAGCCGGGCGTTGCGGAAGCGGTAGCCCTCCTCCTCCATCTGGGCGCTGAGCTCCCAGCGGGCGGCCTCGAGCAGGCGGCGGCCGTAGTCGAGGTCGTAGGCGTAGGCGCGGTCGAGGAGCATGCGGACGATGTCGGCGGGCTCTCCGTCTTCGGGCACCATGATGGCATAGGTTCCGTCGGGCGAGGTGAGCACCGGCGCATCGACGCAGTCGAGGAGGTCGCGGTCCTCTTCCCAGAGAAAGACCTGCGCGTGCTCCCGCATCCAGACGATGATTGGTTCGAGATCGAGCTTGGCGAACCAGCGATGGAGGGACTCGTCGGGGCAGCCCAGCAGGATCATCATCCAGTCTGCGAAGCGCTTGTGCTCGAGCCGGTCGCGGTTCCATCCGTCGAAGTCGATGAGCGCCTGGATCTGCTCTCCGGAGGCCAGTTCGATGAGCTCGATCGACTGGTCGAGTCCGGCCGTCTGAATGAGCGCGTGGAACTCGCGGGCGTCGAGCGCCTGCACGGCCTTCATGGGGCGGGACAGGTTGAGGAGGGCATCGATCTTGCGTGCCGCCGTCTTCGCGGTGGTCAGGTAGGTGATGCTACGGGAGGGAGGCTGGAGCGCGTCTGACAAGCCGAGGCCGGGGCACAGGAGGAGTGGCGCGAATCGCGGCTTTGCAGCGTAGCAAGACCATCTGCGATGCGGTAGGGGAGCGCGGCGCGGGCTTGGCTGCGCGCAGATGCACGGGACGCCAGCAGTGAAGGAAACGACGGCGATTCGCGCCACCTACTTCCTCTATCTCGGGGCGATCGGGCTCATCGTCACCTATTGGCCGCTCTACTTTCGGTCCATCGGGATGTCGCCGGCGGAGATTGGGCTGGTCTTTAGCGGCCGTTCGGTCATCAGCGTGCTGATGCAGCCGGCCCTCGGCTATCTTGCGGTGAAGTATGGGCGGCCGACCGGCATCCTGCGGGTGACCCTCTGGCTGGGCGCCCTGCTGTCGCTGTTGATGAATCTTTCGACGGGGCTTGTTGCGGTCTGCCTGCTGATGTGGCTGCAGGCCTTTCCGGAGGCGGGCACGGTTCCGATGCTCGATACGACGATCGTCGGTCGCTACGGCTCGGTGCGCTTCGGGTCGTTCCGCCTCTGGGGGAGCCTCGGCTACGGCGTTGCGGTGGCGCTCTTCGGGTGGGCCGTCTCGGGCATGGAGGGGGGCGCGGCAGGCGAGATTGCGGTGAACTACACGCCGGTGCTCTACATGCTCGCCGCAATCTTCGTGTTTCGGCTGCGCGAGACGCCGCTGGCCGAGGCTGCCTCGTCGGTCGGCGGGCGGCTCCCGCGGGGCGCGGATTGGTGGCTCTTTCTGCTTTCAGGCTGGTGCCACTGGGTGGCGGTGATGAGCTACAACCTCTTTCTGGCCATCTTCTGCATTGACCACGGCTTCTCGTCGGCTGTCCCGGGCTACGCAGTTGGTGTTGCGATCGTGGGCGAGGTAGCCGCGCTCGCACTTGCCCCGCGCCTGTTTGCCCGCCGCGGTGCCAGCGGCGTGGTCGCCTGGTCACTCCTGCTGAGCATCGTGCGCTGGATCGCGACGGCGATGGCTGTGTCGGCCTGGTGGCTGGTGCTCCTGCAGATCCTCCACTTTGCCGGCTTCGGGCTCTGGTATGCAGGGCTGTTGCGCGAGCTCGACCACTACGCGGAGCATACGCCTCGTCCGCTGTTGCAGAGCGTCTTTGCCTCTGTGGTTCTCGGCTGTGGCGGGCTCGCGGCAGGGCTCATCGGCGGCCGCCTGGTGGGCGCAGAGGGCTCTTCCTGGGCCTTCTGGCTGGCAGCGGTGGCCGATGTGTGCGCCTTGGGCGTCTGGCTGCTGCGGGGCCGCTACTTCGGGCGGACGAGCGCTGCGACTACTGCGTGACGGTGGGGACGCCGGCGGTGATGCTGGTCCCGATGAACTCTTGGCACTGACGCTGCGCGGAGGCATTGCGCTGCGCAACGAAGTGGCCGTCGAAGCCATCTGCGAGGTAGGGGATCATGAGGGCTGTGACCGGCACGCTGAGGCTCGACTGCTTGTTGCGCGAGACAGGGAAGGCCCTGGTGTCTGTGAAGTCGGCGAGGGTGTAGCCGGCGGGCGTCCCCGCAGGGAGTCCTGCGGCTTCGGCGAAGGCCTTCATGCAGGGCTCGGGCGTGAAGCTGTCGCCTTGGCCGAGCGTCTGGAGCACATGGAGCGGGTTCCGTCCTTCCGGGATCCGGCGATAGAGAAGGGGCGCGAAGTTCACTGGGTCGACGGGGTCTGTGTACCACTGCAGGATGGAGAGGACAGGGTTGAGTTCGTTCACGCTGCTGAAGTTGGTGAGCGACCCCGACAGCGCGATCCGGACGCCGCGGGCGATGTCGACGGGCTGTGTCTTGTTGAGGAGCGAGAGGATGAGCGATCCGCCGAGGCCCGAGAAGATGGCCGACTTCACATTGGGCTCAAGCGCGGCGAAGAGCGAGGCGACGGAGGCGCCCTGCGAGTGGCCGAAGAGGAAGATCTTTGCCGGATTGAAGGCGATGGCCTGGCCTGTGGGCGAGGCGGCTGCGTCGACCGCGATGTTCTCGGCGAGGTAGGTAAGCAGGTGGAGATCCGCTGCCCCCTGGAGGGTATTGCCGCGGGCCGCCTTGGGGTTGGCAAAGTTGAAGAAGAGGGTTGCAGGGTCGCGCTCGGAGGGCCCGCGCCGCGGCCCATGCTGCACGCCGTCGTAGCCGATGAGTGCGGCCTTCACGGGCTGACCATCGACGATGATCGAGCTCATGCGACCGGCGGTGCCGTCGTCGATGCCGCTGCGGAAGCTTCCGCCGGTTCCGTGCGCGTAGAGGACAACGGGCCAGCCATCGGCGGGCATCTCGCCCGAGGGGATGGTGAGGCTCAGCCGAAGCTGCTCGCTGCCCTGAACGATGGCTTTGCCGGCGGCGATCTCAACGTCGCCGCCCTGCGCCTCTTCGAAGTAGGGGCGGGTGCCAGCCTGGAAGATGGGGGCGGCCACGGTGGCGTGGAGTTCGGTGAAGTCGCCTTGCACGGCCGAGCAGCGGTCATCGTCCGAGGCGCCGGCGGCGGTCGAACAGGGGCGGAGGCTAGCGAGCGCTGGGGTGGGCAGTTCACGCACTGCGGGGCGGAGCGCGCGCGCCGGCGCGATGGGGTCCATGGTGGTGAAGACCACGGCGCCCATGATGCTCGAAGTGGCGGTGCCCTCCGCGGCAAGGAAGGCTCGGAGCGGAGCATACTTGTTCCAGCCGTCGAGGAGTTCGGGCTCCGTGGGGGCTGACGAACCGATGACCGCGGCGAAGTCTGCGTCCTGTACCAGGCGATCGTTATCGTCGTTGAACACTGCGTCAGTCAGGTAGACGGCGTAGGTGGTGTTGGGCTCGAGCGGCGAGCGGAAGGAGGGGTGAATGGCCACATAGTTGTGGCAGATGAACTTGCTCCTCCCGTTGGTGACGCTCCAGCCGATCGAGGCGCCGCGGCCGAAGCTGGGCGAGGTGGGCGTGATGTTGACGATGCGGAGCGAACCGCCTGTTCCGCCCTGGATCGTGTCGAATTTGGGGGCACTAGAAAAGCGGAAGTAGATGGTGGGGTTGGTCGAGAACCCCTCGTTGCTGCCGCGCAGGGTGCGAAGGTAGCTGCCGAGCACATCGCCGCCGAGGAAGCGGACGCCGGGGTCGGGGAAGCCATCGAGGTTCACGCCGGTCTCGGTGCGGCGGATGTCGTTGGGGAAGGGGAGGCGAAAGAAATCGGCGAGCGGCTCTCCTGCCTTCGGGACCTCGAAGAAGATGCGGAAGGGTCCCGTCTCGTCGGCGGGGTTGGCGCACTCGGTGTCGGGCAGGAAGGGGAAGCCGGAGGCGGGCAGCAGACAGAGCCCCTCCACGCCGCAGAGCAGGGGAGCGGCGCAGTCCGAGGAGGTGGCGCAGGCCTCGCCGATGTCGAGGGTTCCTGGCGTCTCACAGAAGCCGCCAAGGCCTCGGTAGGAGCAGCGCAGGCCTTCGCCGCAGTCTTGGGCCTGTGTGCAGGGTGAGCCGTCGACGCCGGGCCCGGCCTCGAAACACTGGCTGGTGGTGCCGCAGACGAGGCCGTCTGCGCACTCTCCGCTAATGATGCAGCTCTCGCCCAGCTGGCGGCTGGCCGTGGGCAGGCAGACGTTACCGATGCAGGAGAGGTTGGAGCGGCACTCGGCGCTGGCGATGCAGCTGTCTCCGAGGAGGGCGCCGACAACGGGGCGTCCGTCGGGTCCGACAGGTGTGCCGTTCGGCAGGGTTCCGCCGGCGTCGGTGCCTGCGTCGCTTCCGCCGGGGCCTCTGCCAGACCCTTCTACAGCGTCTGGGAGGTCGATGGCATCCGGATCCGAGAATGCTGCGCAGGCGGCGAGGAGCGAGAGGGTCAGGGCGAGGAGGGCATTCGTCTTCATGAGCCGCACCGGGTCAGGGTTGGAAGTATGAAGTATCTACACCCTTGACGCGGAATCCGCGAGAGATGCAGGGGCCAAAAACGCCAAACGGCGAGGTCTCCCTCGCCGTAGCTTCTGTCACGACGAAGCGTGACAGTCACCCTTTAGGGGGCAGCAGGAGCGACGGGGGTGGCGGCGAGGGCCGCGCCCGACATCGAGAGGCGAAGGCCAACGGAGATGGCGTCGGGGATCGTGTTGCCGTTGGTGTCGACGTCGATGAGGCCGAGCGTGGGCAGGGCGGGAGCGAAGCCGCAGACGGTGGAGAGGTTGCCGCAGATCAGGCCATCGGCGTCGGTGCAAGCGCCGTCGTTGATGGTGATGTTCGGGTCGCAAGCGACGTCGTACTGGTCGGTGCCCTCACCGGCGATGATGACGGCGTCGTCGGGGGCGATGCCAGCGCAGGCGCAGTCGTTGGCGAGGTCGTTGAGGATGCCGATGACCTGCTCAACGGGGATGACGCCGCCGAGCTTGCCGCCGCCCCAGACTTCGGGGGTGCCGTCGCCATCGGAGTCGATGTCGGCGTCGTTGGTGAAGATGCCCGAAGCCTCGGGGCGAACGTCAGCTTCGATCTGGGCCTGCTTGATGGTGACATCAAGCGTGAGGAGGCCCGGGATCGGGATGGTGAGGGGGAAGTCGCCGGGACCCGCGCTCAGCAGGTCGGAGTTGATCGCTGCCGACTGAAACTTGATGAGCGGGCTGCCATCGGCGGCAAGCGAGGTGGGCTGCACCTGGAAGATGCCTTCGCCGGCCTTGAGGGCGGGGTCCCACGTCTGGTCGCCCGAGCCGTCGCCGTCGACGTCGTTGGTGGCGAGGTAGAACCAGAGCTGGGTCGCGCCCGTCTTGGTGGTCTCGTCAAGGCCAGCGTACTCGAGGAGGAGGGCGATGTCGCCATCGGCCACGGCGCTGTCGAGCGTCGCCTGAATGTCGGTGTCGGGCGAGATGGCGCCGAGGGCGCCGGTGAGGGTGCCGAGACCATTGTCGGTGACGCCGTCGCCGGTGAAGTCAAAGCAGCACTCCGCGTCGGTGCCCGACTGGGGAAGCTGGATGCGCCAGACGTAGGAGAAGGGACCCGAGTACTGCTCGTCCGTGGGGACGGGCGTGGTGTCGACCGTGCCGGTGTCGGTGGTGCCGGTGTCGGTGGTGCCGGTGTCGGTGGTACCGGTGTCGGTGGTGCCGGTGTCGGTGGAGCCGGTGTCGGTGGTACCGGTGTCGGTGGTGCCGGTGTCGGTCGTCGAGGTCTCTGCCTCGTCGTCACCGCAGCCGACTACTCCAAGACCAAGTCCAAGTGCCATCAACAGAGAGAGCTTCTTCATCGGGACATTCCTCCAAATTGCCGAGACAGTCTCAGCGTTGTTGCAGTGAGCGTGGAACCGTCCGCAGCGGAAACCCACAAGTGTTCCGCTGTAATCGGTTTGCAAGCCTGAAACAAGATGTGACTGGAGAGGCTGGCTGCCTGCAACCAAAGAGCGACGGTTGCGGTTGACGGCGGGGGGGGCGGGCCTACAGCATGTGCTCGCAACCTAAGGGGCCACCGTATGTCGTCATTCGTTCACCTGCACGTTCACAGCCACTACTCCATGCTGGATTCCACCGTGAAGGTGGGGGCGCTGATCAAGCGGACGGCGAAGCTGGGGATGAACGCGGTGGCCATCACGGATCACGGCGTGCTCCACTCCTGCATCGAG
>CANKLS010000062.1 GCA_947483645.1 Bradymonadales bacterium | reverse complement strand
TGTTGAGGTGCTCTCCTACGCGCAGTCGAACGGCGCGCTCGGGCAGGTCTCCGACTTCACCCGGATGGGCATCACCGAGCGTGCGGCCAAGGAGGCCTACGCAGACACCGGGCTGACGGCGGGCGACATCAAAGTTGCCGAGGTTCACGACTGCTTCGCCATCACCGAACTGCTCATGACCGAGGCGCTCGGCTTCGCCGCGCACGGGCAGGGCGGTGCACTGGCCCGCGAGGGTCGCACGGCGATTGGCGGCGACATCCCGGTCAACACGGGCGGCGGACTTCTCGCCTTCGGACACCCCGTCGGCGCGACCGGCATCAAGCAGGTGCTCGAGGTGGCCCGCCAGATGCAGAAGCGCTGCGGCGACTACCAGGTCGGTCACGACATCAAGCACGGCATCGCGGCAAACATGGGCGGCGACGATCGCACCGCCGTCGTCACGATTCTGCGGAACAACGCCGCCGTCTAACCCCTTGCGGCGGGGAGCGGTGGCAGCCTAGGCTCCGCGCTCCCTCTTTCGATAGTTTGGATACGCATCATGGCCGACGATTTTGCGCTCAAGAGCGAAGTGATTGATCAGGTTTCTGCCGTCGTTGACCCGCTCACGGGTGAAGGACTCCTGGACGCCCATATCCTCGAAAAGGTCGAGGTCGCAGGCGGCATCGCCTCCGTGGTTCTCAAGTTCAAAGCGGAGCACACCAAGGAGCAGCGCTGGGCGCTCGAGGATGCAGTTGCGACGGCAGCCGAGAAGGTTGACGGCGTGAAGGAGGCTCGGGTCACGAGCTTCGTCGAAGGCTATCAGGCCAGCGCGGCACCGGCTCCCGAGGCGGCTGCTGCACCAGCCGCTGCCAAGGGCGCATCGCAGGCACCCAAGGCGCTCGATGGCGTTGGTCGCGTCATCGCGGTCGCCTCGGGCAAGGGCGGCGTTGGCAAGTCCACCGTCGCTGTGAACCTCGCGCTGGCGCTTGCTCGTCTGGGCTTCCACGTTGGCCTGCTCGATGTCGATATCTACGGTCCGAGTGTGCCCACGCTGCTGGGCATCAATGTGCGTCCGGCAGTGCGCGAGAAGCGCATCATCCCGGTCGAGGCCCACGGTCTCAAGCTCATGTCGCTCGGCTTCCTCATGGACGACGACGCGCCGGTCATCTGGCGCGGACCCATCGTCACCGGCATCATCCGTCAGTTTCTGCAGGATGTGGACTGGCGCGGCATCGACTACCTCATCGTCGACATGCCTCCCGGCACGGGCGATGCGCAGCTGAGCCTGGCTCAGACCGTGCCTGTCGATGGGGCGATTATCGTGACCACCCCCAGCGACCTCGCGCTCATCGATGCAGCGCGCGGCCTCCGCATGTTTACCCAGCTCAATGTGGATGTGCTCGGCATGGTCGAGAACATGTCCTATTACCTCTGGCCCGGTGCAGCCGAGGCCCGCAACCTTGCTGCGAGCCTACGCGCCAAGGGCGACGAGCAGAGCGCCGCGGCGCTCGACAAAATCGTCTCCGACGAGGAGCGCACCTACATCTTCGGACAGGGCGGCGGCACGCGCGAGGCGGCTCGCCTCGGCACGACAATGCTCGGCGAAATCCCGCTCGATGGCGCCGTGCGGAAGATGGGTGACGAGGGCCGTCCCGTTGTGGTCGGCAGCCCCGACAGTGCCGTTACGAAGGCCTTCCTTGAGCTGGCGCAGCGGGTCACGGATGCCAAGCCGCTGGCCTCGCCGGGAAGCGCGCCCAAGCCGGGGCTCTTCTCCTTCAAGCGGTCGTAGTGTTTCCTGCGGGAGAGCTGCAGCCAGAGGCGCTCTCTCCGGCCGTAAGGCCCGTGCTGCGGCTTCACGAGGTCTGCAAGACCTTCACGGTGACGCCCCGCGTACGAGACCTTATTCGCTTTCGTCGGTCGCCGCCGGTCGAGGTGCTCCGGGGCATCTCGTTCGAGATCGGCGCGGGGCAGATTGTGGGGCTTATCGGGCCCAACGGGGCAGGCAAAAGCACGCTCATGCGCTGCGTAGCAGGCCTTGTGATGCCGACCTCGGGCGAGCTGCTTGTGGACGGTTCGGCGCCGACCGCCGGGGGTGGCACGCAGCGTCGGCGTATCGGCTGGGTCTCGCGTGAGGACCGCTCCTTCAACCTGCGGCTGACAGGCCGAGAGAACCTCGCCTTCTTCGCGGAACTGGCGCAAATGGATGGTGGGTCGCGGGCCGAAGCGGTTGCCGATGCGTTGGCCCGCGTCGGTCTTACGCGGCAGGCCGATCGTCCCTTCCGGACCTACTCATCGGGCATGCGACAGCGGCTGTCGATGGGCCGCGCGCTGATCGCCGACCCGGTACTGCTGCTGCTCGACGAGGCAAGTACGGGGCTCGATCCAGGCCGTCGTGAATCGTTCAAGCGGCTCTGTCTGCAGCTCGCCAAAGAGCAGGGGAAGGCCATTCTCATTGCCTCTCACGACATGGCAGAGTTGGAGGCGCTCTGCGACACGGTCCATCTCCTCGACGGCGGTCGCGTGGTGGCGTCCGGCGGCTTCGCTGCGGTTGCAGCCGCGGCCAATGCTGTCTTTGAGCGTGAGCAGGCGGAGGAAGAGGCATGACGGCGCAATGGAAGCTCCTTCGTGCCTTCTGGCTCCATGATTTCCGCGAGGCGCAGAGCTATCCGCTGGTTCACTTCAACCGGGTTGTCGGTCTGGGACTGATGTTCTTTCTGCTGCACGGGCTCTCCAAGCTGGTGGGCGAAGGGATGGGGGCGGGCCAGTTGGGCATCTTGCCGTTTCTCGCCTGCGGTTTTGCGGCGATGGACCTCATGTGGACCTCGCTGGGCGCCTTCACGAGCAAACTGCGTCGCCACCAGACCACGGGCATGCTCGAGGCCTGCCTGATGACGGGCCACTCGTTGCCCGCGCTGATGACGGCGATGCCGACCTTCGATCTGTCGGTGAGCGTGATGCGGTCGAGCGCGATTGTTGTGCTGGCGAGCCTGTTCATGGCGCCTGCACCCGCTCCGGTCGCCTGGGTCTACGCGGCCTTCTTCGGCGTCGGCGGAATGCTCCTCTTCCTCGCGGTCGGTCTGATCTCGGCGGCGCTGTTACTCCGTTACAAGGCCGGAGATCCGTTGAACCGGGCCATGCACATCTCGGCGGTGGTAACGGGCGGCGTTTTCATGCCGCGGACGGAGCTGCCGGCCGCGGTGGGCGCCGTCGGGGCATGGGTTCCTATCGCACCGGTGGTGGACGGGGTTCGGCTGGCGCTGGCTGGCAGCAGTTGGGCCGAGTTGGCGCCGGTTGCGATTCGGCTAGGAGTCTTGGTAGCTGTTGCGTCAACGGTGGCGCTGTTTTCGGTTCGAGCGGCAGTCCGGACGGTTCTCAAGGAAGGATCGTTGGCGCATTACTAACTGCGATCGAACATGTTGCATTGTTGGCTTGATTCATGCATTGTTTACTCAAGTCGGATTGACGAGACGATTCGCAAACACCCATCGGGGTCACGACCCCTTCGAAGGAGCCGAGACATGAGCAAGCAACGGCCAATGCCAAAGCAACAGGATTCGACCACGGATGTGGTCGCTGAGTCGGTCGGCCTCGAAGAGGCTGTATCGATGGGTCGTCGCGCTTACGAGGCCCCGAGCCTCGCGAAGAAGCGCTCTGTGGCGCGCGTTACGCTCTTCTCGGGCGGCGGCGTTTCGGCTGGCGGCCTCACGGCTTCCGGCTAGTCGGACCTCGTACCTCGGTTCGCCTGACAGGGCCGAACAAGTCTCGAAAGAGACCTGTCGGCCCTTTTTCGTGTCATCGTTTCCCCGTTGCTTCGGTGACGGAAAGAGACAGTCTGGGCGGCTCGCGGTGACAAATTATGTCATATGTAGCGGGCTTTCGCATCAGATCTTCTTTTGATCTCATCTCTGCCGCTGTGCTACGCGGTATCGAACGTAAACCTCGCGCGCTGCGCACCCCTTTTGGACCTCGTTTTTCGCTGGAGATTGTCATGGCTCGTACGACGCTGAATTCGACCTCTCTGCTCGCACTGCTTCGCGGGCCTTCGACCCTCACCGCTGCGACCTTCGTTGCCTCGCTTGCACTCGTTGCTTGCGGAGACGAGACGTCGGAGAAGACCGAGGACACCGGCACTTCCTGTAACCTCTTCACGGGTGAGGGCTGCGAAGATACCTCGCTGGACACCAGCGCGGATACCTCTTCCGACACCGGCACGGCCGACACGACCGAAGAAGACACCAGCACCGAGGACACCGAGGTCGACACTGCGGTCGAGGACACCACGGTCGACACGGGCACCGACACCGGCGGCATCCAAGAGAGCTGCGGCAACGGCACGGACGACGATGGCGACGGCAACGCCGACTGCGCCGACTCGGATTGTGCGAACAACGCGGCCTGCTTGGAGTGCGACACCCTCAACGCCCGCGACTGCGAGCCCGACAACCGCGCCTGCGATGTTGTGGCCGGCCCCGACTCCTGCGGCGACTGCCTCGACACGTTCGTCGACCAAGCCGGCACCTGCATCTGCGACGCGACCATCTGCGGCGCGGCGCCTGCCCCCTTCTGCCGCGGTAACGACCGGGTCGAGACGGCCCGCACCGCCTACGACATCGGCACCAGCTGTGAGTGCCGCGACGCAGAGACCGAGACGGCCTGCCCCACCGGCACCAACTGCGACGGCGGCGTGTGCGTTGCAGTCCCCGTGACCGCGGACCCCTGGATCCTCTTCGTGCGTACGCCCGGCTCGGCCTGTGCTGAGCAGCAGGATTCGCAGCTCTACGTCATCCGCGCCGACGGCACAGATGAGCGCCGCGTGACGAACCTTCCTGGTCAGAAGCTTGCCGCTCGTTGGTCGCCCGACGGCCGCTCCGTCTACTTCTCGATGAAGGTGACCGATTGCTCGGCGCCCGCGAACACCAACGTTGGCATCTACAAGCTCGCCATTGAGACGGGCGCCATCGAGCAGCTCACCCCGGTCTGCCCCGAGCTCGCCTATCAGGGCAACCCCGACCCGACCGGCCTCCTCAGCGGCGGCTTCACGGTGGTTCCCGATGAGTCGGCAATCGTCTTCACCAACTTCTACAGCGGCGACTTCGGCCTCTTCACCCAGCCCCTTGACGCGAGCGGTGCCGCCTGCACCGTGCTCGTCGATAACGGCGGCAACGGCGAAGCCGACCCTGCGATCGCCGAGTGCGACCCAGCCACGGTCATCTACACCAAGCAGGCCGCTGGCGGCGCTGTGACGCTCTTCTCGGTCGGCGTTGACGGCGCCGGCAATGGCACCGCAAGCCTCACCGGCTACCTCGGTGCGCCCGCCATCAGCCCGGCCGGCACCTCGGCGATCTGGACGAAGGACCTCGGCGGCGGCGCGACGCAGCTCTACAGCAACGCATTCAACTGCACGACGCACCGCACCTCGGGTACGCCGACGCCCGTCTCGGGCTCGACCAACGACAGCTCGCCCGCCTTCTTCCCCAATGGGAACCTGGTCGTAACCGAGCGCATCTTTGCCTCGGCCAGCGTTGTTCAGACCGAGATCATGGTGATCAATGTCACCTCCGGTCTCACCACCCGCATCACCACCAACGATGTCCTCGATGGTGGTCCCCGCCCTGGTCTCATCGAAGCCACCACTCTCAATCCGGCGATCGCGCGCTAGCGTCCGCTCCGAGGTACCATGAATCCAACTTGGGTTGTCTTTCATATCACCGACCGGTGCCAGCTTAACTGCAAGCACTGCCTTCGGGATCCCGAGTTGAAGTCGCAGGACCTCTCGCTCGACCTCATCTGCAACGTGCTGGACGAGGCCTGGCAACTCTACCGCTGCAAGCATGTCGGGCTGACGGGTGGTGAGCCCTCGCTCCACCCGCAGTTCTACGAGATCATCGATGCCATCGTGGCCCGCGGCTACACGTGGCATGTTGTGACCAACTCCGAGAAGTTCTCGAAGATGGTGGCAAAACTCGACGAAAAGCCCGAGCGGCTTTCGACCTGCACCGCCATGAACTTCTCGATTGATGGCGCGACGGAGGAGGTGCACGACAAGGTGCGCGGCCCCGGCAGCTTCCGGAACGTCATGCAGGCGGTTGCCATCTGCACGATGCGGAAGATTCCCTTCATCATGCAGATGACGGTCAACGCCTACAACGCGCATCAGATTGAGCAGATGGCCATGATGGCGAGCCACCTGGGTTCGGGCCGAATGTCGTTTGGCATGACCCAGCCGACGGGTACCTACCTCGACGAGGAGATGTTCCTCTCGACGGCGGAGTGGCGGACGGTGCTCGACACCATCACGCGGCTGCAGGGCAGCCTGCACATGCCTATCTCCTTTACCGACAGCTTCTACCGCGAAGAGCCCTTCTTCGTCTGTCAGCCCTTCCGCTCGGAGATCCTCCACGTGGATCCGAAGGGCAACTTGACGCTCTGCTGCCAGCACTCTGGCGTGCCGACCGAAGGGGCGCCTGCAGATGTGCTGGGCAACCTGCACGAGGTGAGCCTCGCAGACGCGCACCAGAAAATGCTCGACGTCATTCACTACGCGCAGACCGAGAAGAACAAGGCCATCAAAGAGGGCACGCTCTCGGAGTGGGACCTCTTCCCCTGCAACTTCTGCATGAAGCTCTTCAAGAAGCCCTACTGGACCGACGAGGGTCGCGGCGGTGTAGAGGCCAAGCGCGAGCGCTGGCGCGGCAAGTGGGCGGTCGATGCAGA
>CANKLS010000061.1 GCA_947483645.1 Bradymonadales bacterium | reverse complement strand
GAAGCGGTTCAAGTTCACCCACAACCCCGCCGAGGCCGTCTCCGTCAACCTCGAGTCGGCCTACATCAACATCATCCTGCCGAGCGACGCGCGGCTCTCCTTCGCCAGCCGCGCCCAGTTCTTTACGGAGTACAAGGGCGAGCGTGTGCTCATCGCCGAGGCAAGCGGCTTTGCGCCAGACACCACCTACGCCGACCTCAACATCGTCTACAAAGATGACCTCCACCCCTTCCTTACCGAAGACGGGCTGATGGACCTCATCATCCGGGTGGAGCCCAACGGCTGGTATCCCGCTCGCCACGACCTGATCCTGATCACCACGACGGCGACCATCTCCTTCGACCTCTAGACGAGGTCTACCGGACCGCTCTGTGCGGTGAGTGCCGCGGCTCGCTGCGCCTCTCCGCCGTGCGGCCGCACGTAGGCCGGCTCCACCATCGCCGGCTCGACAAGCTCCACATCGTGCGTCCGCAGGTAGGTGAGCAGCGCTGCGGCGGTAGGCTGGTCGAAGCTAGCCTCGAGCTGCATGGATACCGCGCCGATAGAGGCGAAGAACTCGGGGTATCGCACCGCGCCGTTGCCTGCGAGCCAGCTGCCTGCCGCGAAGGCTGCAGCCGCTGAGGCGAAGGCGGCCGGCGCGTAGGCCCCGACAGCCACCAACTCCACCACAGCCGGCCCAGTCGACAGCACACCGCCATAGACCTCGTTCCGCCGCGCTTCGGTCGCATAAATGAGCCGTCCGCCGGCCGGCAGAACCGCAGCAATCGCCGCAATGCTCGGCACGTTTCGGATGCGGGCGCCGGACGAGAAGGCCAGCCCCTTTGCAAAGGAGAGCCCGATGCGCAGCCCCGTGAAACTCCCCGGCCCGGCGCCGACAATGAGCTCGTTCAGGGAGTCGGCCTGCCAACCACGTCGGGCCAGAAGCTGCGCGACCGTGTCGGCCAGCCCCCGCGCGTGCCCCTCCGTCTGCAGGTGAAGGGAGCTGTCGACCAGCAGGCCATCCTCTTCGAGCGCAACAGACTGCATCATCGAGGCTGTCTCGATGGCCAGTCGCCTCACGATGCCAGCCAGTGGGCGAAGGAGTCCCAGTACCGCTTGAGATCGTTCACCATGGCGAAGGCCATGAGCGACACCACCGCCACCACGCCGACGTAACTCACAATCTGGCGCGCCTTGAACGACAGCGGGCGCCGCATCGCAGCCTCCACACCGCCGATCAGGATGTGGCCGCCATCGAGGCCCGGAATCGGCACCAGGTTCACCATCGCCAGGCTGATGCTGATGTTGGCCATCATGAAGAGGAAGGCTGCGAGCCCCTCACGGGCACTCCGCGAGGCGAAGTCGGCCATCATCATCGGGCCGCCGAGGCTCGAAGGGTCGGACTGGAAGGTGAAGAGGTCGAAGACGCCTACCGCCATCGAACGGGTCATCGAGAAGACCTCGGTTACCGCGCCTATCGTTGCTGCGTTGAGCCGCTCGCCTGTCGTGTAGTCCCGCATCGGGCCTGCATCCACGCCCTCACGGGTTGCGCCGCCAATGGCGACTTCGAGCGTCTTTACGTTGAGTTCGCCTGCGGTCCAGGCGGAGGTGGGCGTCACGGTCGTCTCGGTCACGACGCCTGCGCGGGCATAGGAGAGCCGGTAGGCCTGATCGGGCTTCTCTTGCATCGCCGTCTCGACCGATCGAAACTCGCGAACCGGCCGACCCTCAAAGGAGACGATCCGGTCGCCGCGTTGAAGCCCCGCCTTCGCCATCGGGCTTCCGGGTGTTACCTCCCAGAGCACCGCCTCGGCGCTGGTCACTTCGGTCTCGATCGCCGCAGCGCAACGCGGCACAACCGCCTCACGCTTGGTCCCGACGAAGAGCGAGAAGGCCTTCTCCGTCGTCGGCACGGGATGGACAAAGACAAGCTTGCAGGGGCCCTGCTCGGCCCGCATCGCCTCGCGCAGCGCCAGGAAGTTGCTTGTCCGTTTGCCGTTGACACTCACCACCTCGTCGAAGGTGGCGAGACCCGCGGCCGCAGCGCTGCTTCCTGCAGCCACCTCGATGTAGGAGGCAAAGCGGTTGCTCATCAGTCCGATGCGGGCGCCCGAAACCTTCCGCTTCTTGGAGAGCGGGTCGGCATGGGTGAAGGCCTTGGGGTGGACCACCACCTCGAGCGGTTTGCCCTCCCGGAGCAGCGACACCTTGAGCTCCTTGCCGCCTGCCTCCATCACAGCTTCCCGCACCTGATCAAAGAAGCGAACGGGCTCGCCATCCACAGAGGTGATCTCGTCGCCCGGCATGATGCCTGCCACGTCTGCCGGAGAGCCGCCGGCAACCCAGCCGACCACCGGCGCCGGCCCCTGCGTCGCGGCGCCGAGCAGTGCCGCCATGATGGGAATCGGCAGCAGGATGTTCACCAGCGGACCGGCCAGGAAGATGATGATGCGCTGCCAGACCGGCTTGTCGGCGAGCGACACGCCCCGCTCGTGCTCCTCCAACTCTTCTTCCGGGTTGGCGCCAGCCATGAGCACATAGCCGCCAAGGGGCAGGGCGCGGATGGAGAACTCGGTGTCCCAGATGACCTTCGAGAGAACAACCGGCCCCATCCCCACAGCAAACCGCAGGCACTTCACGCCGAAGGCGCGCGCCGCCACAAAATGGCCGAGCTCGTGAAAGAAGACGAGCGTTCCAATCATCACCGCGAAGGGCAGAAGCACAGACAACAAGGCGATTCTCCTATCAGCTCGGCAGGTTGCCGAGGCCTAAGCATTCACGAAGCACGACGATGTAGGGAGCAGCAAACATAAGCGCATCCAGGCGGTCGAGGATTCCGCCATGCCCGTAAATGATGCTGCCCGAGTCTTTGGCGCCCGTGCTCCGCTTGATCAGCGACTCGCAGAGGTCGCCAACCTGGCCGAGCAGGGCAGACGGAACCGCGAAGAGGCAAATCTGCGCCGGCGTCAAGGCCGGCAGGTGCGTCGGAGCGAGCATCGCCACCGCCGCAAATCCACCACCGATCGAGCAGACCAGCCCGCCGACCGCCCCCTCGATGGTCTTCCCGGGAGAGACGTTGGGGGCCAGCTTGTGGCGGCCGATGAGCCGACCCGTGAAGTAGGCGCCCGTGTCGCCCGTGAAGATGATGAACATGGCCAGCAGAACCCAGCCGGCCTGCCCCTTCCAAACTTCGCTCGGCACCGGCCCACGCGACAGCAGCACCAGGCCCCCGAAGAGCAGCGTCACGTAGGCAAACGACGAGAGCGACAGCGCGATGGAGCGGCCAGCCAGCGGCGGATTGTCGCCCATCTGCAGGCAGGTCATCATCATCGCGATGACGCTGAGGGAGCCCACCCCATAGGCCGCTAGCGTGCCCGGGAACCAGTAGGCCGCAAGCAGCGTCGCCACGGGGCCGAAGACTGCGACCGCAAACAGCGTGGGCGAGGCACGCACGCCCGTCATGGTCAGATACTCCCAGGCGCCGATACCCGCGGCCACCGCGAGCGCCAGCCCCACTGCCCAGTTCGGAGCGTAGAAGAGGATCGCAAGAATGAGCGGTATCGCTACGCCGGCACCAATGAGACGCGGGACGAGGTCGCTCTTCGTCCAATGCGGCTTTGCCACTTCAGCCATGCTCGGTCGCTCCCTTCAGTCGTTCCTCGAGCTGCGCGAGCTGTGCCGGAATCAATGCGTTGTTGGTGTCTTTGCTCGCCGCAAACCGGATCTGCGCGATCGCCATCGCGAAGTCTCGCACAGCCAGTGCCTGCTGTGCAATGCGAAGGTGGCGCCGCGCGATCGGATGGGTCGACAGCTCCTCGAGCGGCAGCGAAGTCGTCGAGGGCCGCGTGATCGCAGCGCTGTCCTGCGATGCAGAGCGCTGCATCTGTAGATCGTAGGCCTCACGCGTCCCCGGCGACCGCAGCGTCCGGTAGGCCTCGCAGATCCGCGCATAGACCTCATTAGACAGGTCGGCAGAGACGCCGCTCGCGGCCAACCGCTCCGGATGAAGCCGCATGCTCAGCCGATCGAAGGCGGCAACCACCTGGTCCGCCGGCACGTCGTCCGCCAGCCCGAGCACCTCGTAGTGGGTCTGCTCCGCCAGCCGCTCCGCCCGCTCTGCCAGCTCCGCGCTCATGGGTCGTTCCGGCCGGCCGAACTCGGCCCAGCGGAGCCCCAGCGTCCGCATCACCACATCACGCAGCACGCCATGGCCACACGGAATGCATACCACCGCATCAAAGGGCGGTCGGGCGCGCTCCGCCAACTCCTCCACGAGCAAGACGAAGGCTGTCTCCGCGGGCAGCCCCGATGCAAAGGCCGCTGCCAGCTCCGCTGCCGGAGGCCCCTCGAGGAGGCTGTCTAGGATCACCGCAGCAACCACCTGCTCGGCCGCAACCTCCCTGATCTCAAGCGGATTCGAGGTCACCACCACCCGCAGGTGCGATGCCCGCAGCTCCTGGCCGATCGCGTTCTGCAGCTCGGGTCTCACGCAGGCGAAGAGCAGCAGCGGGTTCGGCGGATCGCTCTCCTGCATCGCGTTAGCGGTCTGCCGATGCGGGCAGGTCGCGGCTGCGGGCAGCGTCGCGCGACTCGTCGCTCATCACGCCGGCCACGCGGAGGATGGTCTGCGTATGACGACCGGTCTGTTTATCGCGTGCACGGACATGGAGCATGCCGTCCGATTTCACCTCGAAGGTCACCTCCACGGCCACCTGTCCGCGCCGCGCACGACGGAGCCCCGTGAGCGTGAGCACGCCGAGCAGCCGGCACTCCGAGGCCGACCGCGACTCGCCCTCGAGCACGTTCACGCGAACCGTCTCTTGGTCATCGCGAGAGGTCACGAAGGTCCGTGTGGAACGGGTCGGGATGGCGCTGTTCCGAAGGATGAGGCTGTCTGCAATGCCGCCCACCGTCTCGATGCCCAGCGCGTGCGGCGTCACATCGAGCAGCAGGGCCGTGAGGGCCGGTATGCCACCTGGAATGTTCACGGAAGGGTAGGCAACATGGTCCAGGCCGCGAGCGTAGATTGCTGCTCCCACTGCGATGACCTCGTCCGGGTTGATCGCGTCGAAGGGCTCCTTGAAGAAGTAGGCCTTCGCCATCTCTCGAACGAGCGGGCTCTTCGTTGAGCCGCCCACCAGCACCACCCGGTCGATCTCCGAAGAAGAGACCCGTGCCAGCTTGAGTGCCTCGTCGCAGACGCCAAAGGTCTGCTGCACCAGATCGGCGCAACGCTGGCGGATCATCTGTGCATCGAGACGGAAGTCGAACTCGCTCGCCGCCGCAGCGCCCGGGACCAGCTCTGCAATCCGGGCAACCGCGCTGCCCTGTTCGCTCACATCGATCTTCGCCTGCTCGGCCATCGCCTTGAGCCGCTGCATCGCAGAACGATCCGTCCGGATGTCGAAGTTGAAGCGCTCTTGGAAAGAGGAGACAATCAGGTCTACGATGCGGAAGTCGAAGTCGTCGCCACCCAGGAAGCTGTCGCCCGCGGTGCTTCGAACCTCGAAGACATGGTCGCGCAACTCAAGCACCGTGATGTCGAAGGTGCCGCCGCCAAAGTCGTAGACCGCAATCCGCTCACGCTTGTTGTTTGCCGAGCCGTAGGCCAGCGCGGCTGCGGTGGGCTCGTTGAGCACCCGCTCCACATCAAGCCCGGCGAGCTGACCGGCGAGCACCGTGCTCTGACGCTGCGCCTCGTTGAAGTTCGCCGGAACCGTGATGATGGCCCGCTTGACCACCTCGCCGAGGTGCTGCTCGGCAATCGTCTTCATGTGCCGAAGCACCAGCGCTTGGATCTCCTCGACCGCCAGCTCCTTGTCGCGCACCACAATCTTGGGGGTGTCATCGCTGCCGGCCGCAATCTTGTAGCCATAGCGCGACGCTGCGACCTTGACCTCAGGCGAGTAGAAGGGACGACCAATCAGCCGCTTCGCCGAGTAGATCGTGTTCATGGGATCGATCGGGAGCCGATTCTTTGCCGAGCGCCCTACGAGCGTCCGGCCGTCCGGGAGGAAGGAGACCACGGAGGGCTGCGTCTTCCAGCCTTCGCGGTCGGGGATGACAACGGGCTCCCCGTTTACCACCGCTGCGACGCAGGAATTGCTCGTGCCCAAGTCGATGCCGACGATGCGTCCCTTCATGGCTGTTCCGTTTCAGTCCGCGCACGGCGGTGTCTCCGATCAGCGTAGGACGAAACGCGCGTCGCGGCAACAAGTTGGACCCGAAGATGCCGATGCCCCGCCCGTTGCCTGCGGCCTCCCGCAACCGTCCCCGCATCGCGGGAGCCCTGATGGACAAAAATGACCACCAGCCCAACATTTTGCGCCGACGCCGTGACACTTTCGCCTGCGGGGAATCTAGCCCCTGTCCCCTCCTCGTACCCCGGAGTCTCATGGCCAAGCGTCCCAAGCATTCCCCCGAAACCGAACCCCAGACCTTTCGCCTCCCCCGCTATCCCGCGGCCCCCGCCCACTGCGACGCCTCCGGCAGCGCCCCCGCCGCTGCGCCGCTCGCACCCGGCGCTACGCCGCCAACCGCCATCCTGCGCGTCTTCGACAGCTGGTTCCAGGTCCCGGCGGCACTCGTCCCCACGATGCTCGCTGAGCTCCGCGCCCACTTCCCCCTCAAGGAGGATGGCAGCCCCGGCGACCAGCTCGAGGTGGTTGCCACCGAAGCCGAACTTTACCGGCTCGTCGCGCGCGAGCGTCGTCGGCACGACGCCGAGATGTTCCGCACGCCGCAAGAGCGCCTCTTGTATGTCAGCCGCAGGGAGCG
>CANKLS010000060.1 GCA_947483645.1 Bradymonadales bacterium | reverse complement strand
ACCAGAATCGTGTTCGAGCGCGAGAGCGTGCCGGTAATCTTACGCAGCGCCTGGCTCATCAGACGCGCCTGAAGGCCAACGTGCGAGTCGCCCATCTCGCCCTCGATCTCGGCCTTCGGCGTCAGCGCCGCGACCGAGTCGATGATGATCATGTCAACCGCACCCGACTTCACCAGCATGTCGGCGATCTCCAGTGCCTGCTCCCCCGTGTCCGGCTGGCTGATCAGCAGATCCTCCACCTTCACGCCCAGCGCCCGTGCGTAGTTCACATCCAGCGCATGCTCGGCGTCGATGAAGGCCGCGATTCCGCCCGTCCGCTGAATCTCCGCGATCGCATGCAGCGTCAGCGTCGTCTTACCCGAGGACTCAGGGCCATAGATCTCCACCACGCGACCGCGCGGGTAACCGCCCACGCCCAGCGCAACGTCGATGCTGATCGAGCCCGTCGAGATCGTCTCGATCGCGCGGAGCGTCGAGTCCTCGCCGCCAAGGCGCATGATTGCACCCTTGCCGAACTGCTTCTCAACGCCCTTCAATACCAAGTCCAATGCCTTCTTCTTTTCGCCTGCATTCATTGTCGTCTCTCCTCAAGGTTACGGAACACCCGTTCAGTATCACGCGAATAGGCAGGGTGCAAGCCTTCCGCATTGATACTTATCGGCGTTCGCGAGCGAGTGTTGCGTCAGCTCTGCAAAAAATATCGCTTCGACACGCGCCACTTCGGGCCACCCGCCGTCTCCGTCCAACGAACCACCGCCAAATCGCTCACCACCGAGCTGCCGAGGTCGGCCGCGCTCGAAGGCAGAAGCCCGCGCAGTTCATGAAGCTCCGCCTCGCCAAGCGTTCCGAGTAGCACCACCGCGCCGCCGCCCCCATCCTCTGCGCCTGTCAGGCAGAGCTCGCTGCCGAGCTCCTCGGTCAGACGGAGCCGAACCTGCGCGAGCTGCTCTTCGCCCTCGTTCACGCGCGCAACCAGCGCCCGCGCCTCCTCCTCGCTCGGGTGCCACGACGGAGCCGCCAACCGGTAGGTGAACCGCCGCGTCGCCGCCGCAATCTCCGTCAGCGCAACATCGATGCGCTCCATCTCCCCTTCGGCGGTCAGCCGTCCCGCTGCCAGAATCAGCCGCACGCGGTCGGTCGGAACTGCCGCGAACCCGATGCCCATGTGGCGCATCGGCTCACCGAGCTGCTCCACGCTCAGCGCGGCACGCTCCGCTACGGGGATGGCCAGATCTACGACGATGCTCCAATACATAGACAACTCCCGCTGCGGCCTTGAGCCTAGCCCTATCTCAATGTGCCGCTCCGATAGCACCGAAGCGATGCGACACCACCAAAATGTTCGAGCTCCTCCGGCCGCCCTGCCAGAAGCCGTTCCACCAGCCGCAACGCAGCCACGGTCGATGTCTCCCTGATCTGCCGGCGCGAGCGCGAACGGCCCAGCGACAGCTTCATCACCCAGCCCGACGCTTCGACCGAGACGGCCACATAAACCGTACCGACCGGCTTCGCCTCGCTACCTCCGCCTGGCCCGGCGACGCCCGTAACCGCCACCGCAACCTCCGCGCCGAGCCGGGCCCGCGCCCCCTCCGCCATCGCGCTCGCTACTGCGGAGCTCACCGCACCCTCGGCCTTGATGAGCGCAGAAGGCACACCGAGAAGTTCCGACTTGGAGCGGTTGGAGTAGGTCACCACACCGCAGGCGAAGCCATCGCTGCTGCCGGCGATCTCCGTCAGCTCCTTCGCGATCCCGCCCCCTGTGCAGCTCTCGGCCGTCGCAATCCGCAGCCCCTTCTGACGCAGCGCCGCGAGCACTGCAGCGGCGGCGGAGAGCGCCGCTCCCTCTGCGTCGACAGGCAGAAGCCACGGCGCCAGCGGGGCGAGTGCAGCGGAGGCATAGGCGGTCAGCGCCTCGTCGTCCGCAGCGGCTGCAGAGATCTCCACCTCCACATAGGGATGGCTCGCGCACCAGGTCACATGGAGGCCCTCAGGGCAGGGCACAGCCTCCATCCGGCGGGCAAGGTCGCTTTCGCCGATGCCAGCGGTGCGGCGGGTGATGAACCGGCGCGGCGCGGCGGCGGGGAGCAGTTCGGGGAGCTCCAGCTTTGCCACCGTCTCGAACTCGTACGGAACCCCGGGCAGCACCAGAAGAGGGATTCCTTCGAGGGTCGCGACGAAGCAGTCTGCCGTGCCGACCGGGTTGGGCACGACGCGCGCCGAGGCGGGGAAGAGGGTCTGGCGGAGGTTGTTGTCGGGCATGGGTCGGCCGAATCGGCCAAACTTGGCACGGAGCCGCTCCTCGGAACCTGCATCCGCCCTCAGTTCGTCGCCGAGCAGGTCGGCGATAGCATCGCGGGTGATGTCGTCGAGCGTTGGTCCCAGGCCGCCACTGACGACGACGAGCGCAGCGCCGTCGGTGGCGCGGCGCAGTGCCGCAACAATGTTGGCCCGGTCATCTGCTACCAGCGTCACGCTGACGAGCCTGTGGCCCGCCCGCCGAAGCCAGCCTCCAAGCCAGAACCCGTTCCCCTCGCGCGTCCGCCCATCGAGGAGCTCGTCCCCAATGCAGACCATGTTGACCGTCGCCATCCCTGCCTCCTGTCGAGAGAGACTGCATCTTGGCGACGGCCGGCCTTGGCGTCTACCTCCCTCTTCGCAATGCCTTGCCACCTTCGGCGCACCCCATGAAGGGCCGAGTTCCCTTGACCCGCGGCTGCTGTGCGGCTACCTGAACGCCCGTTTCATTGGACCCTCGACTCACCATGGGCGGGTCAGGGTTGTTTCTCAAGGAGTCCCCCATGGCATTGGACAAGGCCGGCAAGGCCGAAATTATCGCGCGCATTCAGGCAAAGTTTAACCTCACCGATACCGACACCGGTTCGAGCGAAGTTCAGATTGCCATCCTCACGAATCGCATCGAGTACCTCACCGAGCACTTCAAGGTGCACAAGCATGACCACCACAGCCGTCGTGGTCTGCTCATGCTGGTCGGCCAGCGGCGCCGCCTCCTCGACTACCTCAAGCGTTGCGACATCAATCGCTATCGCCAGCTGATTCTAGAGCTCGGGCTGCGTAAGTAGCCACGAACGAAGCCCTCCCGCCCCGCGCGGGAGGGCTTCTCTTCTTTTGACTCCCGCGACCTGCTGGAGCAGAAGAGCCCCGCAACCGTTCTTTCTCAATCCAGCTTCACCCCACGGGATCTTGGCGTAGCCGCCGGGTAGCCTGATCTGGAGTGCAGGGGCGCGGTCCCTGTCCTGCAGTTCATGCTTCGCGAGCAACGCACATGCAACCATGCGCGGCCCCTGAAGGCGGCCCGGGTGAACGCTCAACCCAAGGAGCCTTCATGTGTGCAATGATTCGTAAGTCTGCCCCTCTCGGAACTCACACCGTCACGATCGAGACGGGTCGCATGGCCAAACAGGCCGGCGGCTCCGTCATCGTCAGTACCGGTGAGACCTCCATTCTCGTCACCGCCTGCGTTGGTCCCCACAAGGAGACCGCCGGCTTCTTCCCGCTCAGCGTGGAGTACATCGAGAAGTTCTACGCCAGCGGTCGCATCCCCGGTGGATTCAAGCGTCGTGAGGGTCAGCTTTCCGAGGCCGAAATCCTCACCTGCCGCCTCTCCGACCGCCCCCTCCGCCCCCTCTTCCCCGAGGGCTTCAAGGGCGAAGTCCAGGTCATCGCGCAGGTCATCTCCCACGACAGTGAGAACGACGCCGACGTCCTCTCCATCACCGGCGCCTCTGCCGCGCTGATGCTCAGCAACGCCCCCTTCTCGGGCCCCATCGCCGCCGTCCGCGTCGGTCGCATCGAGGGCAAGTTCGTTGCTAACCCGACCTGGTCGCAGCGTCCGCTCTGTGACATCGACGTCGTTATCGCCTGCACCAAGGACGCCATCGTCATGGTCGAAGGCGAGGCCGACGAGGCGAGCGAAGACGACATGCTCGACGCGCTGAACTTCGGCTTCGAGGCGGTTCAGCCCCTCATCAAGCTCCAGATCAAGCTCGCCAAAGAGGCCGGCAAGGAGAAGATGACCTTCGTCTCGCCCAAGCTTGACGCAGCCCTGCTCAAGGCCGTCGCCAAGTTTATCGGCACCAAGCTCTCCAAGGCCATGGCCATCTCGGAGAAGCTCAGCCGCTACGGCGCCATCCACGAGATCCGCGCTGAGCTCGGCGCCAAGTTCACCGAGACCCACCCGGGCCGTGAGCGCGAGGTCGGAGCCTGCTTCGAGGAGCTCGAGAGCAACACGCTGCGCGACGTTGTCATCAAGCAGCGCAAGCGCATCGACGGCCGCGGCCCCCGCGACGTCCGTCCCATCACGGTCGAGGTTGGCGTCCTTCCCCGCCCCCACGGCTCGTCGCTCTTCACCCGCGGCGAGACCCAGACCCTGGTCACCGTCACGCTCGGAACCGATCGCGACGCCAAGCTCAACGAAGACCTGCATGGCAAGCGCGACGAGCACTTCATGCTCCACTACAACTTCCCCCCCTTCTCGGTGGGTGAGGTCAAGCGCATGGGTTCGCCCGGCCGTCGCGAAGTGGGCCACGGCTTCCTCGCCCGCCGCTCGGTCGAGAAGGTCGTCCCCTCGCACGACAAGTTCCCCTACACCATCCGCGTCGTCTCCGAGGTCCTTGAGTCGAACGGCTCCTCCTCCATGGCCTCCGTCTGCGGCGGCTCGCTCGCCCTCATGCATGCCGGCGTCCCCATCAAGGCTGCCGTCGCAGGCATCGCGATGGGTCTCATCAAAGAGGGCGACGACTACGTCATCCTCTCCGACATCCTCGGCGACGAGGATCACCTCGGCGACATGGACTTCAAGGTGGCTGGCACCGAGCGTGGCATCACCGGCCTACAGATGGACATCAAGATCAACGGCATCAGCCGTAGCGTCATGAGCGAGGCTATGCTGCAGGCCCGCGAGGGTCGTCTCCACATCCTCGGCAAGATGAACGCCGTCCTCTCGTCGCCCAACGAAGAGCTGTCGCCCTACGCGCCGCGCATCACGACCATCAAGATTGCGGTCGACCGCATCCGCGACGTCATCGGCTCAGGCGGCAAGACCATCCGCGCCATCCAGGAGAAGGCCGGCGTCACCATCGAAGTGCAGGACAACGGCACCGTCAAGATCGCCTCCACCTCCGAGAAGGCGACGGCCGAGGCCATCGAGATCATCAAGGCGCTCACGGCTGAGGCTGTTGTCGGCGAGATCTACCTCGGCACGGTTGCCAAGGTTGCCGAGTTCGGCGCCTTCGTGACCATCCTTCCGGGCGTCGACGGCCTCTGCCACATCTCGGAGCTCTCGGACCAGCGGGTCGAGCGCACCGAGGACATCTGCCAGGAGGGCGATGAGATCGTCGTCAAGTGCATGGGCGTAGAGCGCAACGGCAAGATCCGCCTTTCGCGCAAGGAGGCCCTCGGCAAGACGCCGACGGTCGCCGTCACCAAGACCCTCGACAACTAATCCTCCTTCGGAGGACTGTGGCGCCGCACCACCCGAAAGGGGGCGCGGCGCTTCCGCTTTTTGGCGACGAGACATCAAAAACGAAGAGGCCCGCAGCGAACCGCGGGCCTCGTCAGTCGGTCTGGCCGAGCTCCCCGTTAGGGAGCCTTCGGCGCTGCGGGCGCCGCGGGTGCGGTAGCGGGTACCACCTTGACGCCTGGCAGTACGGCCTGCGGGTTGGCCTGCAGCTTCACGCCCGGGGGTAGGCCCATGGGCTTGGGGGCTGCGGCGCCCGAGCCGGCGGGCTCAACGGCGGGCTCGGTCTCAAGACCCCACGCTGCCTCGGTGTATTCCACCTTGGCCTTCTGCTGGAGCTCATTCACGAGCTCCATGCGGAGGCGGTCCCGACGACGGCGACGGAGGGGCTCGTAGATGATGTCGCGGACTTCATCCATGCTGCGGACGCCGGCTTCGCGGTGGTCGCGCACCTGGAAGATCTCGTACCCGAGCTGGGTCTTGATAGGCGCGGTGACCGTGTTTTTGGCGGCCTTGAAGATGGCGGCTTCGACGCCATCGTTGACGAACTGCTGACGGCGGCCCTTGACCACCCAGCCAAGGTCTCCGCCGCGCGACTTGTCGGCCATCTCGCTGACCTCCTGCGCAACCTTGGCGAACTCTTCCTTGCCGGAGGTGACGCGGGTGCGAATCTGGGTAATGCGGTCGAGGCCCTCTTTGTCGGAGGCCGGGTCGGCGCTGTTCTTCAGGCGGATGGTGATGCGGCTGGCCAGCACGCGCTCACCCTCGTTCCAACGCTCCTTGTTCTGCTCGTAGAACTCGCCGAGCTCCTTGTCGTCTGGCTCGAGGTTGCCGCGGAGGCCGAGCACCTTGTCCACGAGCAGCTCCTGACGCTTCTCGGCGTAATACTCTTCTTTCGTCTGCTTGTGGCTGGTGAGAAAGTGGCCGAACTGCTGCTCGTTCTCGAAGACGATGCCCAGCTCCTTCTTGATGGCCGCCTCGACCTCGGCGTCGGTGACTTCAGCCTTCTGGGTGCCGACATGCTGGGCGACCAGCGCGTCTTGCACAGCCTTCTGCACGATGCGCCGGCGGCGCTGGTTGCGCCAACGCTCGCTGGTCGCGCGCTGCTCAGGCATCTTGGCGTAGCGCTCGAGAATCTCAGCCATTTCGGCGTCGAGCTGAGCGCGGGTGAAGACGACCTTGCCGTCGATGGTGGCGCAGGCCGCAGCCGTTGCAGCGGCACCCGAGCCGCCAGCCGAAGCGGCGCCGGAGCCCGATCCCTCCGTGGTGGCGTCGGTCGTCTTCTTTCCGCACGCGAGCATTTCCAGACCTGCCGTCGAGACGACGAGCGTCGCGATCAACGCACTCTTGCCAAAGCGATTCCATCCCATGTTTCAACTCTCCAAGATTGAAAGTAGCGGCCTCAGTGAGGCGGCTCAAACGTCAACGAGCCCGACTCTATTCCGCACGAGGTTGCCGCGCAAGCAGGAAGCGCGCAGGCGGCCATACCCGCCCGCGTTGACAGCGCGCGGGAGCCCGCCGTATAGCCCCGAGGCCGGTCTGTGAGGCTGGCGCCACTATGTACGGAGACCCCATGCGACTCTCTCGTTGGATTTCGAGCTTCGGCCTTCTCTCGG
>CANKLS010000059.1 GCA_947483645.1 Bradymonadales bacterium | reverse complement strand
GGACTTTGGTGAGGATGGAGCGCATGGGTTACTCCGCTCCCGGCGTGGGCTGTGGGGTGAGGAAGATGCCGACGCCGAGGCCGAGCGAGAGCGTCTGCACGAAGGCAGGCTCTCCAGAGGCGATTTCGCGATACTGAAGCCGGTCGCGCAGGTTGAGGTCGAGACCGATGTAGCGGTTGAGGAAGATACGGGCGCCCGTGCCGAGGTCGATGGCCGGCGTCGTCTCGCCATAGGCATGCACCGCGCCCAGACCGGCGGCGGTATAGACATCGTAGTAACCGATGTAGTGACCGAAGAGCGACACCTTGCCGTAGGAGGGGGCGTAGGAGTAGCCGGCTGCCGCATACCAATCGAGCGGCGCGACGTCGGAGACCACCTTGAGCGCGTCGGCCGAACTGTCATAGGCCTTGGTCGTGCCACCGAGGCCTGGACCCAGGTCGAACTGCTCCCAGCGGAGCGAAAAGGCGTGGCGCTCGCTGGCGAAGTAGGTGAGCGCGGCGCCCAGTTCAAACTGCATCAGCAGCGGGTCGCTGACCGTCGTACCGGTCTCCGGCGCGAGCCAGAACCGGCCCTGCTTGAGAACCGGCTTGTCTTGAATGACCGAGATGGGGGCCTTCCGAAGATCGCCGGCCTCTGCAGAGGAGACCAGCAGCATCGTGAGACCCGCAACCATCACGCTTAGGCTGAGTTTACGCATCCATTCCTCGCAAAGATGGGGCAGAACCCGGAGCAGCGAACTGACACCACACCGCACGAACAACCCGCGGCGCGAGGTCTACCACGCTACCGCCGAGAGGGGCAAGCAATCCGGGCCAACTTAGAAAAGCGCTTCCACGAATTCCGAGACCTCGAAGGCCCGCAGGTCTTCGACCGCCTCGCCGATGCCGATGAAGTAGATGGGCACCTTCACCTCGTCGGCGATGCCGAGCACAGCGCCGCCCTTCGCCGTGCCGTCCAGCTTCGTCAGCACGAGCCCTGTCAGCGGCGCGACCTCGGAGAAGAGCTTGGCCTGCTGGATGGCGTTCTGTCCCGTGTTGGCGTCGAGCACCAGCACCGTCTCGTGCGGCGCGCCGGCGATGGCTCGGTCGCAGACTTTGGCGATCTTGCGGAGCTCATCCATGAGCGGCGCCTTGGTTTGGAGCCGGCCGGCCGTGTCGACCAGGATCAGGTCGGCGCCCGCCTCCGTCGCTGCCTTGAGGCCCGAAAAGACCACGCTCGCCGGATCGGCACCCTCGGCGCCCTGGTGAATCGGACAACCGACCCGCTTCGCCCACTCCTCGAGCTGCCCCACGGCGCCGGCGCGGAAGGTGTCTCCCGCGATGACCATGGGGCGCCGGCCGGCCGCCTTGAAGCGGGCCGCCAGCTTGCCAATCGTCGTTGTCTTGCCGGCGCCGTTCACGCCAACCACCAGGATCACCGTTACGCCCTCCCCGACCACCAGCGGCCGATGGTGGGCCGCGAGGATGCTCCGGGCCTCCTCGCGCAGAATCGGCCAGACCTCGTCAGCCGTCGCCTCGCCGGCCGCAACGCGCCGGTTGAGCGCGCCGAGCAGCCGCTCGCTCGCCTTCACGCCGATGTCGGAGGTGAAGAGCACCTCCTCCACCTGGTCGATGGCCGCCGCGTCGAGTTTGGGCTTGGCCGAGAAGAGGGCTCCGAGCTTGGCGACGAAGCCGCCGCGGGTCTTCTCGAGCCCCGCCCCCATGGTCCGGCCGGGAGCTGGCGCAGGCGTCGGCGCCGGGGTTGGCGCGGGGGTTGGCGCAGGCTCGGACTCCAACGGCACAGCAGCTTCGACCGCCTCCACCGTGCCCGTCCGACCCTTGCGACGCTCCATCTCGGTCGTCGCCTCGTCGCTCGCCTTGAAGTCGCCCGTCAGCCGCACCCGCTTGGCCTCGCGCACCTCGCGGAGCGACATCGTCTCGTTGATGGCGACCGGCCGCTCCGACTCTGGACGGTCTTCTCGCGCGGGGGTTGCCGACGGCGCCGGCAGCGGTGCGACCGCCGGCTTCGCCTCAGCGGCGCGATCGGCTGGAGGCCTGCTGCTCCGGCGGCCAAGCGCAACGCCAACCCCCACCAGCAGGAGCGCGCCGACAATCCAGAGCCAGGTCGGCAGTCCTGCCGCGGCCGCATCACCAAGGAGGGGGAGAGTGCTGAGTCCTTGCATCGATTTCGACCTGCCGTGCGTGGCCCGCTGAGGAGCCGTCGTTGCTACCGGGGCTGCAGAGCGAGGCTCCACCGCGGCGCCCTTCTTGGGCCCCTGTCTGCCGCTGTCAACCTCGAGACCGTCAGACGGGCGTGTTTCCGAGCCGCACGCCTACCACCTTCGAGACGCCGGGCTCCTCCATCGTGACGCCGTAGAGCGTGTCGGCCGCCTCCATGGTCCGCCGCTTGTGGGTGATGACCAGCATCTGCGAGAGTTGCGACATCTGCCGGACCGCCTCGGCAAAGCGCGACTCGTTGGCCTCGTCGAGCGGCGCGTCGACCTCGTCGAGGATGCAGAAGGGCGTCGGCCGCATGCGGAAGATGGCGAAGATGAGCGACACGGCTGTGAGCGCCTTCTCGCCGCCCGACAGCAGGTTCATGTTCTGGAGGCGCTTGCCGGGCGGCTGCGCGATGATGTCGACGCCCGTCTCGAGCAGGTTCTCGGGGTCGGTGAGTTCGAGCCGGGCGCGGCCACCGCGGAAGAGCTGCGGGAAGATGCGCTGGAACTCCGCATCGACCACCTTGAAGGTCTCGTCGAAGAGCTCGCGCGACATCTTGTCCATCTTCTTGATGGCCGACTCGAGGTCGCCGATGGCCTTCTCCAGGTCGGCCTTCTGTTCGGCCAGGAAGGTCTGCCGCTGAAGCGCCTCGGCATACTCCTCTTCGGCCGCCGGGTTGACGGGGCCGAGCCGGTCGAGCTGGTCGATGACCTTGACGAGCTCCTCGTGGAGCTCCGCGGTCATGCCGCCCTCAAGGGCCTCCTGACGGGCCGCGGCGGGCGATAGGCCGAACCGCTCCACGAGGTTTGCCTCGGTGTGCTCCAGGTCGCTCTTGGCCCGCTCTGCCGCAATCTCCGCCTCGCGAAGGGCCAGCGAGGCAGCCTCCGCCTTCCGACGGGAGTCGAGCGCGGCGGCCTCCAGGTCGTTCACCTCGGCAGCGAGCTGGGTATGGGCCTCGCGCAGCTTCGCCAGCCGCGCCTCTTCGGTGGCGGCAAGGCCGAGCGACCGCTCGAGGTCGGTCCGCTCGGTGGAAATGCCCCGCTCTGCGGCGAGCCGCTTCTGCGCGATCTCCTCCTGCTCCATGACCAGTCGGTCGAGCCGGGTTCGGGCCATCTGCGCGGTGGACTGGTGCTGCGCCTGGCGGGCCTCGATGCCCTTGACCTGTTCACGGGCCTCCGCGTCGCGGACGCGGGCATCGGTGTAGGCATCGCCGGCGGCGCGGACATCGTTGTCCACCGCCGACCAGGCGGCCTGCGCGAGCGCGAGCTCTGCGATGCCGTCGGCGATCCCCTTGTCGGCGACGGCCAGCTCTGCGGTGGCGGCGGTGATGGCCTGCTCGAGCGTCTGCAGGCGGGCCTGCGCGGAGTCGCGATCCAGTGCGAGTCGCTTCACGGCCGACACAGCGCGGGCCTTGGCCTGCTCCGCTTCGGCACGCGCGTTGCGGAGGGCGGCGAGGCGCGATTGGGCCATCTCCAACTCGCCGCGGAGCCGGTTCCGCTCCAGCAGCGCCTGCTCGAGCAGCTGTTCCGACTCCGACTGGCGGCCCCGCGCGACCAGCTCCTCGTCGGCCCGCTTCGCCAGCGTCAGCTGCGCCTCGTCGCGCTCACGGGTCAGTTTGAAGACCGACTCCGCTGCCGCCGAACCCGGCGCGCCCGTCACATAGAGATCGCGCTCCATGTGGTAGCCCCGCTGCGGGTCGATGGCCGGCGGCGTTGTCTCATCGGCAAAGGCGTTGGCAACACGCGTAACGCTGCGCAGCCGGTCGTGCACCAGCTTCGGTACAGGCTGCAGGAAGTCGCACCAGCCCTCCACCGCCTCGCCCGACGGCTTGGTCGCAACGATGACACTTACCGCCACATTCTGCGCGCGGGCCCAGCCTGCGATGCGGCGCGCATCTGCGGCACTCTCTGCGGTCACCGCCTCGAGCAGCGGCCCGAGCAGGCGAGAGACCGTCTCCTCCGCACCCGCAGCAACCCGGAGCCGCTCCGCGATGGGGCGCCCGACGCCAACCACTTCGCCCTTCTCTGCCGCAGCCAGGAGCTTGCGCAGGCCTACGCCGTAGGACTCGCCGGCCCGGATCAGCTTCTCGAGTGTCTCCAGCCGCGCCTGCGCCACGCGGTGAGCGTCTGCCGCAGCACGGCTGCCGGCCTGGGCCTTCTGGAGGTTCTGGAGCGCATCGGCCTCGGCGCGGCGGGCCGCCTCTAGGCTGCCCTCTTTCGCCTTGAGTTCGGTGGTGGCTGCGGCCTCCTGCGAGGCGCTGTCGTTCTCGCTTGCTTCGGCGCGGGTCTGGTCCTGCTCGAGCGCGGTCAGTTCGGCGACGATGGAGATGACCCGCGACTGGACCTGGGTCCGTTCGCTGCCGGCCGAGTCGAGGCGGCCCTGGAGCCGCGCAGACTCGCCGCGATCGGCGGTGAGCTTTGCTGCGGCCTTGTCGAGTCGGAGCCGCTGCTCCGCCTGCTGCGCACGGGCCCGCTCCACCTGTTCTGCCAGTGCGGCGAGACGGGCTGCGACCGAACCGGCAGAGCTTCGTGCCTCCTCGAGCGTAGCGACCAGCGCGGCAATGGCGGACTCGGCAACCTCAGCGACCCCGGTCTGCTCCTGCTGCTGCGCCACAACCTGCGCGGCCCGCTCGCCAAGTTCGACCAGTGCCCGCTCTGCAAATCCAAGCTGGCTCCGGAGCAGCTCCGCCCGGGCACGCGCCTTGATGCTCGACTCGGTCGCCTCGCTTAGCTCACGCTCCTGCGACGCAAGCCTGCTGCGCCCATCGAGCAGCTTGGCGTCGCGAACATGGTGCTCCACGGCGGCGTTCTCATAGAGTTCACGGAGGCCGGCGAACCGTTTGCGCAGCTCGGCGAGCGCGGTGGCGACCTTCTCGTAGCGCTCCACCGCGGTGGTGACTTCGAGCGACCGGCGCCGCTGCGTCAGCTCCTTCCACTTGGCGGCCCGCTTGGCCTGCCGCTCGAGCGAGCCAATCTGCCGACCCACTTCGCCGAGCACGTCGGCGACGCGGAGCAGGTTCTCTCGGGTCTTCTCGAGGCGCCGCTCCGCCGCCTTGCGCTGATACTTGTAGCGGGTGATGCCGGCGGCCTCTTCGATGATGAGGCGGCGCTCCTCCGGCCTGGCCGAGACGATAAAGCCGATGCGGCCCTGCTCGATAATGGAGTAGGCCTCGCGCGAGCCGACGCCGGTGCCGAGGAAGAGCTCCTGCACGTCGCGGAGCCGGACCTTGCTGCCGTTGAGCTCGTATTCGCTGTCGCCGTCGCGGTAGAGGCGGCGGGTGACCTTGATTTCTGCATGGTCGCGGAAGGCTGCGGGGACATCGCCGCGGTCGTTCTGCATCGTGAGCGAGACCTCCGCCATGCCCATCGCACGGTGGGTCTCGGAGCCGGCGAAGATGAGCTCGTCCATGCCCTTGCCGCGCAGGTCTTTGGCCGACTGTGCGCCGATGCACCACTTGATGGCATCGACGATGTTGCTCTTGCCGCAGCCATTGGGCCCCACGATGGTGGTGACGCCGTCGCCGATCTCAAGCCCCGTCTTGGTACGGAAGGACTTGAAGCCCACGAGTTCGATGCGGAGGAGTTTCATCGGCCGGTGCGGTGAAGGGAGCGGGGGAGACTAGCAGGTCGGCGGGCGACTGGGCAACCCGAGGGGCAGAGGGCGCTGCGGGCAGGCGTGTCGGCGGGATTGCCAATCCGCCTAGAGGTGGGTTAGACGGCGGCGGACTTCCCTCTTGCGTCCACGGCTTTCGAACTGCTGTGGACCGTCCATGGCACCCATGCACGACGAACCCGGGCTCACAGGCGCAACCCCGCTCAGCGATGGAGACATTGTCGCCAAACGCTACAAGATTCTGAGCGAGCTCGGACGAGGTGGCTATGCAATCGTCTACAAGGCAGAGGACCTCAAGACGGGCCAAGTGGTTGCGATCAAGACGATTCGTCCCATCGCTCCCCGCCCCAAAGAGGTGGTGGCCCGCTTCCGCCGCGAGGCGGAGTTGGTAGGCCAGCTCAAGCACCCGAACACCGTCCGCATCTTCGACTATGGCTTCGAGACCGACTTCTTCATGGCCATGGAGTACCTGCAGGGCTACGCCGTGTCGGACATCCTCGACGGCACGCATGGCATTCCGGCCAAGCGGGCACTGGCGATTGCCCGGGGGATTCTGGAGAGCCTGACGGAGGCGCACGGAATGGGCATCGTCCACCGCGACCTCAAGCCGGAGAACATCTACCTGGTGCACGGTCCCGACGGGAGCGAGCGGGTGAAGGTGCTCGACTTTGGCATCGCGAAGTCGGTCTACGATGAGCCGTCGGAGTCGTCGCTGACGCTCCGCGGTCGGGCGATGGGGACGCCGACCTACATGTCGCCGGAGCAGGCGAAGGGTGGCTCGCTCGATATCGCGAGCGACATCTACGCCGTTTCGGTGGTCATCTACGAGCTCCTCTGCGGCATCCCCCCGTTCACGGGCGAGGGGGCGATGGAGGTCATGCTCAAGCATGTCAACGACGCCCCGCCGCGGCTGACGGTCAAGGAGCTGACCGGCACCCCCATCGAGTTTGCCATCCTCAAGGGTCTCGCGAAGAAGCCGACTGACCGGTTCCTGAGCGCGCACGACTTCCTGGCGGCGCTTGGCTTTACGGCGGTTCGGCTCATCGACGGGCCGCTTCAGGCTGCGGAGTTTCCGGCAGAGCAGACGACAGCCGCGGCTCCCAAGGCGGCGACCTCCAAGCCCGTGTTCGGGAGTTGGTTCCGCCGCCGCGACGGATAGTCGTTTCAGAACAACGGCTTTACCAGAAAGAGCGAGACCAAATCTCGCTCCTATTCCGAACTGCGCCCAATTCTCAAGATTCCGCTTGAGTATTATCTAATACCGTATTGAAATCACAACGATTTCTATCTCGAATTTGCAGGTTGCGCCGCCGCCAAAACTGTGGATAGTGGCAGGCAGACCCCGCCCGGAACCCGACCGCG
>CANKLS010000058.1 GCA_947483645.1 Bradymonadales bacterium | reverse complement strand
TCGCGCCACCGGTGTCGGTCGTATCGACCTCAATCGTGTCGAGAGCCGTATCTGCGGTGCCCGTGTCGGTCGTGCCCGTGTCGGCCGTCGTGTCGGAACCCGAATCGGTATCCGTGTTCTTCACTGCATCGTCGCCGCAGCCAACCAAGGCAGTCAGGAACAACCCGCTTGCCAGCATCTTCATCCACGCATTGCCAACGATCTTCATGTTCTCCAACTCCTGCCGTTGCGAAAGAGCCAACGCTCTTTCGTGAGATCACACCCGGTGCTTCGACAAAAAGACCTGCCGAGCATTCGATTTCAACGCGACCATCTAGGCGGGGCAAGGCAGTGTGTCAAGTTGAGGCCCTAGACGCCCTCGTCGTCATCCTCTGCGTCGAACGCCACGATGCCTACCCCGTCTTCGGCCGCGCGACGCCCAAACAGCGCCGCCCCCAAACCGGTCACGAGGTAGACCGTGTGCACCAGCGACAGCGAGATCATGAAACCCTGCCACAGACCGACCGCCACGACCGCCGCCAATGTCGCCCCGATCATCGCCTTCACCCTGCCCGTCATCCGAACATCCTTGAAGGTCCGGAACGGGACCTCGCTCACCATCAGAACCGCCAGCAGCACTGCGTAGGCCGCCAGGTATGGGCGCTCATGATCAAGCGCCTCGCCCCGATCAAACACCTCAATCTGAAAGGCGATGAGCGCCGCGATCCCCATGCCTCCCATCGGTGCAGGCAGCCCGGTGAAGTACCGGTTTCCCCGCGCAGGGTCGTCCGCCTGCACATTGAACCTCGCCAACCGAACCATCGCTGCCGCTGCAAAGACAAAGGCCACGAACAGGCCTCCCAACTCATAGGGCTTGAGTGCCCAGGCGTAGAGCAGGAACCCGGGCGCCACGCCGAAGGTGATGGCATCGCTCAGGCTATCGAGCTCCATGCCAAACTTGGTCTCGCCATTCAGCATCCGCGCCACCCGGCCATCAAGACCGTCGAGGAAGCAGGCCAAAGGGATGAGCGTCGTCGCGAGGTAGAAGTCGTCCGCGCTCTTGGCTTCGAAGGCCAACCAAAGCGCAGAGATACCGCAAAAAGTGGCGCCAAGCGTGAACAGGTTCGGCACCACCACGCGCGTGCTTGGAATCTTCATACGTCTCTTCCTCTCTCCTCGCGCGCACTCTTCGGCGGGACGCGGTGGCTACCACGCTGAGGGCATGCGGGCAACCTAACCAAAGGAGCCGATGCCGCGTGATGATTCGGGGCCAGGATAGGGATAGTCGGGATGAAACACCCGCACCAGCGTCAGTCCGGAGGCAGGCGCAGTCATCCCGGCTGCCCTCCGGCTCTTCGCCTCGAGCACCTCTTTGACCCACTCCGGCTTGCGGCGCTCGTGGCCCACTTCGATGAGCGTGCCGACCAGAATGCGCACCATATACTTGAGAAAGGCCGTCCCCGAGACCACCACGCGAACCCGACCCTCGCCTATCCTGCGCACGCTCACCACGAACAGCCTGCGGACAGTCCCCTGCGCCGCGCAGTCCGGACCTCGAAAGCTCGCAAAGTCGTGCTCGCCGAGCAGGTACTGTGCCGCCTCTGCCATCGCCTCCACATTCAACGGACGATGCAGGTGGTAGGCGGAGTGAAGATCGAGCGGCAGCGCATGGAACCCCTCCACGATGTCGTACCGATAGACCTTGCCGCGCGCATCGTGACGCGGATGAAACGAGCCCCGCACACGGTCGGCACCCATCACCACAAGCCCATCCGCAGTCAGACGGTTGAGCACCCGGTACCAGACCTCCGGCTCGTACCGGCCTGTGTCGTCGAACGCCGCGACCTGACCCACCGCATGCACGCCCGCGTCGGTACGGCTCGCACCCCACACCTTCAACTTCTGGCCCGAAAGCGAAGCCACCACACGAGTCAGCTCACCCTCGGCGCTCGGCTTCGAAGTCTGAATCTGCCAACCGTGAAACTGGGCGCCATCGTAGGCTACCCGGAGCCGGATCCGAAACTCGGGGTCACATCTCAAACCCGATCCCGAACAGCGTGGTGGTGTCGCTCAGCGACCAGCTTGTCTTGCTCCCGAAGTCGTCTGCCTCGGTCTGCATGAAGTTCACGAAGAGGTAGCTGTTGTTGACGCCCGAGTCGGCGTCGAAGTTCATCGCCATGCCGGGCGCGAAGGTGTCGAGCAGCAGGTAGGCCGTCGCGCCTGCGTGCCAGCCGTGCGTCTCGCCCGAACCGACCGAGCGAACACCAGCCTCCGTCTCATAGTCCGAGATGCCGCCCTCCGAAGCGGTCCACCACTGGATGCTCGTCAGCCCTGCCTCACCGGACAGCACCACAGGCACGCCAAACCGCTCCTGCAGCCAGTCAAACCGGTAGAAGGCGCCCAACCGGAGCGGGACCATCCGGAAGGTGGTCGTGTCGCCCGAGGAGGCGCCATCGAGGTCGAGCGACTTGCCCGCAACACCGCCATATCCGAGCGAGAGATTGAGTCCCAAACTCCCCACGCCACGCAGCAGCTCCCGGCCGTATACACCCTCGAAGTAGAAGAGGTCGTCGCCATCGAAGATCTGCGCGAAGGGCTTGGGCGCTGCCAGAGACGGCTCCTTGTCGATCGCAGGCTTCCAACTGCCGAACCGGAGGTCGAGCGTCGAATCAACCGGCGAAGAAGGCCGACCCGCATGGGCATCCGCCGCACCTGCGGCCATCAGCACCACCAACGCACCGCCGAGCAGCACCCGGCGGCGGCGACGGATAAGCAGCATCGCGACGCCCAAAGAGGCCATCGTCATCCAGCCAGCAGCAGGCGTCGAGGCCGAACACTGTCCGCCCTCCTCCACGCCGCCAGCCGCCTTGTAGCTCTCAAAGAAATCGGCCGTTGGCGCCGTCGCTCCCGTCACCTCTTCGGAAACCAGGCTCAGGTTGCCCGCCTCGTCGAGCGCGAGCACCACGATGTAGTAGTTCACCCCGGTGCTTAGCCCGCTGATGCTACCGGAGGTCGTGTCGCCACCCTCCACGCTCTTCATCTTCAGCCCGCTCGGTGCCTCTTCGGGCAGCGTCACCCGCGACGCGATCGGGGTCGTGTCGGCCCAGATCTCGTAGCTCACGGCCGAGCTCGAGGCCGTCCACTTCACCTCAATCGCCGTCTCACCGCCCACCGTCCGCAGGGCGGTCGGCGCGGCCGGACGGCCTGAATCAAGCGTCAGAATCGCCTGGCTCTTGGAGTAGGTCGAGGCTCCGAGCAGCGAAGACGACGACTCGTAGACCAGCGCGATGGTCCACGGGCTCGAGAGCCCCCCCTCGTAGCAGGTGGCACTGGTGAGCGCCGCGTCGTTGACCAGCTCGCTCCAGGTGTAGGTCGCCGTCGGTGTGCCGCTGGCGGAGAAGGCGGTCGCATCGTCACGCAGACAGACATCGGTCGCGGCGTCGATCTCCGTGAAGGAGCAGCTCTCCGACCCATGCTGCAGCTTGATTTGGTAGTCGTTGCCCGTTGCAGGCTTGGTCGTGAAGGTCCAGCTCACCGAGATATCGGGATCCTCCGCAAAGAGGTTCAGGCAGTCTTGAATGCCGAAGGTCACGTTGGCGGTTCCGTCGATATCGCCGGCCGCCGGAGCGTCGAGGATGGACGAGCTGTCCGAAACCTTCACCGTCTGAGACGAGGCGACCGGAACCACGGCGAGAAGGCCGACGGCGGTCAGCAGGAGTTCACGAAGCATGATGGCGTCCCGTTTGGGTGAGATACTCGGCGATCTGAACGGCATTCCAGGCCGCACCCTTCAGCAGGTTGTCGGAGACCACCCAGAAGTGCAGCGTACGCGGAAGCGTGTTGTCCTGTCGAATTCGGCCGACGAAGGTCTCCAGGCGACCCACGCAGTCGCGGGCCGTGGGGTAGCGGTTCGACGCAGGGTCGTCCTCTACGACGATGCCGGGGAAGGCCGCGATGACAGCACGCGCCTGCTCGGTGGGAAGGGGCTCGCAGAGGTCGACCGTCACCGATTCCAGGTGACCCCGCAGCACGGGCACCCGTACGCAGGTCGCTGAAACAGGCAACGTGGCGAGACCCATGATTTTGCGCGTCTCGTGACACATCTTCTCCTCTTCAGAGGAGTAGCCGGAGGGCTGAAAGGTGCCGATGTGCGGGAGCGCATCAAAGGCGAGCGGCCGTGCAAAGGTCTTGTTCACGAGCGGCTCACCAGCCAGCGCGGCGGCTGTCACCGCGACGAGCTCGTCGATGCCCGCCTGCCCTGCGCCCGCGGCGCTCTGGTAGGTCGAGACCACCACGCGCTCAATGCCTACGGCGCGGCGCAGCGCCTCCAGCGGAAGCACCATCTGAATCGTGCTGCAGTTGGGGTTGGCGATGATGCCGCGATGCCCGTCAATCGCCTCGGCGTTTACCTCGGGGATCACCAGCGGCACCTCGGCATCGAGCCGGTAAAAGCTGCTGTTGTCGATGACCACTGCACCCGCCGCAACCGCCGCCGGCGCAAACTCGCGGCTCCGATCACCGCCCGCAGAAAAGAGCGCGATGTCGATGCTCTCGAAGGCATCAGCCGTCAGTTCACGGACCGGCCAATCGCGACCGAACGCCCGAACGACCTGTCCCACAGACCGTGCGCTGGCCAGCGGACGCAACTCCGAAACTTCAAACCCGCGCAGCTCCAGCGTTGCTACCATCTCGCGGCCTACCGCGCCGGTCGCTCCGGCAATGGCTACCCGCAGGCCGGCTCCACTCATGCCGGCACAGGCGCAAAACGCATCGGCCCGAAGTCCGATGCAACCTCGAAGCGAGCTGCAGTCTTCGCGGTGATCTCCTCGAGCGTCACGCCCGGTGCATGCTCCTTGAGCAGCAGGTGGTCACCGGCCACCTCGAACAGCGCGAGGTCGGTCACAATCATGTTCACGCAGGCCACGCCCGTGAGCGGCAACGTGCAGGAGGGGAGCACCTTCGACTCGCCCTCTTTCGAGGTGTGAACCATCACCACGATGACCCGCCGCGCGCCGGCGACCAGGTCCATCGCGCCGCCCATGCCCTTGACCATCTTTCCCGGGATCATCCAGTTGGCCAGGTCGCCCCGCTCCGAAACCTCCATCGCGCCAAGAACCGTAAGGTCCACGTGGCCGCCGCGGATCATCGCGAAGGAATCAGCGCTCGAGAAGATGCTCGCGCCGGGAATCATCGTGACCGTCTGCTTTCCCGCGTTGATGAGGTCGGCGTCCTCCTCGCCCTCGTAGGGAAAGGGGCCCATGCCGAGCAGGCCGTTCTCCGACTGCATCACAACATCCATCCCCGCTGGGATGTAGTTCGCCACCAGCGTCGGGATGCCGATGCCCAGGTTCACATAGAATCCATCCTGCAGCTCGAGCGCAACACGCTGCGCCAGCTGCTCTCGTGAAAGCGCCATGACTAGGCCTCCGGTCGAGGGCGCACGGTGCGCTGCTCGATCCACTTCTGGTAGTTGCTGCCCTGGAAGATGCGCTGCACGTAGATGCCCGGCGTATGGATCTGGTCGGGGTCCAATTCACCCGTCTCCACCAGCTCCTCCACCTCGGCGATGGTCACCTTGCCGGCCGTCGCAATCATCGGATTGAAGTTCCGAGAGGTCATCCGATAAATGAGGTTTCCTGCCCCGTCGCCCTTCCAGGCCTTCACGAAGGCAAAGTCGGCCCGGAGCGCCGTCTCGAGAACGCACCAGCGGCCGCCGATAATGCGCGTCTCTTTGCCATCGGCCACCGGGGTGCCGTAGCCGGTCGGCGTGTAGAAGCCCTCGATGCCTGCGCCGCCCGCGCGGATGCGCTCCGCCAGCGTGCCCTGCGGGTTGAGTTCGATCTCCAGTTGGTTCGAGAGCACAAGCCGTTCGAAGGTCTTGTTCTCGCCCACATAGCTCGAGATCATCTTCTTCACCTGACCGTTCTGCAGCAGCACGCCCAGACCGCAGGCGTCGGTTCCACAGTTGTTGCTGATGATGGTCAGGTCGCGCGCGTTCTTCCGAAGCAGCGCAAGGATAAGATTCTCCGGGTTGCCCGAGAGACCGAAGCCGCCCGACATCAGCGTGATGCCGTCGGTGATGTCGCCAATCGCCTCGTCTGCCGACGCTACTACCTTGTTCATGACCTCTCTCCCGACGCCGTCACTTGCCCTGCGGCCACTGGTAGCCCGCGCTCAGCCCGACAAACAGCCCCTGCGGCGCCCTGATTCCCACGTCGAGAGCCAGCACTGCATTGTCCGAAATCGTCTGCCGCAGACCGATGCTCGCCGAGAGGATGGGGACGAAGGGGGGAATCTTGTCTTCGACCACCACCTTCGGATTTCCGTTGCCATCCAAAAGCCAGGCCGGATCCCCAGTCTCCGTGAAGCACTTGTCGAGGAGGGCAGCGTCGGTGCTGAGCCGCTCCGCATCAAGCAACCCATCCGCCCCGCAACGGCCGACATCCAGATCATACTTCTTGAACTCGCCGCTCACCTTCGCGACACCGAGGCCGAAGCCATAGGCGAGCTGGCTACGCCCGTCGCGGCTCAAGCCCCAGAGCCAGTGGAACTGGGTCTCCACGCTCAGCATGCTCAGGTCGTTGGTGGTCCAGTCGGCCTCCTCGACACGATCGCCCTTCTCGAGCCAGTAGCCATCGGCCGTGGCCATGCTGGTCTGCTGCACTGTCGCCGAAATCTCGTAGGCATCAGGGCGGGTGTAGGACCAGCCCAGCCCGTAGGAGAGGTTGACTGCATCTCCCTCCCACATCCCCGTGTGACGGCTGAAGAAGCCATCAAGGACGAAGTTGGGGATGTTCACATAGGAGACAGTGGGCGAGATCGCGTAGAACCCAGGCTTTGAAAATCTGGGCGTCTCATTGACGTCCGGGGCGAAGACCTCCACCTCCTCCTGCGCGTAGGCCGCGGCGGGAAGCAAGAGAGAGAATGAGAGCAAAACAGCGCTGCATCGTTGCATGGGGAAACCTCTGGATGGGCCCCCGCAAGTTGTCGAGCGAGCGGAGGAAGTCGTCCGTGCTCTAGGCTACCGACCCTTCGCGTGGCAAGAAGTCGGGCGGCCGCTCAGGCGCGGCTGGAGCGCTCAAAGATGGCGATGCGGTTGCGGGCCCGCGCAAGCTCTTCCTGATGCGCCTCGAGCTCGTCGGAGGAGGCAGCAGCCGCATCCAAGGATCGCGACTCCGCCGCGGCGAGCGCACGACGCGCCCGCTCAACGTCGATGTCGCTCGCTCCCTCTCCGGAATCAACCAGCACCACGACCGATGAGGCCGTAACCTCAGCGAAACCTGACGCAACGGCGAAGCGGCGCTCGCCATCGGCCGACTTGGCGATCAGCTCGCCTGCTCTGATGAGCGTCATCAGGTTGCTGTGGCCAACGAGGATGCCCATCTGTCCCAACTCACCGGGGAGAATGACCTCGGTGACCTGACCGTGAAAAATGGCGCGCTCGGGCGTGATGATATCGAGGGTGACAAGCGACATGGGTACTCCGTCGGCTTAGGCGCCGAGCTCCTTGGCCTTCTTGTGGACCT
>CANKLS010000057.1 GCA_947483645.1 Bradymonadales bacterium | reverse complement strand
GCTCGAGCTGGCGATGGTCGTGGCCATCCTCTTCACCCAGTATGCTGGCACCTTTGCCGCGGTCGTGCTGCTCACCTTTGCCGCCTATGTGGCCTACACGCTCCGGGTGACGCAGTGGCGCATCCCCATCCGGGCGGTCATGAACGCCGCCGACTCCGAGTCGCAGCAGCGGGCCGTCGACGGCCTCATGAACTACGAGACGGTGAAGTACTTCACCAACGAGCCGCATGAGATCGGCCGCTACGAGAAGGCGATGCGGGGCTGGGAGGCGGCCTCCGTCAAGTCGGAGCAGTCGCTGGCGGTGCTCAACGCGGGGCAGGGGCTCATCATCACAGCGGGCGTCACCGGGCTCATGCTGCTGGCCGCCAAGGGCGTTGGCGCAAAGACGATGACTGTCGGCGACCTCGTCGCCCTCAACGCCTTCCTCATCCAGCTCTTCATCCCGCTCGGCTTCCTCGGCACCATCTACTCCATGCTCAAGAGCGCCACGGTGGACCTCGAGCGGCTCTTCAAGCTGCTCGGCCGCACGCCCGAGATCCTGGATGCACCGGCCGCGACCGAGCTGGTGCTCAAGGGTGGCGCGGTCCGCTTTGAGGGCGTCGACTTTGCCTACGACAGCAACCGGCCGATTCTGCACGGCGTGAGCTTCTCCATCCCCGCCGGCCACCGGGTGGCTGTGGTGGGTCCGAGCGGCGCAGGCAAGTCGACCATCGCTCGTCTGCTCTTCCGCTCCTACGAGACGCAGCAGGGGGGCATCAGCATCGATGGTCAGGAGACGCGGAGCGTGACGCAGCGGTCGCTGCGGGGTGCCATTGGCATTGTGCCGCAAGACACCGTGCTCTTCCACGACACCCTGCGCGCCAACATCGCCTACGGGCGGCTCGGGGCCTCGGAGCAGGAGCTGCTCGACGCGGTGAAGGCGGCCCAGCTCGACGCCTTTGTGGCCTCATTGCCGCTGGGCCTGGAGACGATGGTGGGCGAGCGGGGGCTCAAGCTCTCGGGTGGCGAGAAGCAGCGGGTGGCGATTGCCCGGGCGCTGCTCAAGAACCCGCCGATTCTGGTCTTCGATGAGGCGACCTCGTCGCTCGATCTCAACACCGAGAAGCAGCTCCTGGAGACGCTCCGGTCGGCCTCCAACGGCCGCACCACGCTGGTCATTGCCCACCGGCTCTCGACCGTGGCGCATGCGGACGAGATCCTCGTGCTGCGCGAAGGGCGCATCGCCGAGCGTGGCACCCATGCGGAGCTGCTGGCGAAGGATGGGCTCTACGCGGAGCTCTGGCGCATCCAAGAGCAGAACCCCGAGGCGACCTAGCCGGCGGCCTGCTTGCGGAGCATGATGGCTTCTAGGAGGGCGGCGACCAGCTGCAGGTGGTTGTCGAGTTTCACGAAGTGGCCGAGCAGCAGGATGGAGAAGCGGTGGGAGCCGATGTGGAGGGGCAGGGTGGCCTTGCGGTCGGCCCGCTTGAGCTGGTCGCGGTTGATGTGCTCGTTGCGGAGCTCGCTGAGCGGGATGCGCCAGGCGCGGGAGCCGTCGACGAGGACGAGGTCGGTGGCGGTGCGGGCCACAAAGACCTTGTTGGGGAAGGTGGCCCAGTGGATGGCGACCCAGAGCGCCCAGCCGCAGAAGGCGAGCAGCAGGCCGATGAGGCCCTTGTTGAAGGGGCCGGCGACGCCATGGTGGAGCGCCCACCAGAAGGCGGTGAAGAGCAGCAGGCCGGCGCCGAAGAGGAAGGGCGAGAGGCTCTTCCAGTAGAGGCGGTAGCGGTGGACCGTGACGCCGGGCTGGGCGGCCCAGGCGGCGAGCTCGGGCGGCATGAGGAGCTGGACGGGATCGGTCGCTGCGGCCGGCGCTGGGGGCTTCATGCAGACTCGGTCGTGAGGTGGCCGCGGGTCATGCGCCACAGCCGGAAGGGTGTGTCGATGCGGATGAAGGAGCGGTCTGTGGTGGTGATGAAGACCTGGCCCTGGAAGTGGCTCAGGAAGGCGAAGAGGCGGGCGTTGCGCTGCGGGTCGAGCTCGCTGGAGACGTCGTCGAGGGCGAGGATGGGGGCAAAGCCGAGCTGCTCTTCGAGGAGGCGGATCTCGGAGATTTTGAAGGCGAGGACGGCGGCCCGCTGCTGGCCCTGCGAGGCGTGAGTGCGGGCGTCGCGTCCGTCGAGCGAGATGCGGAGGTCGTCGCGGTGGGGGCCGACGGTGGTGTGGCCGCGGGCCAGGTCGTGGCTCCAGCAGCCGTCGAGGCGGGCGGCGAAGCGGGCCTCGAGGGTCTCACGCGTGGGGCGCTCATCGGGTTCGAGCAGCTCTCCCTCCCAGGCTGCGGTGAGCGGCAATTCGCGGTCGAAGATCTCGCCGAAGGTGGCCAGCAGCCGCGGCGCGAGCCGGTCGGCATAGGCGATGCGGCGGAGGATGACGGTGGCGCCATGCCGAACGAGCTCCGACTCGAAGGCGCGGGCGAGTGAGCGGCTCGGCTGCTCCTGGCGGAGGATGGCGTTGCGCTGCCGGAGGGCCTCTTCGTAGTCGGCCATTTCGTCTGCGTAGGCATACTGCGAGGCGAAGATCATGCGATCGAAGAAGAGCCTGCGTTCGCCTGGCGTGCCCCGCACGATGCCCACATCTTCGGGCACAAAGGTGACGAGGTTGAGCAGGCCGTAGAGTTCGGAGAGCTGCCGCACCGGCTTGTTGTGGAGCAGGATGCGGCGGGAGCGGGGGTTGACCTCGATCTGAAGGTCGCGCTCCATGCCGTCGCGCATGAGCAGGCAGGAGAGGCGCGCCTGCTCGTGGCCATCCTGGATCATCTCGGCGTTTTTGGCGCCGCGGAAGGACTTGAGGCTTGCGAGCATGCCCACAGCTTCGAGCAAGCTGGTCTTTCCCTGCCCGTTCTCACCCTCGATGAGGTTGAAGCCCTGCGAGGGTTCGAAGGCTACCTGCTCGAGGTTCCGGAAGGCGCGGATGGCCACGCGCTGGACAAACACCTGCGATCAGAGACGCATCGGCATGACGATGAAGAGCGAATCGTCGCCATCTTCGCCTTCGGTCTCGCGGATGATGGTGGGCGAGAGAGCGTCGATCATCTCGACGAAGAGCTTGTCGCCGGGGAGGACGGGGAGGAGCTCGGTGAAGTAGGAGGGGTTGTAGCCGGCCTTGACCGACTTGCCCGAGTAGACGGCGTCGACGGTGGCCGAGAACTCGCAGTCTTTGGTGTTGCTCGAGATGATGAGCGCGCTGTTCTGGGGGTCGAGCTCGAGGCGGACCATCTTCTTCTCGTTGCCGCTGCCGACCTTCATGTTGGCGATGCGGGCATACTGGAGGAGCTCGGTGCGGCTGACCTCTGCGCGCCGCTCCGGCTTCTCGGCGGGGATGACCCGGTTGAAGTCGGGGAAGGAGGCGTCAATGAGGCGGATGCTGAGCTGCGTGGCGCCGTAGCCGAAGATGACGTTGGAGCCGGAGACCTCGATGCCGAGCTCGGGCTCGGTGGAGTCGATGGTGCGGCGGAGCTCGGCGAGGCCGCGCTTGGGGATGATGACGCCGGTCGCGAGCGCGCCAGGGTCGCCTTCGAAGTTGGCGATCTTCGTGGAGACGTGGCTGAGGCGGTGGCCGTCTGTGGCGACCATGGTGAAGGTGCCGTCGCCGCTGAGCTTGGTGAGGGCGCCCGTGAGGTTGGGTCGGCCGTCATCGGTCGAGACGCTGATGATGGCGCGGTCCATGACCCGGGTGAACTGGGCTGTCGGGATGACGATGCTCGGCTTCTCGGGCATGCGGACGAGCGCGGGATACTCGAGCGGGTCGGCGCTGGCGAAGCGGGCCTTGATGGCGCCGGCGTCGAGGTTGACCCAGCCGCCATCGCTCGACTTGGAGATGCGGACGGTGGGCGCGGAGGCGCTCTTGACCATGTCGAAGAAGTCGCTGGCGCGGACGGCGATGCGGCCCGGCGTGACGACGTTGGCGGTGGCCGACGAGATGAGGGTGAGCTCGTTGTCGGTCGCTGCGAAGGTGACGGTGCCGTCCTCGAGCGCCTCGATGAGGGTGTGCTGCAGGATGGGCAGCGTGCTCTTGCCGCTCGCGACAGCCTTCACCTTGAAGAGTTCACGAAGCAGCGCGGGTGTGTCGAGGACGAATTCCATGGGTCACTCAGGGTGAAGGTTACGGGCTGTTAGGTAGTCCAAACGGGTCGGAAATGTCGAGCGCAACGCGCCAGTCTGGAGGTCGCTCGCGCGCTTGCTGTTTTGAAGGCAAAAAATGATTGAAGAGATCAATTCCACGTCCCCGTCATAGGGGGCGGGTGAGCCTGTGGAAGGATGGTCACAAGGCCGCTTTGTGCAAAGCGATGAGGCGGCTCGGGGCGGGTGGAGAACTGCTGCAAGTCCACAGGGAGAGTTGGTGGTGGCAGGGGGGAGTTTCCGGGCCGCCAAAAGTTGCCCTGCGGTTTCCCCTGCCGGCTCCCCAGAGATCTCCACCGGTTTTCCACAGGGGCTGTGGGCCGGCTTCGATCTTCGGCAGCTACTCGGCGTCGCCCGGTTCGGCGTAGAGCTGGGAGCCCTGGGCCCGGAACTCGGCCGACTTCGCCTGCATGGCGGCGTTCACTTCGGCCTCGGCCTCGTTGGCGGCGGCCAGGTCGCGGACCTGCTGGGTGATCTCCATGGAGCAGAACTTGGGGCCGCACATGGAGCAGAAGTGGGCGGTCTTGGCGCCTTCTGCGGGGAGCGTCTCGTCGTGGAAGGCGCGGGCGGTGTCGGGGTCGAGCGACAGGTTGAACTGGTCCTGCCAGCGGAACTCGAAGCGGGCCTTGGAGAGGGCGTCGTCGCGGTGGCGCGCGCCAGGGTGGCCCTTGGCGAGATCGGCGGCGTGGGCGGCGATCTTGTAGGTGATGACCCCGGTCTTAACATCTTCGCGGTTGGGCAGGCCGAGGTGCTCTTTGGGGGTCACGTAGCAGAGCATGGCGGTGCCGAACCAACCGATCATGGCGGCGCCGATGCCCGAGGTGATGTGGTCGTAGCCGGGCGCGATGTCGGTGGTGAGGGGCCCCAGGGTGTAGAAGGGGGCCTCGCCGCAGACCTCGAGCTGCTTGGTCATGTTCTCTTGGATGAGGTGCATGGGCACATGGCCGGGCCCCTCGATCATGGTCTGCACATCGTGCTTCCAGGCGATCTTGGTGAGCTCGCCGAGCGTCTCGAGTTCGCCGAACTGGGCCTCGTCGTTGGCGTCGGCGAGGGAGCCGGGGCGGAGGCCGTCGCCGAGCGAGAAGGCCACGTCGTAGGCCTTCATGATCTCACAGATCTCTTCGAAGTGGGTGTAGAGGAAGTTCTCTTTGTGGTGGGCGAGGCACCAGCGGGCGAGGATGGAGCCGCCGCGCGAGACGATGCCGGTGACCCGCTTGGCGGTGAGCGGGATATACTTGAGGCGGACGCCCGCATGGATGGTGAAGTAGTCTACGCCCTGCTCGGCCTGCTCGATGAGCGTGTCGCGGTAGAGCTCCCAGGTGAGGTCTTCGGCCACGCCGCCCACCTTCTCGAGGGCCTGGTAGATGGGCACGGTGCCGATCGGGACGGGCGAGTTGCGGAGGATCCATTCGCGGGTAGTGTGGATTTCGCGACCGGTGGAGAGGTCCATGACGGTGTCGGCGCCCCAGCGGATGGACCAGACCATCTTCTCCACCTCTTCTTCGATGGAGGAGGAGACGGCGGAGTTGCCGATGTTGGCGTTGATCTTCACCAGGAAGTTGCGGCCGATGATCATCGGCTCGCTCTCGGGGTGGTTGATGTTGTTCGGGATGATGGCGCGGCCGCGTGCGACCTCGCTCCGGACGAACTCGGCGGTGATCTCCTTGGGGATGGAGGCGCCGAGCGGGTTGCCGGCGAGGCGGGCTTCGCGGCCGTTGTCGAGGGGCAGGCCTGCGTCGCGGATGGACTGGAGCTTGAGGTTCTCGCGCAGGGCGACGAACTCCATCTCTGGGGTGATGATGCCCTGCTTGGCGTAGTACATCTGCGAGACATTCTTGCCGGGCAGCGCGCGGCGGATTTCGCGGCGGGTGGCCTCGGGCATGGGGGCCGGCGCGCGGGTGGAGTCGCCGTGGTAGCCGTTGTCTTCGGGCTTCACGAGACGGGCTTCGACGAGCTCGGTGTCGCCGCGGGCGGCGATCCAGTCGGCGCGGAGCTGGGCGAGGCCGGTGTGCACATCGATGGTGACGGCGGGGTCGGTGTAGGGGCCCGAGGTGTCGTAGAGCATGACCGGCGGCGGTGCCGCTTCGACGGCGCCCGTGCGGCTCGGCTTGGGGCTGAGCGTGACCTCGCGGAAGGGGACCTGCACGCCCTGCTTGCCGAGCAGGTAGACCTTGCGGGAGCCGGTGAGGGGCGAGGTGGAGATCTGGGAGGCGGGCCCGGGGATGCGGGTGGTCTGTTCTGCGCGTGACATGCGGTCTTCCTTTCCTACGCCGGCATGATCCGGATCAGGTTTGCGGGTTCAGGCGAATTCCTGTCTCAGCGGCTAGGCCGCGCCCCGAGGTGGGCGTCTCATACGAAGGCGGGGATCGCTCTGCAAGCAGGCTGTCGAGGAGGGTTGCGGAGGCCTCGAGCCAGAGGTGGGGCAGGGGCTCGGTGGTCTCGGCTCGGTCGATGGGACCGCAAGCAGTCGGGGCTTCGCTGGAGGCTTTGCGGCCGGACGGCCGGTCGGCCCTGCTCCAGCGTTCGAGCGGCTCGAGCTGCTGCCGCGCGCTGTCGAACTGCCCCGCCTCGGCCCAGCCCGCGCTGTCGTTCCAGCTCTGCCGCGCTGCCTGCCGCAGTCGCGCAGGCGCGGGCCGCGCCGCGAGCCGCGAGAGGGCCGCGCTCTCGGCCTCCAGCAGGGCGAGCCAGCGGGTTGCGCGGGCCGAGAGCTGAGCGGCTTCGGTTGGTGGGAGCAGGCGCGGGTTATGGGCGATGAGACGCAAGAGTTGAGCAGCGGAGAGCGGTTGCCAGACGCGGCCCGGGCGGCGGAGCCAGGGACCGAGCGGCCGGAAGGCAACGAGGAGCTGCTCGGGGTCGTCGGCCTGTGGCTGCTCGGTTGCAGCGGGGTTGCCGGCCGCGAGGCTGAGGAGCGGAGCCCATGGGTCGGGCCCATCGGTCTGCTGGAGGGGAAGCGCCGCCTCGTGCGCCGTCTTGGCCTTTCGGGCGAGCCGTTCGAGGAGCCGGAGCCGCCGTTCGAGCGCGGCGGGCGGCGTGAGCGTGACGATGGGGATGTTGGCCTGGCCGCCGGGGCGGTCGAGTCGGCCTTCGCGCTGCTCCACGCGGGCCGGGTTCCAGGGCAGATCGAGGTGAAAGAGCTGCCCCGCAAACTGCAGGTTGTGGCCCTGTGCACCGATGGAGGTGGCGATGAGGCACCAGGGCCCCTCGCCGCGCTCCACAGCGTTGCGGAGATGCTCCAGCGCGACGAGCGGCTCGGCGATGGGGAGGTGGCGCGACTGCAGTCCGCGGCTGGTCCAGACGGCGGTGCGGGCCACGCTACGAAAGGCCCGATCGGCGGCCGCGGCGGTGTCGAGGTGGTC
>CANKLS010000056.1 GCA_947483645.1 Bradymonadales bacterium | reverse complement strand
GCCACGCCTTCGCGGGCGGCTACGACCTCGGCTCTGCAGAGGCCTGCGAAGAGATGCTCCAGCAGCTCAAGCAGACGGTCGGCTGGGACAAGGTCGCCGCCTTCCACCTCAACGGCTCGATGGGCGGGCTGGGCAACCGCAAAGACCGGCACGACCAGATTGGCGTAGGCGGCATCGCGGCGGAGGCCTTCGCCCACCTCGTCAATCACCCCGCCTTTGAGAACACGCCGGCCATGCTGGAGACGCCGCCGCTGGAGTCGGGCGAGCGGAGCTTCCGCACCAACCTCGACCGGCTCAAGGCGATGCGTCGGCCTTCGTAGCGGGGCGGCGGAACCACCAGAGGCCCAGCGCGATGATGGAGAGCGAGATGACCTGGCTCGTCGTGAGGAAGGAGGGCAGGTCGTTGCCGATGGAGAGCAGCTCGCGGAGCCCGGGGCTGTCGATGCGGACGAGGTAGCCGCGGATGGTGTCGCCGCGGAAGAGCTCGGTGATGACGCGGGCCGTGCCGTAAAGGATGGCCCAGAGCGCGAAGCGGCGGCCACCGGTGAGGTTGCGGCCGAAGGGCGTAGCGATGAGGAAGAGGCAGATAAGCAGCTCGGCGCCGCCATCGTAGAGCTGCGACGGATGCACGGCGAAGCTGTGACCGAGCGTGGAGAGCTGCTCGCGACCGGCCTCCGAGGCATGGTTGTAGTGGTCGGCAAAGGCGGGGCTGGCCATGGGGTAGGAGAGCCCGATGGAGGCGTTCGTCATGGCGCCGTAGCAGCAGCCGGCGGCGACGCAGCCGATGCGGCCGATGGCGTGGCCGATGGCGACGCCGGGTGCGACGGTGTCGCAGGCGGCGGCGAGCGAGTGGCCGCCGCGGCGTGACCAGATTCCGCCTGCGATGAAGGAGCCGATGGAGCCGCCGAGGAAGACGTTGGGGCCGTGCCAGACCTGGAAGATGGCGCGGCACTCGAGGCTATCGCTGCCGAGCGAAGAGCAGGCGGAGAGGGCCGCGGGGAGCGTGGTCAGCCAGCCCAAGGCGCGGGCGCCAACGACACCGCCGACGAGCATCCAGAGGGCCAGGTCGATGACCTTGGCCGGCGGCGGTGCGCCGAGCGCGGCACGACTCCGTGCCTGCCAGAGCGACAGCAGCACGGCGGTACCGAAGCCGGCTGCGTAAAGGAATCCGTAGGTCGCGATGGAGAGCCCATCTTCGCCCAGATAGAGTTCGCCCTGCTGGAGAGTTCCGTAGAGGCGGCGGAGGCCGAAACCGATGAGGCCAAGGGCGAGCGCCCAGCCTAGCGGGCTGACCTCGCCGGCGCGGCTGCTGCGCCACTCGCTCTCGGCCTGCCAGACGCCGATGAGGAGGGCGATGGACCAGAGGATGACCTCAAAGGTCGGACCTGCCGCCTGGAAGCCGAGCAGGTCGAAGAGATCGGGCCACACGGGCGCCCTACCCTTCCCGCTCGTCGGAGGCCGGTTCCGCCGTGTTCGTCCCCTTGGCAGGCTCGGCCGCGGTGGTCCCCTCCGGAATGAGGTCCTTCACGAAGAGCGACTGGATGATCATCAGCGTGACGCCGCAGCTGATCCAGACGTCTGCAATGTTGAAGGTGGGCCAGTGGCGGTCGCGACCGCCCCAGGCGACATACCAGTCGATGAAGTCGACGACGTAGCCGAAGCGCATGCGGTCGACGAAGTTGCCAATGGCACCGGCGACAATGAAGGAGAGGGTTACGATGAGTAGGTACTGGTCTTCGCGGAGCTTGCGGAAGATGCTCATCACGAAGCCCATCGCGACGATGCTGACGGTGATGAAAAAGGGGATGCGGAAGGCCTCCGAATGCTTGGAGAACATGCCCCAGGCAGCACCGTGGTTGCGCACGTAGATGTGGCGCCAGAAGCCGGGGACCACCTCGATTTCGCGGTAGCGGAACTGCAGCCGCTCGCCTGCCTTGAGCTCAGTGCCCGCATTGAGCCGCTGCGGCTCGCGGGTGCCGTCGCCGAGCGCGAAGGTGTTCATGTAGAAGGTCGGGGCATCTTCGTCGGAGGCGGTGACGCCGAACTCCTCTGCGGCCCATGCCTCGAGCGTCTTGCCGTCTGCCTCGGCCGGGACGGTTCGGACAAAGGTGTGGTCCCAGTAGGGGCTGGCGAGATGGTCAATGGCAAGCTGCTTGGTGACCAAGTCGGCCGCGACGCCGAAGACCACGATGAGCAGCAGGATGATGTATTTCTTCGTCAAGGGAGACCCCTCATGAGGCAAGAGCGTTAGGGCTCGGCGGAAGGCGCCGGGATGAGTTCAGGGTGGGCTTCGACAACGTCGGCGCAGCGGCCGCAGAGGTCAGGAAACGCCGCGCGGCTGCCCACAGATTCCCGGTGGTTCCAACAACGGGCGCAGCGGTGGGTCGTGGCGGTGTCGACGGAGACGGCCCAGCTGCCGAGCGCCACCTTGACCTCCGAGACGATGAAGAGTTCGGCGAGCTCTTCGGCGCGGGCCGCGTAGGTGGCCGCCTCTTCGGCGGGAATGGTGAGCGTGACGACGGCCTCTTGGGAGGAGCCGATCTGGCCGGGCTCGCGCTCGCCCTTCTTCTTCGGGCGGCGGGCCTCAATCTGCTCCTGCACCTCGCCCCGCTTCTCGAGCAGCCGGATGAAGCCGGCGGGCACAACGGCGAGCGACGGGTCGGCTGCGGGGAAGTCTGCAAAGAAGACCGAATCCTGCTCGCCGGCGCGGCGCGGCATGGCTGCCCAGGCCTCCTCAGCGGTGAAGCTGAGGATAGGGGCGACGCCGATGACGAGGGCACGCAGCACCTCGTAGATGACGGTCTGCGAGGCGCGGCGCGCCGGGTCGGCAGGGTCGTTGCAGTAGAGGCGGTCTTTGAGGACGTCGAGGTAGACCGCGCTCAGCACGCCGCCGCAAAACTCCAAGGTAGCGTGGTAGGCGGCATGGAACTCGTAGCTGTCGTAGGCCGTCCGGAGCTTGCCGATGTAGTCCTGCGTCTTGGCGAGCGCCCAGCGATCGAGGTCGGTCAGCGCGGCGGTTGCGAGGGGCTGCTCCGCGGGGTTGAAGTCGTGGAGGTTGCCCAGCAGGAAGCGGATGGTGTTGCGAATCTTGCGGTAGGACTCGCCCACCTGCTGGAGCAGGCCGGGGGTGAGGACGACGTCGTTGCGGTAGTCGACGGAGGCAACCCAGAGGCGGAGCACATCGGCGCCCATGACATCGAGGATGCGCTCGAGCGGCTCGAAGTTGGGGCTCGACTTGGAGTACTTGCGGCCCGACTGATCGACCACGAAGCCGTGGGTCAGCACCGCCTTGAAGGGGGCGCGGTCGTCGAGCGCAACCGAGGTCAGGAGCGAGGTGTGGAACCAGCCGCGGTGCTGGTCGGAGCCCTCGAGGTAGAGGTCAGCCTGCTCGGTGATGCCCTCGCGGTCGCGCAGAACGGCGGCCCAGCTCACGCCGGAATCGAACCAGACATCGAGGATGTCCTCGACCTTCTCGAACTGCTCGGGCGCAGCGCTGCAGTGGGGGCAGACGAAGCCGGCCGGGACCAGCTCGGCCGCCGAGCGCTCGAACCAGATATCGCAGCCGAGCGTGTCGGTCAGGTCGGCCACATGGTTGGCGACGAGATGGCTCACAATCTCTTTGCCGCAGCCGCCGCACATGAAGGCCGGGATGGGGACGCCCCAGGAGCGCTGGCGCGAGATGCACCAGTCGGGGCGCGCCTCGATCATGCCGCGGATGCGGTTCTCACCCCAGTGGGGGATCCAGGTAGTGGCGCCAATCTCGCGCAGGGCGCGGGTGCGGAGTTCACCGCGATCCACGCCGATGAACCACTGCTCGGTGGCGCGGAAGATGAGCGGCTTCTTGGTGCGCCAGCAGTGCGGGTAGCGGGGGATGTGATACTTCTCGCCGGCCTTGTTGAGCAGGCGGCCGCTCTCTTCGAGCCGGACCGAAATCAGCGGGTTGGCCTCGAAGACATGCTTGCCGACATAGTCGGGCACCTCGTCGGTATACTTGCCATACTTGTTGATAGGCGAGAGCGGCGGCAGGCCGAAGCGGCGGCCGGTCTGGAAGTCGTCGTCGCCGTGGCCGGGCGCGGTGTGGACGCAGCCCGTGCCCTGCTCGAGCGTGACGTAGTCAGCGGGAAGCAGCACCGAGCCTCGGTCGATGAAGGGGTGGCGCGCCTCGGGCTTCGGATGGGGGCCTTCGAGCGTTCCGACCAGTTCGGCACCCCTGAAGGTGTGGAGGCTCTCGAGCTCCGGCAGGCCACAGGCGGCGTAGACAGCCGGCTTGAGGCCCGAGGCGACGACGATGGCGCTCTTGTCGTCGAGCGCGAGCAGCTCGTAATCGAGACCCGGATGCAGGACGATGGCGAGGTTGGAGGGCAGCGTCCACGGGGTGGTCGTCCAGATGACGACGTCGATGGCCCGCCCGCCCGCCTTGCTGGCGAGCCACTCCGGCGCCGCGTCGAAGGCAAAGCGCACATAGACGCTCGGCGCATCGTAGGCCTCGTACTCGACCTCGGCCTCTGCAAGCGCCGAGGCGGCCGCCCACGACCAGTGCACCGGCTTGAGACCCTTGAAGACGTAGCCCTTCTCCATGAATCGGCCGAGCTCACGAACAATCGAGGCCTCGTAGCCGTAGTCCATCGTCTTGTAGGGCCGCTCCCACTCGGCGAGGATGCTTAGCCGCTTGAACTGCTCCCGCTGGATGGCGATGTGCTTTTCGGCATAGGCGCGGCAGAGCTTGCGGAAAGCGACGGCGGAGAGTTCGCGCTTCTTGCCGCCGAGCTCTTCGTCCACCTTCTGCTCGATGGGCAGGCCGTGGCAGTCCCAGCCGGGCACGTTGGGCGACCAGTGGCCCTGAAGGGTCTGGTACTTGATGACGATGTCTTTGAGGACCTTGTTGAGCGCGTGGCCGTGATGGATGCTGCCGTTGGCGTAGGGCGGGCCGTCATGGAGGACGAACTTCTTCTTGGCCGCGCGGGCCTCGAGGAGCCGGTGGTAGAGCCGGTCTGTCTCCCACCGCTTCTGCAGCTCCGGCTCACGCATGGCGAGGTCGGCCTTCATGGCAAAGTCGGTCTTGGGCAGAAGGATGCTGTCCTTCCAAGAGGCAGTCGCGGTCATCGGAGGTCCGTCAATCGAAGAGAAACATGGAGCGGCAGTCTGCCACGAAAGTGAGCCGCCTGCAAAGGATGCGAGGGGCTGCGGGCCGATGGACGGGCGACGGTCAGGGGCAGCCGGCGTAGGTGGGGGCAATACCGAAGCCAGCGTAGTCGTCGAGGGCCGCGACCGCGTAGAAGTTCTCTAGCACGAAGGTGCCTGTGCCGGTGTAGGCGGCGACGTTGCAGCGCTGGAAGGTCAGGTTGGCCCACGGCGGCACAATATCGAGCGGCATGACGGCGCTCTCGCCGAAGGCGTCGAGCACCTCGTCGGAGACCGAGAAGCTGCCCGTGGCGTCGGTGTCGCGGTAGAGCAAGAGACGGTCGTCGCCGTTGAAGTTGAGAGCTCCCGTGGTCTGGTTGCAGAAGGAGGCTAGACCGAGTGTGAGACCGCTGTTGCAGACCACATGGGTGCCTCCGGCAGCCACGGTGCCGGCGAGAGGAATGTTGTTGGAGCAGGTGGTCCCGGTGTTCGTGACAACGCAGAGATAGACGCCCGAGAGGCTCGCTGAAGGGGTGTCGCAGTTGTGGAGTTCCACCGCCTTGTTGAGGCTGGTTCCCTCCAGATATTCCGAGATGCGGAGGCAGCCGCTCGTCGTCTGGACGCTGATGGTGAGGGTGTCGGAGCTGGTGAAACCGGCGGGGTCTCGCACGGTGAGTCGCACGACGTAGGTTCCGAGGACATCGGCGTAGAAGGTGGGGTAGACCGAGGTCGTGCTGGAGAACGAGGCGAAGCTACCGGAGGGGAGGCTGTCGAAGCTCCAGGTGTAGGTGAGCAGGTCGCCGTTGGGGTCATACGAAGAGGCCGCATCGAGGTAGACGGTGGTCGAGGGGGCCGCGACGGCGGGGCCGCCTGCGATGGCGACGGGGGCGCTGTTGAAGATGGTGGTACGAATGGTGACGACCTGCGCGTCGGAGCCTCCGCGACCATCGGTGACGGTGAGCGAGAACTGGTAGCTGCCTGCCGCCGAAGGCGAAAAGCTCACGCTCGCGCCGGTGCCGGAGAGCGTGGGGAGGGGGTATCCTGCCGGCGCCGTGACGGCTGTCCAACGGTAGGAGAGCGTGTCGCCATCGAGGTCGTAAGAGCCGCTTGCGTCGAGGGTCACCAGGTCGCCGACGTAGGCGTCGCGGTCTGCGCCACCCACGGCCACGGGCGGGCTGTTGGCCGAAGGACAGGCGGTGGCAACGGGCGGGATCCCGATGTTGGAGAAGTCGTTGGGGAGAGCGTTGGGTGCGAACCAGTCGCCGTAGGTCCAGCTGCCCACGGCGAGCGCGGGGGCAAGGTTGCAGCGCTGCAGCGAGGCCGCAGCATCGAGCGGTGGCACAAGCGGGCCGTCGAGCGGGCCGATGGCGTCGAGGAGGTTGTCCCCGATATCGATACGGCGGTCGCGCGCGGGGTCCTCGAAGACAACGAGCCGGTCGTCGCCGTTGAAGTTGGTGGCAGGTGAGTAGGCGTCACAGCGCGACGCGGGCAAGACGGCCGGGTCGGCGCCGGAGTTGCAGACGGCGAAGACATCGCCCGCAGTCAGGGTGCCTGAGAAGGAGGCTGCCGTGGTGCAGAGGAGCGAGCCGTTGGTGAAGAGGCAGACCGTGAAGTCGGCGAGGTCGACGGTGCCGGTGCCGCAGTTGTAGAGTTCGAAGGCCTTGTTGCTCGAGACGCCGTCCACATACTCCGAGAAGAGCAGACAGGGGGCCGAACTGACGGTGATGGTAACATCGTCGGTTGCGGTGAGGCCGCCGCCGTCGGTGACCGTGAGGCGGAAGACATAGGCGCCGGCAGCGGCCAGTGTCACCGAGCAGCCGGAGGTGGCGCAGGAGATGGAGAGGCCGGCGCCGCTGGGCTGCGAGACGATGGTCCAGCGGTAGGTGAGCGCGGTTGATTCCGGGTCGGACGAGGACGAGCCATCGAGGCGGAGCGCGGTGTTGAGCGTGACGGTCTGGTCTGCGCCGGCGACTGCGACGGGCGGGAGGTTCACAACGGGACGGGTGACCACGATGTCGAGCGTGTCGTTGGCCGTTAGCCCTCCGCTATCCGTTACCGTGAGTCCGATGCGGTAGTTGCCCGGCTCGGAGGTGCGGAAGACCGGCCGTGGCCCCTCGGTTGGCACGATGCCGAAGGTGCCGACAAGCGGTGCAGAGAGGAAGCCCCATGCGTAGAAGAGAACGCCGCCGTCGGGATCGTAGGAGGTGGAGCCATCGAGCGGGATGTCGCGGTTCACCTCGCCCGTGAGGTCGGCGCCGGCGGCGGCGATCGGGGCGACATTGTTCGGGACGCAGGCGCCCGCGATGCAGCTCTCGCCTGCAACGCAGAGCGTTTCGGTGGAGAGGTCGAGGCAGCTGTCGGCGTCGAACTGGCCGCAGACAACGACCCGGTCTCCGCTGCAGTCGAGGTTGCCGGAGGCGAG
>CANKLS010000055.1 GCA_947483645.1 Bradymonadales bacterium | reverse complement strand
GAGGAGTCTCCACCGTCGAGCTCTTCGCGCAGGATGCGCCGCACCTGCTCGCCGACCGACTCAGAGGCGACGAACTGGGCCCGCATGCTCTCCGCCTGCCGCTCGAGGATGGAACAGAGCATGGCGTCTCCGCCGGGGATCTTGGCCTCGAGGACGCTGGCGGGGAAGATGATTTCGTCGCGCCCCGCGCCAAAGTAGACGGGGCAGCCGAAGAACTGACTGAATGCCGCCTCGACCCCGTAGGAGGGGTGGGCGAACCGGATCTCGGTGACCTGCAGGTCGACGCCGGCAATGCGGGTGAGCCGAACGAAGAGGATCGCGATCGCGAACTCCGCGGAGAAGCGGCTAGCTTCGGGGTCGGGGGTGAGGAGCCAGTGCGAGAAGTGTGCGTGGCTTCCGATGACCTCGATACGACCGCCTACGCCCTCGTGGAGGAGGGGGGTGTATCGGATGCTGCGGGCCATGCCTTCGCCGACGGTGGTGCTCCGAACGAGGAGGTAGTCGAGGACATCGAGGCTGCCGAAGGGGAGCCAGGCGGAGACATGCAGACAGAGGAGCGGGTCGCGCGTGACCCGGACTGCCTCGTGGTGGGCAGCGAGCCAGGCGGTACGCGAGATGCGCTCCGGCACGGCTGCTTGCGGGTTGGGGTGGAGACCGGCCGCCGCGAGAACGCTGGAGGTATCGACACCCATGGCCGTCAGATAGGAGACGAGGCCCATGACTGACCGGACGTTGAGTTCCGGTGTGGGGAGCTTCAGCATGCGCAGGCCCGAGAGGAAAAGTTGTTGGAATGATTCATCCGATACCGCGCAACCCTTGTCAAAGGCAAGGCGATCGAACCAGATGGGGATAGGAGGGTTACCGCACGCGGACGCTCGACCGTGCAGAGTCAACCACCGAGCAGCGCCTCTTTCAACCTATGATTCAGGAATCTCTATGAAGATTGTGCTTTTTTTCTATCCCAAGACCCGCGCCACACGCGTCCGCTGGATGCTGGAAGAAGTCGGCGCTGACTACACCCTGCAGACACTTGATGTCCGGGGAGGCGAGAACCGTCAGCCACCCTATCTGGCGATCCATCCGCATGGCAAAGTTCCTGCGGTCACGATTGACGGCCGTCCGATGATTGAGTCGGGCGCCATCTGCGGCTGGCTGGCAGATGCCTTTCCCGGCTCCGGGCTGGCACCGGCGCTGGATGCGCCCGAGCGGGCGGACTACATGCAGTGGCTCTTCTATGCCTCGGCGACGCTGGAGCCGGCGCTGGGCGAACTGTTCATGGCCAAGCGCAAGGGCGAGTCCGGCGAGGCCCAGGCTGCGGCGATTGTGCCGATGGTGGCCTTCGCGGAGCGGGCGCTGGCAGACCGGCCGTGGCTGACGGGAGAGGCCTTCAGCGCCGCAGATGTCATCCTCGCAAGCTCGTTCCAGTGGCTGAGGGCGATGGAGCCGGAAATGCTTCCTGCCATGCTGAGCGACTATTCGACCCGTGCCTTTGCGCGGCCGGCAGCCCGCAGGGCAATCGCAATCTAGACGGGCGCGGCGTTCGTTTCTGGCCGCGGGGGACGCGGCGGGGTATGGGATGGGATGCAACCCTTTGCACGGTGACAGGATGAGTGTTCACAACGGGGCGGTGCGTTCCGCCTACCACCCGCCCGCATGGAAGGCCGTTGATGCGGTCGCCGTCGAAGCCCGGGCTGCGGCCCTCGGCACCCGCTCCATCAAGAAGGCTGCCAAATTGCAGGGGCTGCTGCTGGCGGTCTCGATGATTGACCTCACGACGCTTGAGGGTTCCGACACGCCAGGCAAGGTGCGTGACCTCTGCGCGAAGGCGATGCGGCCGCTTCCCGGTCGGAGTGACATCCCGTCGACCGGCGCGGTCTGCGTCTATCCACCGCTTGTGGCTGTGGCCAAGGAGGCGCTGGCTGGGTCGGGCGTGAAGGTGGCCGCGGTGGCCACCTACTTCCCGTCGGGCCAAGGCGACCTTGCGTTGAAGCTCGAGGAGGTTCGACGGACGGTAGAGACCGGCGCGGATGAGATCGACATGGTCATCGACCGGCGCGCCTTCCTGATGGGCGACTACGCGAAGGTCTTTGACGAGATCGCGGCGACGGTCGAGGCCTGCGGCCCCGCCCACCTCAAGGTCATTCTGGAGACGGGTGAGCTTCAGACCTACGACAAGGTTCGGTTTGCGAGCCAGCTCGCCATCGATGCGGGCGCCCACTTCATCAAGACCTCGACTGGCAAGGTGCAGCCGGCTGCGACGCTGCCTGTGACGCTGGTGATGCTCGAGGTCATCCGTGAGCACTACTTCAAGACCGGCAAGATGGTCGGCATGAAGCCGGCCGGCGGCATCCGGACCGCCAAGGATGCGCTGAAGTATCTGGTCATGGTGAATGAGACGCTGGGCGATGCGTGGATGTCGCCCGACTGGTTCCGGCTGGGCGCCTCGGTGCTGCTGAACGACCTGCTGATGCAACTCGAGAAGGAGCGCCTGGGCGCCTACGATTCACTTCGCTACCACACGCTGGGCTGACCCATGGCGACCAAGAAACAGACCCCCAAGACGACCGCGGCGCCTGCCGCGGGCTGGAAGTATGAGCCGGCCCTCGAGGCGACCGACCATGTGCGGTTCGAGAAGCGGTACGGCCACTTCATCGACGGCAAGTTCACCGCGGCGAAGAGCTACTTCGGTGCCATCAACCCTGCGACCGAAGAGCAGCTGGCCGAGTTCGGTCAGGGGAGCGCCTCCGAGGTGGATGCTGCGGTGAAGTCGGCGCGGCGTGGCTACGAGAAGCACTGGTCGAAGACGCCGCCTTCGGAGCGGGCCAAGTATCTCTACCGCATCGCCCGCCTGCTGCAGGAACATGCCCGCGAGCTGGCGATCCTGGAGACGATGAACGGTGGCAAGCCGATCAAGGAGTCCCGGGATGTGGACCTGCCGCTCGCGGCCGCCCACTTCTTCTACTACGCGGGCTGGGCCGACAAACTGCAGTATGCCTTCGGAGGCGCGCAGGTGGCGCCGCTCGGCGTGGCGGGGCAGGTGATTCCGTGGAACTTCCCGCTGCTGATGGCGGCCTGGAAGATCGCGCCTGCGCTGGCCTGCGGCAACACCGTGGTGTTGAAGGCGGCCGAGACGACGCCGCTGACGGCGATGAAGCTTGCGGAGATTTTTCAGGAGGCAGACCTCCCGCCGGGCGTGGTGAACTTTGTGAACGGCGACGGGCGCACGGGTGCTGCGCTGGTGAACCATCCCGACATCAACAAGGTGGCCTTCACGGGGAGCACCGAGGTGGGACGCGCGATTCAGAAGCAGCTCGCCGGTACGGGCAAGCGGCTGACGCTGGAGCTGGGCGGCAAGGGGGCCAACATCATCTTCGATGACGCTGCGCTCGACCAGGCGATCGAAGGCATCATCTCGGGCATCTTCTTCAATCAGGGCCATGTCTGCTGCGCAGGCTCGCGGCTGCTCGTGCAGGAGAGCATCCACGATGAGGTGGTGCGGCGTCTGACCCACCGGCTCTCGACGCTCCGCGTGGGCAACCCGCTCGACAAGAACACCGATGTGGGGGCCATCAACAGCCGGGCACAGCTCGACAAGATTGAGGCCTACCTCGGCTATGGCGTGGAGGATGGGGCGGTGCGCCACTCTGCGCCCTGCCCGCTCCCCGGCCGCGGCTTCTTCGTGGCACCGACCTTCTTCACGGGTGTGGCGCCGGCGCATCGGATTGCGGCCGATGAGATCTTCGGGCCGGTGCTCAGCGTGATGACCTTCCGGACGCCCGAAGAGGCGGTCGCCAAGGCCAACGCGACTCCCTACGGCCTCTCTGCCGGCATCTGGACCGACAAGGGCTCCAAGCTCTTTGCGGTTGCGAGCCAGCTCAAGGCGGGCGTCATCTGGGGCAACAGCTTCAACCGCTTTGATGCGACGAGCCCGTTTGGCGGATTCAAGGAGAGCGGCTTCGGTCGCGAGGGCGGCCGCCAGGGTCTGCTCCCCTACCTCGAGGTGCGCGGATGAAAACCCCGGCGCAGACCAACATGCGACTGACCGTCGCCAAGACCTACAAGCTCTTCATCGGTGGCGCCTTTCCGCGCACCGAGTCGGGCCGTTCCGTGGCACTCCGTAACCGTTCGGGGGAATTTGTGGCCAACGCATCCCGCGCATCGCGCAAAGACCTCAGAGAGGCCGTTGTGGCCGCTCGCAAGGCTGCAGAGAGCTGGGCCGGCAAGACCGCCTATCTCCGCAGCCAGATCCTCTACCGGGCCGCCGAGATGATGGAGAGCCGCCGCGAATCGCTGACGGCTACGCTGGTCAAGGCTCACGGCAAGACGGCGAAGGCGGCGGAGGCGGAGGTGAGCGCCTCCATCGACCGGCTGGTCTGGTATGCGGGCTGGTGCGACAAGCTCACGCAGGTGCTGGGCAACCAGAACCCGGTGGCCGGCCCCTTCTTCAACATGAGTTCACCCGAGGCGACGGGCGTGGTTGTGCTGTTCGCGGGCGAGAGCTCGCCGCTGCTCGGCCTGGTCTCGATTGTTGCGCCGGTCATCTGCGGCGGAAACGCCGTGGTGGCCTGCTCGCCCATCGCACACGCGCCGATCGTCATCGACTTTGCAGAGGTGCTCGCGACGAGCGATCTGCCGGCCGGTGTTGTGAACCTGCTCACGGGCAACCGGGAAGAGCTGTTGCCGACTGCTGCGACCCACCGCGACATCGACGCCATCGGTGCTGTCGGGCTCTCCATGGAGGAGCAGGTGCTGCTCGAGGGCGGCGCCTCGGCCACCATCAAGCGGGTCTGGATCGATACAGACCGGACCTCGACTGCCTGGGCGCTCGCTGACCATCAGAGCCTCTACCGGATCACTCCCTTCCTCGAGGTCAAGACCTCGTGGCACCCCATGGGTCTCTAATGCTGGCGACGATTCCCTTCTTCGAAACCTTTCCCATCGTCATCATCAAGGATGTGATCGAGATCCATGTCTTCGGCATCCTCGTCGGAATCGGCGTGGTGCTGGCAACCTGGCTGGCGCAGAAGCGGGCGACAGAGAAAGGGCTATCGCCCGTGATCGTGGGTGACTTGGGCCTCTGGCTGGTCATCACCGGCTTCATCATGGCGCATCAGGTGAGCCTGTTTGCCTACTACCCCGACCGGGTCTTCGGGCCCAATGGGAGCTGGCTGGAGGTGTTCAAGATCTCGTCCGGCATTTCGTCGTTCGGCGGCTTTCTTGGTGCGGCGATGGGCATGATCTGGTTCTTCAATGTGAAGCGCATCGTGCTCATCCCGAAGATGCTGGAGTTCCGCGGCGGCAAGGGGCGCCCGGTGCTGAAGTATCTGGATGTGATGGCCTACGGCTTCACGGTGGGCTGGTTCTTCGGGCGCATGGGCTGCTTCTCGGCGCATGACCATGTGGGTCTGGCGTCGACGTCGGCGCTGGCGGTGAACTTTCCGGACGGCTGGCGGGATAGCGTACCTGCCATCGCGGGCTACGGTGCCCCCGGCTTCACGCCTCGGTTCGATTTGGGCTTCTTAGAGATGTGGTACCCCGCGGTGCTCTATCTCTTCTTCCGGTTCTGGGCCGACAGGCAGACGGGGCTCCGGCCGGGCTGGTATGCCGCCATCTTCATCCTCTTCTACGCGCCCGTCCGCTTCTACCTCGACACCCTCCGCGCGACCGACATTGACGGCGCAGACAAGCGATACTTAGCGGAGCTTTTGTCGCCGGGTTTCACGCCCGGTCAGTTTGGTGCGGTGGCGGTGCTCGTCCTCGGATTGGTGATTTGGGTGCTCGGCGGCATTCGTGCCAAGGATGCAGCCTACATGGCGCAGCTCGATCCCGACGACCCAACGGAAGCATTGAAGGGGTAACCAGCCCTTCCCCCTGCTGCGCGCGACGGCTAGTCGCCCTTGCCACGCACTCACCGCCCCGATGTATCCATGACCGTCGTTCAAGACAGCCTCGCCCCCGGACTCCTCGTCGCGGCACCTTCGATGCAAGACCCTGATTTTGCCGAGGCGGTGATTCTGCTCGCGGAATCGAGCGAGGATGGCGCAGTGGGCTTTGTGCTGAACCGGCCGTCGCCCTTCTCGATGAAGGACCTAGCCGAGGACCTCTCGCTGAAGTTGCAGCTGCACCAAGAGGGGCAGCGCGTCTACCGCGGTGGCCCTGTCTCTCCCGAGCGCGGCTGGGTGCTCTTCCGTGGCGAGAGCGAGGACGCATCCGCCGAGCAGGAACATGTGTTCTCTGTGGAGGGTGAGATCCGGATTGCAGCGACGCTCGAGGTGCTGGGACGGTTCCTTCAGCCCCAGACGGAGCAGCCCTTCCGGTTGCTGCTCGGCTACGCGGGATGGGGCCCAGGACAGCTCGAGGGTGAGATCCACCGGGGCGACTGGATCCCGATGGAGGTGGACGACTCGCTGGTCTTTGATGCCGACACGGCGGCGCTGTGGCGGAAGGCCCTCGACCGTCTTGGCCTGCACCCAGGCGGGTTCATGGTCGGGCCCGGCGGAAAGGCGTGAGCATCGCTGAAGAGTCTCTGCTGTCGTCCGTCTGCTGATTCGTAACCCGTCCCGACGAGGATGTCTCATGGTCCGACGAAACCTCTTTCTGCTCTTCGCGCTCGCCGCCGTCATGGTGGCTGCGCTGCTCGGACGAGCGCCCACCGCGGTGGGTGCGGGCGACAGCGCTGAGCCCACCTCGCTCATCCTGTTGCCCTTCCGCGGCGACGATGCGACGCGCAGCGCGTTGGGCGTCGGCAAGCGGATCTTCGAGGCGCGGGTAACGGCGACCGGCCGGTTCGGCTTCATCGGCGACCAAGAGTCGCAGAACCTCTTCGATGCATCGCGCAACCAGGTGGGCGTGTCGCCCGAGGCGCAGCGTGAGGCCGACCTTGCGGCGGCGCGTAGGAGCTATGCGAAGTTCGCGATTGGCCTTGCGGTCGAGCGGCTCGACAAGAACCAGTATCTCGCCTCGTTGCAGGTCTGGGATCCTGCGGGCAACGCGCTGCTGTTCACCGACAACGAGGTGGTGAGCGAGGCCAGCAGCGTAGGTTCGGCGGCGCGGGTGGGGCTCGATGCGCTGGCGAAGCGGTTCCTGGTGTCGCCCGTGGTGCTGGGGCTTGCTGCGCCCGACGCGACGGGGCTCGGTCGCCTTGATGTCCTCGATGTACAGCCGGCTCCGCTGGAGGTCTTTGTGAACGGCAAGCGGGTGGGGACGGGTCCTGCGCAGCTGACGGGGCTCCCCGTTGGCACGGTGGCTGTGGAGCTCCGCGCGGTCGGCTTTGCGCCCTACGCAACGACGCTGGAGCTATCGGCCGCTGAGGTGACGACGCTGCGGGGCGTGCGGCTATCGCCTGCCGATGTGACAATCGAGATTCGGGCCAACCTGGACGGCGCGGCGATCATGATTGATGGCGCGCAGCTCGGCGTGACGGCAGCGGGCAAGACGGTGGCCGTGCAGATCATCTCGACAGCTCGGCAGCTCAAGCTGGTGAAGGCGGGATACCGGACCGTGACCGAGCCGCTCAACCTGCTCGGCTCAACGATGCGCCGGTTCGACATCAACATGGAGGTCTATGCGGGTCCCGACGGTCGGTCGGTAGAGACGGCTGACTGCACCCGATCGAGCGCGAAGGATGGGGCGCGTCTCTGCCGGGTACCCGCGGGCGACTTCATCATGGGAGCAACTGGCGGTGCGGCGCGCGCAGATGAGGGTCCGCAGCGGACGGTGAGCCTGAGCCG
>CANKLS010000054.1 GCA_947483645.1 Bradymonadales bacterium | reverse complement strand
GCCGAGAACACTACGGTTTTCAAAAATGTTCAGCGCAAGCTGCAGGCCGAGATCCTTCTCCAACCTACTTCGCTACGCCCTTCACGTCGAAGCACTTCTGGTCTTCGGCAACGGCCTCTTCCGCACCGCTGATGAAGGGAATCGAGATCTCTCGCTCCAAGAAGTCCACACCTCCGCGGCCGTCACGAATCACCGCGAAGATGCGTACCGGGCCCGCGGGAAGCTCCGTCAGGCCGAACTCTTTCATGTGCTGCTTGAACTCGAGCTGGTTGAGGGTGATCTCGTCGTCGGTTGTGACACCCTCACCCCAGTAGGTGGACCCGCGGAGGCCGCCGAAGGTGCTGTACCAGGAGATGTCGAGCGCCTCGCGCTTGGGCGCGGGGGCTGCATCCACTTGCGATGGCTCCGGGTTGAAGAGCTCCGCACTGCTGCCCGAGCCCTCGCCCACCGTGACAGGCGCGACGAGCGGAACGACGCGAGGATCGTGGTGGTCGTAATCCTCTTCATCCGGCACCGAGTCGTCGCCGCAGACAGGCACCAATGCCACGCCGGGCTCCAGTTCCGTCTCACCGTTGAAGAGCCCCTCGAGGCGGGGGTTGCTGTTCCGCTCGGCGACCTTGTCGGGGAGCAGGAGCGTGAGCGACTTCTTGGCGATCTCGCAGTCCGCGGGCTCATCGAGGCAGAACTGATCTTTGGTCCGCCCTGCGAGGTCGGCGCCAGCGGCGATGGCGGTCAGCCGGATGGTGACGGGCAGGCCGCGCCGGCAGGAGGGGAGTTCAACAAAGTCGGGAAGGTCGGCGGAGGCGAGCTGGCTGCAGGCCTGCTCGATGAAGGAGGGGGCCGGGACGATGGCGTTGTAGGCAATCGATGCGGTGGCGCCGGTGCCAAGGTCGCGGCGCGAGACCTCGGACGGAAGGTCGGGGATGGTGCCGCAGCGGAAGAGGTTGTTCGCCCCCTCATCGAAGAGGCAGAGCTCCCAGTAGAGGGTCGGCGGCCCGACGACAGCAGGATCCGTGCAGTCGGCCGGAGCGCCAGAACCGGCCCCCACGGGCTCGGTGCAGCGGTCGTGCCGCGGGTCCACAACGAGCGCGTCGAGCGTCACCGTCTCGCCCGGTGCAAGGTCGGGCGGCTCGGCACGCACTGCCAGGATGCGGAGCTTGGAGACCGTCTCGGATGACTCGAGCATCTCGCCGGCACAGCCTGCGAAGAGGCCGGCAATCAGAACAGACGACAGATGGCGTGAGAAGGAAGGGAGTATCATCAGAATTCTCCTCGGATGCCGATGCTGGGGAAGATGGGGATGCCCGTCACCGGCAGACTGTCTTCGAAGTCATACTGGTAGTTCACCCCCTCCTCGTTCTCGTAGTTGGTGGCGTTTTGGAGGTCGAGGTAGGTGTTGAGCGTCCAGGTATCGAAGATCCACTTCTTGTCGACGCGGACGTCGAGCTGCTGGAAGGCCTTGTTCCGCGACGCGTTGACAGTCGTCTCTTCGACGCGGACATAGTCGTTGCTGTCGGAATCGAAGACGCCTGCGATGATCTCGGTGTTGGGCGAGCCGGTCACGTAACGGTAGCGGGCACCAATCGACCAGTTGCTCGGCAGGTCGTAGCTGGCGATGAGGTTGAGGATGTGGGTCTGGTCGAAGTCGAAGAGGCGCCAATCCTCGCCCGGCCGGTCTTTACGCTCACTCTGGCTGATGGTGTAGGCAACCCAGCCGAAGAAGTTGTTGGCAAGCTGGTGGCGGAGGAAGAACTCGCCGCCGTAGATGCGACCCTCTGCGGCGTTGTCGTAGATGAGCGGGCCGTTTGAGCGGGTCACCAGGTTGTCGAGGTCTTTGAAGAAGGCCTCTGCCGTGAAGCTCAGGTAGGGGGTGAAGGCATACTCGGCGCCGAGCACGTAGTGGTCGGCCTGCTCGAGGTTGAGAGTGGGGTTGCCCAGCGTGGTGCTGGTCTCGTCGGGGGTGGGCGAGATGTGATGGCGTCCGTAGGCTGCCTTCACGACCAGTTCGTCGGTGAGGTTGTAGCGGGCGGCGAGGCGGGGGTCGGGTGCGCCGCGGTCCACGCGGTTGTAGTACTCGTACCGGAGGCCGGGGATGAGGAGCAGCCGGTCGACGGGCTGCCACTCTGCCTCTGTGTAGAGGTTGTAGATGGCGGGGTCGAAGCTCTCGGTGATCTCGAAGATCTCGGAGTTGCCCAAGCCGACGGGGGTCTCTCCCTCTTTCGGCGGTCGGGGCAATTTGAGCTTGATGTCGCCCGAGAAGTACTTGGGATCGGTGCCGCCGCGGAGCGTCAGGGTGTCGGAGGCCTTCCATTCGACGGTGTCGCGGATGGAGAAGAAGTCGACGTTGAGGTTGAAGTAGAGCCCCTGGCCGAGCGAGAAGCCCTGCTGTTGAGGCTGGAACTGGAACTGGAATTGGTTGGTGATGTCGGGCGCGAGCTTGGAGTCCAACCGGGCGATGGCGCCCTGGAAGGCGGTGGAGATTTTGATGCCGCCGCGGAGGTCGGGCGGGATGTCGCGCTGGTCTTCCTGGACAAAGTCGAGGAGGTCATCGGAGCCGTAGATGAAGAGCGAAGCGGTGTGGTTGGGGTCGGCATACCAGCGCACCTTGCCCTGCCAGTCGTAGTAGCGGGGCGCGGTGGTGAAGCTGAGACCGAGCGTCTCTGACAGCGGCTCGAGGAGGAAGTCGATGTAGGAGCGGCGGGCACCGACCTGGAAGTCGAGGTCCTTGCCGATGGGCCCTTCGAGGTAGAAGCTTGAGTCGATGAAGTTGACGTCGAAGTGGCCGCGGAGCCGGTCGAGTCTTTCAGTCTTGGTCCGCACGTCGATGACGCCGCCCGTCACCCGACCATACTGCGACGAGAAGGCGCCAGGGTAGAGGTTGACGGACGAGAGGAACTCGCTGGGGAAGACCGAGCGGAGGCCGCCGAAGTGGTAGATGGCGAGCAGCTGCATGCCATCGACGAAGAAGGCGGTGTCTTCCGGCGCCGAGCCGCGGACGATGACCTGGCCGCCGTTGAAGGCGGAGCGGGCTACGCCAGGGAGGTTCTGAACGACCTTGATGGCGTCGTTGTTGTTGCCTGGGATGCGCTGGATTTCGCGCACGGTGAGGATGCGGCGGGTGACCTCCTTCGGCGGCGGCTCGCCAGTGGTGCGGGTCACGAGCCCTTCGCGGGTGCGCTCGATGTAGAGCGTGGCCTCGGTGAGCTGTGCCGCCTCGACCTTCTCGGTGGTGGTGTAGAGTCGGAAGCCGGGTTCATCGACCTTGACCTCCCAGGTGCCGGACTTGAGCCCTGGGACGGCGAAGCGGCCCTCGGCATCCGTGGTGACCTCAAGGGCAAGACCGCTGTCTGGCGTGGTCTGTCGGAGTTTGATCTTCACACCGAAGAGGGGATCGCGGACGCCGCGGACGAGTAGCTGACCTTGGAAGTTGACCGGCGCGGTCGGATCGCTGGCGACCGCCTGGTCGCGCTGCGCCTCCTTCTCGGTGAGCTGCCGTTGAATCTCCTGCTCCGAGATGACGAAGCCCACCTTCCAGGTCACCTGTACGGGGATGGCGACGCCTTCGGGGCGCTTGGCATCCTTGAGGATGGCCGGCTTGAACTTGTATTGGGTGACGGCTGCGAGCGCAGAGGCGATGAAGCCATGCTTGTCGGCGGTGATTTCGGCCGTCTCTTCGACCAGGTTCCCTTTGTCGTCGTAGCCGAAGTAGGCGGCCTCAACGGGAACCGGGTTGGTGACGGCGCCCGTCTCGCTGATGTCGATCTGCAGGATGACGTCGGCCTGCAGGCCGGCAGCGAAGGCGGCCGACGGGAAGGCAGCCTCTACACTGGAGAGGAGTTCAGGCTCGATGAGCTCTTCGCTTGCAGGCGCGGGCTCTTCTGCTGCCGCGGGAGCCGCGAACGGTGCAGCGGCGAGCGTCGCGAGGGCGAGCTGGACGGTAAGGCGGATTCGGCAGGTCAGCGGCATGGTGGTCCTGGTTATCGGCCGGGCAGACGGAATTCGTGGGTAAAGACGACCTCGGTCTCCGCAGCGACGCCGCCTCGGATGGCGGGGCGGAAGCGCATCTCGCGCGGGATGTAACGACGGAGATAGTCTTCGAAGCCGACCTCTTTGCGGGTGCAGTCGATGGAGGCGATGGTGGCCACCTTGCCGTCGTCTCCGACGCGGAGGCTGACACGGCAGTCGCCCTCGACGAGCTGCTTCTGCGCTGCGTCAGGGTAGCCGTAGCGGTTGAAGTCGGGACGTCCCTTCAGCGAGGCATCCCTGTCTGGGACCGCAGGCTTGTCGCCGGTTCCTGCGGGCGCGGCCGGCAGGCTATCGACAGGCTTGCGCGCATCCTTGGGGTCCACGGAGATGCGTGAGGGGCGACCGCCGCGCGAGGTATCGCCTGCAGCGAACCGAGGGCCGCTGCCGGTGCCTGCGAAGGACTCACCGCTCATGCCGATCTGACGCGGGCGCACAGGCTCAAGCGGCGGAGGCGGCGCGTCGGGGAGCGGCTCCGGCGCAGCCTGCGGCTCCACGGGCTTGAGCTCCTCCACCTTGGGAGCCTGCTTCAGCGGCTTCGGCTCCTCCTTCACGGGCTCCGGCTTGGGCGGCTCCGGTGGCAGCGGAGGCGGTTCCGGCGGCTTGGGCTCGTTGGGGACGGTGATCTCCACCATCGTTACCCTGGCCTCTTCGGCCCGCTTCTCTGCAAGGCTGGCGTTGACCGCGAAGCCGCCGGCCACAAGCGCCTGCGTCGCCAGGCTCAGGAGCGCGACAACGACAAAACGGCCGATGACGCGGTCGTCTCCGCTGCTTGCGAGCGGGTCGAACTTTTCGACACGGGCGCTCATCTCAGGGGGTGACCTCGCGCTCGATGTTGAGGGCAAAGGCTTTGACGCCTGCCGCCTTCACAACATCGACGACATCGATGATTTTGCCATAGTCGGCGGCCCGGTCGCCGGCGATCATCGCCTGCACCTTTGCATCCTTCGCAACCTCCGCCTTCACCAGCGTAGGAAGCTGCTCCAGTGTGACCTCGGCACCGTTCAACTGCACCTTGCCGTCGGCCAGCACAACCAGACCGATGGTGCTGGGCGCAGCATCAGAGCCGGTCGCAGCCGTGGGGAGGTCGACCTCGATGGCCGCCTTCACGATGTAGCTCGAGGTGACCATGAAGATGATCAGCAGCACCAGGCTGATATCGATGAAGGGCACCATGTTGATGGCGGCGATGACATCGTCGTCGTCCTGATCTACCTGTCCGGCCATGACAATCCTCCCGGCTACTTCGACTCGGAACGAAGGTAGGCAACAAGCGTATCGACGAGCAGCTGGGTGCCCGTGGTCTCACGCTTGATGCGGGCCTTGATCAGGTTGAAGAAGATGATGGAGGGGATGGCAACGAGCAGACCTACGCCGGTCGCGATGAGGGCCTCTGCGATGGCGCCCATTACGCGGTCGTTCGGAGCTCCGCCGGCGCCGCCCATGCTGCGGAGCTGGTCGAAGGCCATGATGACGCCCATGACGGTTCCGAAGAGACCGATGAAGGGGGCGTTCGATCCAACGGTCGCCAGATAGTTGATGCCCCGCTCGTAGCGGAGCTTCTCGATGCCAATTGCGCCGTGGCAAAGTTCAGCCACTGCCTCCGGACCGCGGTCCGCATCACGCAGACCGTTTGCAAGGACGCGGGCCGCCATGGAGGTCTGGTCCTTGAGCGAGCCAAGGAGGCCGTCACGGTCGCCGGCGTTCAGACGGTCCATGATCAGCGTGCGCAGCGACGCAACCTCAACCGTGTGGCTACGCAGAAAGAGGATGCGCTCGAAGGCGATAAAGAAGGTGCCGACGCTGAGCAGAATGAGCAGCCAGAGCACCCACTCGCCACCGCCACGGGCGAACTCAAGGAGCAGAGCGGTGAGCGAGCCCGTGTGGGCGACCTCGGCAGCGAGCAAGAGCGGCATGATGTCCTCAGTTCTACGTGGCGATGATGGGGCCGCGACGGGCGCGAAATGCCGCAGACAAAGACTGGGTGGTTCTTCGCGCCCCGAGCGGGGGCGCAGTTATTGTCTTGCTCGAAACCGGTGTCAATCGACAGACGACCTCTGCACCGATGACACGGGCAACCGCGCCAACGAGACCATCATTCCAGAGATGCGTCTCTGGCAGAGTTGGTTTACAGAGACCCGACTCTGGCGTGACGATTCTGCGCCGAGCGCCTCATTTCGCCTCTCTCCGACAACGAACCTGTCCATGACCCGACGGATCATCCTCATGACCGTGGCGCTCGCCGCGGTTGCATGGCTGTATTGGACGCTCCGCAGCGAAGCACAGGCACCTGGCGACGACCCGCTCGCGGCCCTTCACCTCGAGGCGCACCAGCCTCCCATCGATGCGCTTCGGGCCTTGGCTGCGGAGGAGGACCGCGCCGCCGCTGCGCTCGGGGAATCGCCGGAACGGGTTGAGTTGGAGGCAGCCTGGTCGGCCCTCGCGGTGGCCCAAGCCGCGGTCGCAACAGGGGCTCTGTCGGCACCTCCGCCGGAGGCAGAGCGTCGTATGGAACGGGCCGTCACCAGCTGGATCGGCAGGTTCGGTCCTGGCAGTTTTGCCGCAGCCGGGGTGGCGCCATGGCGGCGGTTTCGGGCGGCGATCGATGGCTTGAAAGAGCGGAGCAGAAGCACCGAGCGCAGCCTTGTCGCTCAGCTTGCGGCAGATGCACCTGAGCAGCAGAAAGAGGTCAACGCCGCCTGCGGAGAGTTCCTCGCGTTCGGCGACTCACTGGGGGTGATCGATACCGCAGGACAGTTGAGGATGAGCGACGAACTCCTCCGATTGGTCTTTCGCTACCGTTGGCTCGCGCAGGCGCGCGGTTCGAGGCCGTTACACGAGCTCATGACGCCAGCCGAGCTAGATACCTTCTGGCGCTGGCGCATCGAGGAGGGAGCGCGGCTTCCGCCGGCAGCGGTAGCGCGCTTTGTTGCCGACTTCGTGGCGCAGCGCGGCGGCTACGGCGGCGTGAAGGGTGGCTACGCCCTCCCCGCTGTCTTTCTGCTCCGAGGCGAACCTGCCTTCGCCTACGACGCGCTTCTACTCGAGCAAAAGGCGCATCCATCACCGCAAACCGAGCAGCTCGTGCAGGCTGTCGCGCGGCTCGGCTCGGCGACCAAGGCCGCGCCAGTCGCCCGCTGAAGCGAAATCAGCAGGCGGTCTGCAACATCGGGCCGCAGACGCCGATAACTCCCTCATCATAGGTGCAGGGAGTGGTCGATGCCGAGTCTGTTACATGAGTATCTAGCGCAAACGTTCCTGCGAAATCCGCAGTTGCTTGGCAGGCTTTGCCCTCCGCTCGCAGCGTTCGTGCCTGCGGATGCGGGCGCTCGGGAGGCCAACGCTTCGCAACGCGACATCGCGCCGGTGACGATTCACGCAGACCAGGTCTTCGACATCGGAGATCCACCGTCGCTGCGGGTCATCCTCGAGGTACAGATGGAGTGGGATCCTGCCAAACGCGGGGCTTGGGCCGCCTACATTGCGCTGAGTTGGCGAAGTTCGGGCATCCCGACGGTCCTGTTGGCGGTCACGCTTGACCGTGAGGTAGAACGGCAAGCTCGGATGCCCTTGTTCCTTGGGCCGGGTGCGATCCTGCAGCCGCTCGTGATTGGACCGAGCGCCATTCCGAACCACCTGGACCTCGCCGATATAGAGGCCGTGCCGGCCCTCGGGCTACTGGTCGCGCTCGCGCACCGCCGGGACGCTTCTGCGATGAAGGTCCGCAACGAGACACTATTGACGGCAGCCCGCCTGCCGAGAGAAGAACGGATACCACTGATGCGGCTGCTCGCCCCCACCTTGAGCGCTGCCATGCTTCGAATGGAGGAGGGCAACATGCAAGACGAAGAGATGGATGCGCTGATGATTCAGTTTATGGCACGAACCACCGACCGAATCGACGAGGCGGAGGATCGGGCACTCGAGCGCGGAATCGAGGTTGGGAGGGCTGCGGGCATTGAGCAGGGTATCGAGCAGGGTATCGAGCGCGGCATCGAGCGGGGCATCGAGCGGGGCATCGAGCAGGGTATCGAGGTTGGAAAGGCCGATGGAAGTCGGGCCACCACGCTTGCGCTCGCGCGGCGCCTGCTCCCCGAGGAGGTCGTCTCAAATCTTTG
>CANKLS010000053.1 GCA_947483645.1 Bradymonadales bacterium | reverse complement strand
CGCATCTACGCTCTCTTCGACCTCAAGTTCCGCGTGAAGCTCTCCACCCGTCCCGCCGATTTCATGGGCGAGCCGGCGCTCTGGGACGAGGCGGAGGCCGCGCTCGAGCGCGCGCTCAACACCAACAACATCCCCTTCATCGTCAACCATGGCGACGGCGCCTTCTACGGCCCCAAGATCGACTTCGACGTCATCGATGCGCTCGGCCGAAAGTGGCAGTGCGCCACCATCCAGCTCGACTTCCAGCTGCCTCGCCGGTTCGAGCTAACCTACACCGATCGCGAGAACACGCAGAAGACGCCCATCGTCATCCACCGGGCCATCTTCGGCAGCCTTGAGCGGTTCATCGGCATCCTCATCGAGCATGTCGCCGGCGCCTTCCCCACCTGGCTCGCCCCGGTGCAGGCCGTCATCATGCCGATCAGCGATGAGCAGGTGGACTACTGCCATGCCGTCGCGGCCCGCTTCCGCGCCAAGGGTCTTCGCGTTGAGGTCGACGACCGCAACGAGAAGCTCGGTTACAAGGTCCGCGAGGCCGAGCTGCTCAAGACCCCCTACATGCTGGTGGCCGGCCGTCGCGAGGCGGAGGGCAACTCCTTCTCGGTGCGGAACTTCTCGGTCGGTGATCGCGGCGCCATCGGCGTCGATGAGATCGAGGCCGAGCTGCTCCGCAAGGTGGCGAACCGCGAGTTCGACGTGAAGCTCAAGACCATCAGCTGGTCGCACGAAGAAGAGACCGAGACCGACGAGTCGGGCTACTAGCCGCGGCTAGGGCTCCACATCGTAGAACCGGAAGTCCTCACCCTTGCCGTTCCGGAAGACCAACTCTGACCCCTCACGGGCGACGAGATACTCCGGAGCGAGGGTGATCTTTCCGCCACCGCCCGGCAGGTCGATGGCGAACTGGGGCACACCCATGCCCGAGATGCGGCCACGCAGGAACTTGATGATCTCGAGTCCCTTGGCGAGCGGCGTGCGCAGGTGGGTGATGCCGAGCGCCATGTCGGCCTGGAAGATGTAGTAGGGGCGGCAACCCTGCCTGAGGAGCCAGCGGTTGAGTTCAAGCACGGTCTGCGGGTCGTCGTTGATGCCGCGCAGCAGCACCATCTGGTTGCCGAGGTTGCAGCCAGCGTCGGCCAGCATGCGGAGGGCCTGCGCGGCCTCGGGCGTGCACTCGCGCGGATGGTTGAAGTGGGTGTGAAGGTAGAGCGGCCGCACCTGGCGCAGGATGGCGCAGAGCTCAGGCGTGATGCGTTGCGGGAGCGTCACCGGGTTGCGGGTTCCGAGCCGGATGACCTCGACGTGGGGGATGGCGCGGAGGCGGAGCAGAATCTCGCCAAGCCGGTCGTCGGAGAGGGTGAGCGGGTCGCCGCCGGAGACCAGCACGTCGCGCACCTCGGGGTTGGCGGCGATCCAGTCGAGCCCGCCCGCGATCTCGTCCTTGGTCGAGGCTGATTCGGGGTTGGCCACCTTCCGTTTGCGCGTGCAGTGACGGCAATAGACGGGGCAGTTGTGGGTCACATAGAAGAGCACCCGATCGGGGTAACGATGGGTGATGCCGGGAACCGGCATGTGGCTCTCTTCCGCGAGCGGATCGGCCAGCTCGAACGGGTAGGTGAGCAGCTCTCCGGCCTGCGGGATGGACTGCAGCCGGATGGGGCAGTTGGGGTTCCCGTGCTCGCTCAACGAGGCATAGTAGGGGGTGACCGAGACAAGGAAGGTCTCGGCGGAGCGGACAAAGGTATCGCGCTCGCCGTCGGTGAGGCCGAAGACCCTGTCGAGTTCGCCGAGCCCGCGCAGGCGGTGGCTCTGCTGCCAGCGCCAGTTGCTCCAGTCGGCATCGGTCACCGCATCGAAGGGCGCACGGCGGCTCATTCCTGCTCCATCCATCGACAGAACTTAGGACTGCAGAAGCGTCTGCAGCGCCTCGTTCGACGACCGGAGGTCGACGCTGAGTAGCATCACGACAGCATCGAAAATCGCCTGCGCAGCGGCATCGCCTTCGGTGCAGGCGGCCTCGAGTCGCAGCCCATCGAGCGCAACAAGCACCGTTGTCTCTGCCGCCGAAAACGAGTGCTCCACGGCCTCGCCCAGGATCAGCCGACCGAGTCCTGCGATCTCGCGCCGCGGCACCGCGAGCTGGGGCATGAGCCGGAGCTCACTCCCACCACCATGCAGCGCGCCCGACACGACAAGGAAGGCGGTGCGAGGCGCCGCCGCGCGGAGCGTGAAGGTGGTACCCGCCGCGACGGTGATGGCCTCCGGCGCGCCGAAGACAGCCTCGAGCTGCGCGGCGGTCACAGCCTCAAGCGGCGTCTCAAGTGAGTTCCAGGAGAGCAGCATCAGACCCACCGCAGCGGCAAGAGGAGTTCGCGCGCTTCGTGGCCGAGCGAGGCTTCGCCCTCCACCTGCGCGAGCTGGAGTCGGAGGCGAGAGAGAGCGCCGCGGCGGCGGGTCTCGAGCGTCTGTGCGAGCTGCCAGAGCACCTTCATTGCCGCCGACGGACAGTCGAGGCGGAGCGCGCTGAAGGCCTCGCGGCTCATCCAGAATCCGCTGCTCGCAGCCACCGCCTCCACCGAGGCGGAGCGGGGCGAGCCGTCGAGCAGCGACATCTCGCCGACGAAGGCGCCGTTGCCCAGATAGGCCAGGGTGAGGTGCTCGCCGTTCGCGCCCTCGGTGGTGACCGAGAGCTCGCCGCGCTCGACAATGAACATGCCGTCACCCGGTCCCGACTTGGCGAAGAGGAGTTCCCCTGCCGCGAGCCGACGAGGCTGCGCGACGCGAACCACCGCCGACAACTCTTCGGGGGAGAGGTGCTCGAAGAGCCTCACCGACCGGAACAGCTGCGACGCCGAGAGCGAGAGATTGAACTGCATGATCGCCTTCCTTGAGATGGCCCGTAACTAGGCGATCTGCGCCCCTGCTCCAAGCAATACCGGCTACTACTTTCGCTCGCCACGCGGCTGCGCTGCCCGCGTGCGCGGCTTGCCACCATCCTCCGCCGCGGCCGCCATCTCGGCGAGCCGCTCCATCACCCGACCATGCACCGACTCGCGCGGAAACCGGCCCTTGTCGTCGGGCTGTCCCGCCGACGTATCGAGCAGCAGCTCGAGCGCCTCGTCCACGGTGGTCATCGGCCAGACGAAGAACTTCTTGGCCCGCATCGCCGCGCAGATGTCTTCGCGCAGGAGCAGCTCGTCCACATTCTGCGCCGGGATGGCGACCCCCTGCGTGCCCGTGAGCCCGCCCTGCGAGCAGACATCGAAGAAGCCCTCAATCTTCTCGTTGACCGAGCCGATGGGCTGCACCTCGCCGAACTGGCTCATGGAACCGGTGATGGCGATGTCCTGCCGCACCGGCAGGTTTGTCACGCTCGAGAGCAGCGCGATGAGCTCGGCGAGCGAGGCGCTGTCGCCCTCGACGAGCGCGTAGGACTGCTCGAAGGTGACGCTCGCGGAGAGGGCGAGCGGCTGGGTGCGCGCATACATGCCGCCGAGGTAGCCGCTCAGGATGAGCACCGCCTTGGAGTGGATCTCGCCCGAGAGGTCGGACTCCCGCTCGATGTTCACGAGGCCCGACGAGCCGACAAAGGTGCGTGCGGTGATGCGCGACGGAAAGCCGAAGCCGAGGTCGCCGAGGCTGACGACTGCGAGGCCGTTGACCTGTCCGACCCTGCTCCCGCTCAGCGCAACAATGAGCCGCTTGCGTGCAAACTCGCGCATCATGGAGTCGCGGAACATGCCGTCTCGTTCGCGCCGCGCCGCTTCGGACTCGGCGATGTCGCGACGGTCGATGGTCTTGGCGTTGCGGGCGCGGGCATAGACATCGGACTCGACGAGCAGGTCGCCGAGTGCGCCGAGCTCGAGCGAGAGCAGGTCTTGGCGGCCAGCGAGACGGGCTGACCACTGCAGCGCCGCGACCACGCCGGAGGCGGCGACCGGGAGCAGGCCGTTGGTCTTCACCGCCTGCGCCATGTAGGCGGCCACCTCCTGCATGCGACGGTCGGAGAGCTCGGTGGTGTCTTCAAAGTCGGCGCGGATCTTGAAGAGCTTGCCGAAGTCCTCATCAAGCTCGCGGAGCAGGTGATACTCCTCCATGGAGCCGATGAGGACCATCTTGATGCGGATGGGGATGGGCTGCGGCCGGATGCTGGCTGCGGCAAAGCCGGGCTGCGAGTCGTCGGGGTCTTCGATGACGCAGAGCTGTTCGCGGAGTGCCCGCTTGAGCGCCGGCCAGACATGGGGCGAAGTGGCAACCTCGCGGGCCTCGGCGATGAGGATGCCGCCGCTGGCTGCGAGCAGGCTGCCGCCACGGATGAGGGTGTGGTCGGTCTCGACGGCACCAAAGTTGACCCGCCGCTCAATGCGCCCGAGCAGGTTGCCGAAGGTGGGGTGGCGCTCAAAGAGGAGCGGCCCGTGCTTCGCTCCGGCATGGTCCGAGACCACATTCACCAGATACCTTGCGCGAGCATCGAGGGCCCGCTGGCGGCGCTCCATGCGCGACTCGGGCGGTGCATCGTCGTCGGCCACCCAGTTGCCGAGGCCGTCCACGACGCTGTTCAGCACGGCGGCGAGGAAGGTGTCGATCTCGCGATTGGCCTCCATCTTGCGCCGGATGCGGGCGATGCGGGGAGCGAGCAGCGCCGAGACGAGCTTGCGCTCGAGCGCCTCGATGCCAGCCTCGGTTGCGTCCTGAATCCGTCGGGTGTTGTCGAGGAAGCCGAGGATGTCGTCGCGCAGCTTGCGCTCGCGGTCCTCGATGGTGCGCTTCTCCGACTCGGCGAGGGCGTCGTAGATTTCGGGCTCCATGGGGCGTCCGTCGTCGTGCAAGGGGACGAGCTGGATGTTCTGCGAGGTGTCTTCGACGCCGATGCCTAGGGTGCGGGCGGCGCTCTCGAGGCGGTCGAAATGGGCGCGCCTGTCGTCGAGAGCCCGCTCCAGGAACTCCTGCTGTTTGGAGCGGAAGGAGCGGCTGGAGAGCACCTCGGGGATGCGCTTGTCGAGCCACTCGACCATGCGGCTCATCTCTTTGGCGAAGACGCGGCCTTGCCCGGGCGGCAGCGGGATGGCAACGGGCTGGTCGGCGTTGACGAAGTTGTGGAGGTAGACCCAGTCGTTGGGCGCCGGCTTGAGCTTGGCGAAGCGGCGGGCAACGCGGGGGACAACGGAGGTGCGGCCGGTGCCGGTGGCTCCGGTGACGAAGATGTGGAAGCGGGGGTTGTCGACCTTGAGGCCGAGCTCGAGCGCTGCCAGGGCCCGCTCCTGCCCGACGACATCGGTCCGATGCTTGATGTCGCTCGTGGTCCGGAAGGGCAGCGCGGCGGCGGAGAGGCGGAGCCGCGCGTTGGCAGGATTGAGGGGTTTGACAGGCATGGGGGCCATCGTTGCGAGAGGTGGTCGCCGCTTAGTCCGAGAGGGGGGCGGAGGGCAACTTGGGCACGAATCATGCGGCATTGCGCCCTCATTTGCTTTGACTTGGAATAAGAAGCGGCCTAGTTGCGTCGGGCGCACACAATTCGCGGACCCGATTGGTTTGGGGCTCGCAAACAACTCCCTGGGAGCATTTCATGAAGACCTTGAAGCAACTTTCGATTCTTACTTCGCTTGCCGCCGTCAGCCTTCTTACGGGTTGCGACATCGCCGAGGACACCTGCACGACGGATGCGGACTGCGCCGAGGGCGAGACCTGCCAGATCGCTGAGGGTTCTGCCGACGCGAACATCTGCGTTGCTGCTGAGGGTTCGGGTTCGGGCTCGGGCGCGACCTGCACGACCGACCCCACCATCTGCACCGCCGGCCAGCAGTGCGATGACGGCGCCTGCGTCACCATCGTCTACCAGCATGTCGCGATCGTCTCGCGCGCTGTCGAGAATGCCTCGAACCACGGCAACACGCCCGGCCCCGACATCGACGCGGTCGCCATCAAGAGCGGCGGCGTTGCTTCGTTCGCCGCCTCTGTCGCCAAGGTCATCGACGGCCGCGCCAGCGTCCCGGAAGGCAACGTCAACGACGCCTCGTCGGCCATCACGGGCACCAACGATGCCATGACCGACACCACGGGCGGCACCTGCGACCTTGCTGAGGGCGCAGGCTTCTTCTCGCTCGGCTACGGCGATGCCCCCCAGGGCATCATCATCCTCGCCATGCCCAACGCGATTGCAGCCACCGACTCCGTCGCGGTCTACGAGGTCGGTAACGGCTTCTGCTCGAACGTCTCGGTTGTCCGCGAAGACTCCTTCGAGGTCTATGTTGGGCCCCTCGTCGTCGACCTCGCCGCCATCACCGACCTCACCTCGCTCATCGGTCAGGGCTTCAAGCTCGCCGGCAGCCAGACCGCTCAGAACGGCGGCATCTTCGAGTTCGCCGCGCCCTAACGGGACGGCGGCCTCCGAGCCGCTCGCTGGTCAGCGCCGCCCCCTCACGGGTGCGGCGTTCGCCGTTTTTGGCCCCGCCAACGTGAACCGCGCTGCCTACTTGGCCGCGAGGCACTCGTCGTTTGTCCTGCCTACTTGGCCGCGAGGCACTCCGCATTCGTCGGCCCTTCGCTCGGCGGCGCAGCATCAATCTCGCGCAGGTAGTCGAAGGCATAGATGCCGGTCGTGTGACCATCCGACCAGCTCGGCTGGAAGGCGTAGTTGCCCACGGGCTGCACATCGAGCAGCCGCACACCCGGCGAGGGGATGAAGACCTTCTTCTCGGTGAAGTGGCCCTGGCAGCGGGCACAGGGGCACCAGCCGCGCAGGTAGGTGAGCGCGAACCGGCTCCGGTGGCCATCCGACCAGACCATGTGGAGCTCGCTCGTTGCCTCGCGCAGATCCATCTCGACCACAACAGGGTAGGACATCGTTACCGCTCCACTTCCAAACGCGCGGCGAACTGCTCGAGCGGTAACTGACCTAGAGCCTCTGCGTCGAGCTCGCCACCCTGCCCCGTCGCCATGCGCGCCATGAGCTGCTCGAGCTGCGCGGCGTCGCGGAAGTCGATGCGGGTGGTGTCGATGATGAGCACCGGCGCATCGGTGTAGCTGGCAAAGTAGGAGCGGTAGCGCAGGTCGAGCTCGGCCAGGTAGTCGGCCGTGATGGAGCGCTCGTAGTCGCGGCCGCGCGCGGCGATGCGTTCCATCAACACCTCGACGGGGGCCGTCAGATAGAGGACGAGGTCGGGCTTGGGCACCTGCCGCGCCAGGATCTCGTAGACGCGAGAGAAGAGGGCGAACTCATCGCTCGAGAGGGTGAGGCCGGCGAAGAGGCGACACTTCTCAAACAGGTAGTCGCTCACCGAGTGGCGCTGCAGCAGGTCTTCCTGGGCGAAGAGCTCCTGCTGGTTGAAGCGGCTGAGCAGGAAGAACATCTCGGTCGAGAGGGCGTACCGGGCCTGGTCCTGATAGAAGTCGCGGAGGAAGGGGTTCTCCTCAAAGACCTCGAAGACGGTGCGGGCGCCGAGCCTGCTGGAGAGGGCCTCGATGAGGGTCGTCTTGCCAACGCCGATGACACCTTCGGCGACCATGAAGCGTGGCAGTTGGGGGAGCTCAGACATGCAGAAAACCGGCGTAGACAGCGGCAGGGAGCGAACACGATGCGCTGCAGTTGCGCGCTGCGATCGGTCGCCTTATGTCATACGGAAGGTCATGCAATCGGTCTAGTGCCGATGACCTGTCGGGGTTCACCGCCTCGGCTCCCGGAGCATGTGCTCCACACCTCTTGAGGAGCGAAGGCGCGCTCTCAACGAGTGCGGGTAGGGATCCCGCAAACCAAACCCCGCCATGTTAAGGAGGTGATCCCGTGTCTGATTCTTCTTGTTGTCTTTGTCTGACCGGTGAGGTGATGTCTTTCAATCGAGGTCGCGGCTAAACGCGGTCCGCTCCGTGGCTCGACGGCCGGTGTGATGACACTGGCGGAAGGCCGCGAAACGCGATGCTCGATCGAGAGATCCCAGACATCGCCGCCCCTGTGCAGCATCGGAGATTGGTTGGCCCGATAGGTCCGCGAGCCCGCTGCACAGGGGTTCTTTGTTTTTGCCCGTTGCTCAGCCCTCTTTCGCAGCGCCGCGCGCCGCCCGCTCCACCGCGCGGAGGCGGCGGGCATGGGCCGCCTCGAGCCGCTTCGCCTTGCGGATGCCGGCCTCCTCGTAGCGCTCATGCTCCACGTCGGTGACCGGCGCGATGGGCGGCACCGGTCGGGCCTTCCCCGCTGCAT
>CANKLS010000052.1 GCA_947483645.1 Bradymonadales bacterium | reverse complement strand
CCGTGGTTGCAGCGAAGCGACAGCGGTTTGCCGCAGGTCTGGGCCTCGCTGCGCTGCTCATGTCAGGCGGCTGCAACAAGGCCGACAAAGAGCTCGCGGCGCGGCGCACAGAGGTGCTCGCCACCATCGATCTCGGTCTCGCGAGCGAGGAGCCGGCCGTCCGCGCAGAGACACTGCGGCTGGTCGGGAAGCTCGGAGATCCTGCCCTCGCCGACCGCCTCCTCGCTGGCCTCGAAGACCCCGACCCGGGCCCCCAGGCCGCAGCCACCGAGGCGCTGCTCCGCATGGGCAGAACGGAGGCCGAAGCATCGGCGCTTGCCCACCTCGTCGCGGCCCCAGAAGGGCTGCGTAGGCAGACGCTCGTCATCGCCATGACCTCGACCCGCGAGCCCTTTCGTGAAGAGACGGTGGCTCGTGCGCTGGGCGACATCGCAACCGAACTCCGCCTCGCAGCACTCAGCCAGGCCCGTCTTTACAGGGTGAAGGTGGAGGAGCGCACGCTGCTCAAGCTCATCTCCGACCCCGATCCAACGCTGGCGGATGCTGCGATGCAGCTGCTGGGCGAGCGCTTCCCCGAGGCTGCCGCGCGCGCCCTCATTGCCCTGCTCCGTAGCGAAGAGGCCGCGCGCCACACGCAGGGCCTCCGCCTCGCTGTCTATGCGCCCTCTGGGAGCATCTGGCCGCTGCTTCGCTCCTATGCGCTCTTCGGCACAGAGGCCGAACAGGGCGACGCCCTCCGCGCCCTCGCGGCGATGGGCGATGAGACGGTCGCAGAGCGCATCCGCAAGTTGACGCTCGCCGTCGGACCGGCCGAGGCGGCCCGGACGATCCGCGCCGCGGCAGGGCTGCGCAGCGAAGAGGTTGCCGCGCAGCGGCCCCTCTTCCGCAAGAACGAGAGCCTCGAGGTTCGGCGTGCCTCGTTCGACGCCATGATCGCAGCTCAGGCCCCCCTCTCCGACTGGATCGTCTTTCTCGATGACCCCGAAGTCACGCTGGTGCAGGCCGCCATCCGCCAGATGCAGACGCTCGATAGCGCTGTCTCTGCCCGGAGCCTCGTCGACGCGCTCGCTGTGACGGCCCACCCGGAGCGGCTCCTCCGCAGCATCCTCGTGGCTGCGGAACCCGACACCGTCCTTGTGCTCGTGCAGGCGATGGGGCCGCGGCTCGCCGCCTTCATCGACTCCGAAAACGCCGAGATCTCCGAGGTGGCTGCCCGGCTGCTACTTCACGATCCGAGCCGCAAGTCGGTGCAGGCAAAGTTGCTCGCCAGCGGCAAGCCTACGCTCACCTACGCGCTGCTCGACAGCACGCTCGAGCAGGGTGGCGGCAGCCAAGAGGCTGCGGCCCGTTTCGCGCACGACGACCTCTACTTCGTCCGTCTCGGTGCCCAGCTCCACATCTGGAAGCTCGGCGCCGCCTACCGGCCGCCAGCCGTGAACTAGGGCTCGGACGGGGTCGTGAAGAGGAGCGTCACGCCGGTGCCGAAGGCGATGCCACCGAGGGCGGTGAGCATGCCGCCAGCGCCGCCGAGGTCGTAGATCTCTGCACACTGCGAGGAGGCGCCGGCGCAGTTGGGCTCTCCGTCGCGGGAGAGCAGCACGGCGCCGGTGATGGCGCCGATGACTCCGAGGCTGGTGGAGACCCAACCGGCCGAACGGCGGAACTGACGGGTCTGGAGATCGACGCCGCCCGCCGACTCGGAGGCGAGCGCGATGCGGAGGTCGAGGCCGGGCGCGGCAGAGAGGAGCTCAAGCCGCTCCGTGTAGCTGGTGTAGCCGGGCGCGGCGACGGTGACCTCGAGCTTCTGCGGCGCCGCCTGAATGGCGGCCGTTCCGGTACCGATTATCTGGCCGTTGATCTGCACCGAGGCGGCAGCCGGGGTCGCGGCGATGGTGACCTTCTTGTCGCCCTTCATCCAGGCATCGAGCCGCTCGAGCACTGCGGGCGCAGGCGCAGGCGCGGGGGCTGCCACGACGGGCGGAGCAGGCTTGGGCGCGGGGGCTGCAACCACGGGTGCGGCAGGCTTTGGCGCGGGAGCTGCAACCACGGGTGCGGCAGGCTTTGGCGCGGGGGGCGGCGTCACGACGGCGACCACAGGTGCCGGTGCAACGAGCTTTCCGACGGTCGCGGTCGGCAGCGTGCCCACCTTGCCGAGCGCCGACTTCGCAGTGGCGCGGAAGGCCATGGAGGCCTCCTGCATGCTGCAGAAGGTGCACTCGCCGTTCTCCGTGACGAGGACCTTGCCGTCGACCGCCGAGAAGATGGTGATGGTGAAGTCGAAGATCTCCGCCTCGTCGTTGATGCGGGCCGCGATGGCAGCGGAGGCGGGGATGGCGGCACCGGCAGCAGCAGCACAGCTGGCCTCGGCACAGTTCGCGCCTGAACCCAGCAGGGCGGAGGTCGCCGCCTCGTTCTTGGCGTTCCCCTTCCAGAGCGCCGCGGCCTCGGAGGCAAGCGCCTCGCGGAAGAGCTTTTCATCAGCCGCCGGAACCTCACCGGTGAATCGGGTGGCGAAGGTCAGCACCTGTGCAGAGGCCGCGACCGGCAGCAACAGGGCGCCCAGGACCAGAATCAGGGAGCGGCGAAACGAATGGCGCATGTGTCTTCCTCGGAACCACGGGCGGCAGAGAGACCCAGCCCTTCACGGAAGGGTCATGCTACCCGATGCAGGCTGTGGATTTCAAACTTCCTCGCACCCGTCCAAAAACCTCTCTCTTCGTCTGGACCAAAACTTGATCGGGGGCGCGGCGAAAGGTAGATTTGCCGCGGAGTTATGCCACTCCTGTACTCCCTCTTGCGAGCAGCCTCCCATGTGGACTGAGTTTCGTCTTCAGCCTCTGCTTCGTCGCCTCTCCGCGCCGGGCTTCGGACTTGCGCTCGCCCTCTCCTCCGCGCTGGGCGGCACGGCGCTTACAGGGTGCGCGGAAGACCCACAGCCAGAGTACTCCTGCTTCATGAGCATCTCGACGGCGCCGTTGACGCCAGGCTTTGGTAGCCCCGTCCGAGGCACGGTCACCGTCCTCGACGCGTCGGGCTCGCCGACCGAGGTCGGTACCATGATCCGCGTCTTCGTGCCGACCCCGCCAGGCGTGTCCGTGAGCGGTCAGGCCCGTTTCGCCGATGTCTCCACCGACGCGGTGGGCGTCGCCGCCTTCACCCTCGCTGTGGATGAGACGGTGCCGGTCGCTCCCATCAATGTCTTCGCCTTCATCGGCGAGTCCACCGAATACTGCGTCGCGCAGCAGAAGGAGCTCCAGACGCCCCCCGAAGGCAACTGGACGCTCCGCATCAGCCAGCCCGATGGCCCCATCGATGCGGGCGAGACTGTGCAGCTCACCCTCACGGGCCTGCAGGGCGATGACTCCACACCCATCCCCAACGGCACGCAGATTCAGATCGGCGTGAACAGCGACTCCGGCCCCTATGCCGACCTCGTCGGCGCCGGCATCACCGACACCAAGACCTTCACCGTTCAGGGGAACGGCCAGGTCGACTTCAGCATCTCCCTCGCCGACGCCGAGACCCTCGGCGACCGGCGCACCATCACCATCGACGCCGCCTTTGTGCAGACCGCCTACGGCGACTCCAAGAGCACCTCGCTCCTCATCGGCGACGCGCCCTCACGCTCCTGCTTCGCCAACTTCCAGGACCCGACCATCCAGGCCAACGGCTCCGACATTACCGCCATCACCCTCATCGTTGTTGGCAACGACGGCGACGACACCGCAGCTGCTCGGGTCACGGGAGCCATCACGCTCGGCACCTTCGTCGACGCCGCCGGCACTGCCACAGGCTCCTCCTTCAACACCGTCGTCGGACAGCAGAGCCAGCTCGAGTATCGTGTACTCGCCCCCAACAGCCCGGGCGTCTCCGGCTTTTCGGCCACCGTCACCTTCCGGAACGATGGCGACCCCGCCACCCCCGAGACCGCCACCTGCCAGCTCAGCCGCGACCTCACCTTCCTCGCCAAGCCCGACTGCACCTTCAAGGGTGTCTCGCCCGCGGCGCTCGGCGTCGACCAGTCCGGCTTTAACGAGACCGGCAACCTCACCTTCTGCTTCACCCAGGCCGACGGCATCCCGCTCCCCGAGGGCGAGATCGTCAACTTCCGCCTCAACGTCTCCACCACCGACAGCTCGCTCTCCGGCAGCTCCGCCACCACCGATGCCCAGGGCTGCGCCACCATCCAGCTCAGCACCGGCTCCGTTGCAGGCTTTGTCGAGGCCGAGGCCAGCTACGCCTTCGGTACCTCCTCCTCCTCCTGCACCTCAGGCGCCGTCAAAATCAACGGCTACCGACCCAGTGAGCGGGGCATGACCATGACCTGCCAGACCTCCAGCGGCGGCGAGAATGTTGGCGCCCTCTTCGAGAGCGACGACGGCGCCGTCTCCGGCACCTGCCCGCTCACCTGCGAGGTCCGCCTCCGCGACCGCTACACCAACCCTGTCACCACCGAGTGGCCCGTCTACTTCGTCAGCGAGATGGGCATCGTTGAGTCGCCCTCCATCTCCGGCGAGCTTGGCAAGGTGACCACCACCTTCCTGCCCAACGGCTCCCGCCCCCGCGATGTGGAGCCGCTCCCCACCGAGCCCCGCTACTACATGCCGTTGCCCCTCGATGAGATCCGCAACCCGCGCGATATGGTGGTCTCCGTCATCGCCTGGACCATCGGCGAAGAGGGCTTCAACGACAGCAACGGCAATGGCCGCTACGACGAGGGCGAGGTCTTCTACGACCTTGCAGAGCCCTTCGTTGACAACAACGACAACGGCACCTTCGACCCCGAAGAGCCCAGCGGCGAGCGCTTCATCGACGCCAACCTGAACGGCGTTGGCGGCAACGGCACCTGGGACCCGCCGAACGGCGTCTGGGACGCCTACACCATCATCTGGACCGAGGCGAAAGTTGTCCTCACCGGCGCACCCATCGTCCGCTCCATCGCCGACTACGGCGGCGAGCCCGACCCCGCCGACCCGCGGAACGCCAACATCTATCCCGAGGCCTTCAGCTACTACCTCATCAACTCCAACACCTTCAGCCCCTTCACCTCAGTGGACGACATCGACGGCATCTTCTCCGGCGGCCTGAACTACGGCGACCCGACCTCCTCGGTCACCCTCGCCTTCTACCCCCGCGACCTCTTCCTCAACCCCGTCAACGACTCCCTCTCCACCGAACTAACCGCGCTCTCCTGCGCCGCCCTGTCCATCGGAACCCCCATCTATGGTACCGTCGTCGATGGCATCGCCCGGCGCGCCGGCTTCAAGTGGGGCCGCCGCCTCGTGCCCGTCCGGCTCGGAGACCCCGTCACCGGTCCCATCGCCTCCTACGTCTACCAGCCCTACATCGCCGAGTTTGCTGCCTATCGCCCCGAAGGCGATTCGGGCGACTACCGCCAGTTCAGCAACTTCCAAGCGACAGCATTCGTGAGCACCACCGACGAGCCCGAGCCGCTCTGCGTGGTCGGCGCGACCCACTCGCTCGGCGCCGACAACGGCAGTTGCACCATCGGCGTCGAGATCCCCAACATCCTGCCGATCGCCCGCTAACGGGCTGTGGCAGACAACCGCCCCATCGGCCTCTTCGACTCCGGCGTCGGGGGGCTCACCGTGCTGCGGGCGGTGCGCCAGCTCCTGCCTGACGAGGAGCTCATCTACCTCGGCGATACCGCCCGCGTTCCCTACGGAAACAAGGGGCCGGAGACCATCGAGCGCTACAGCCTGACCATCGCGCGCACGCTTCAGGAGCGCGGCTGCAAGGCCATCGTCATCGCCTGCAACACCGCCAGCGCCTTCGGCCTCCGCGCGGTCCGAGCGCAGATCGCACTGCCCATCGTTGATGTCATCGAGCCTGTCGCACAGGCCGTCGCCGCGCTCTACCCCGCCGGCCATGTCGCCGTGCTCGGCACCCGCGGAACGGTCGCCAGCGGAGCCTACGTGGAGGCCCTCCGTGCGGCGGCGCCCCACATCCAGATCACCCAGCAGGCCTGCCCCCTCTTCGTCCCGCTCGCGGAGGAGGGTTGGACCGAGGGCCCCGTCACCCGCGAGGTCGTCCGGACCTACCTTGCCCCCCTCTTCGCCGGCAGCCCGCCCGATGCGCTTATCCTCGGCTGCACCCACTATCCGCTCCTGCTCGACGCCATCCGAGAGAGCCTGCTGGCAGACTTCGGCGCCGAGCTCCCCATCCACGAGTCGGGCCCGCACACCGCCGCAACCCTCGGCCAGCTCCTCGATAGCGCCGGGCTCCGCAACGATGGCACCAGCCCTGCGCAGGTCACCTACCTCGCCACCGACCATCCCGCCTCCTTCCAGGCCTCGGGCGGACGCTTCCTCGGCGAGCCGATCGCCGTCGCCGAGCATGTGGACGTGCACTGAAAGCCCCGAGAGTTTGCACCCTGCCAAACTGCTCGCGTAGAATCGTGCTTCGTCTCTCTCCGCTCCGGATGATGCCATGCAGATGGGCTTCAACAACGATGTCGACTACCTCGGCATGACGCTCCACATCCAGACCGAAGACCACGGCATGGCGGCGCGGAAGATCACCTCGCAGGTCTTCTTCTCGGGCGCGATTCTCGAGTCGAGGACCCTCTCCTATGCGGCCTCCGTCGAGGCCATCGAGGAGCTCGAGGAGCAGCAGGAGCTCATCCGCAAGCAGATGCGGACCATGCACAAGGCCTTCTACAAGCGGATCCAAGAGGGCGCCTACGACAGCAAGCTGGTGGTCCATGCCACCCGTGAGGCCGAGGTCACCGGGCAGTTTGCAGCGGTCTCCGGCGGTCAGGCCGATGAGGCTGCCGCAGCGGAGTTTGAGGCGCTCGAGGCAGTGCGCCGCACAAGCAGGAGCCCTTCGCTGGGCGTCCGCGCGCTCACCTCGAATGATCTTGAGCCCTCGAGCTCGGGCAACCAGCCTGCCTTCGACCCGCCCGACCTCTTCGACGGCCTCACAACCGACGAGAGCGCGCACGCTGGCCATGCGCTCGCGTCGCTCCTCACCGACCAGCCCGTCGCGGTCGGCGGCGTCGGCGTGGAGCGGCAGGAGCCGGTGCGGCTCGGCACCATCCGCGCCTATCGCGGGATCACAGACCCGGAAGATGAGATCTCGCTCACCGTTGCGCTGCTCAAGGCGCTCGGTGGGAGCAGCGCGCTGCACCGCGCCCAGCCATGACCGGCGCGACGGCCGCCCTGCTGACCGCCCTCCTCACGCTCGCCGGTGAGCGCACCACCGACGACCGCTGGGTGGGAAACATCGGCGGCCCCTTCGCCGAAGCCTCCCGGACCGCGCTCCTTGTGGCCCGTACCGCCTGGGCCACCGCCGAGCAGGCGCCCGAGATCCAGGCCGTGCGCGAAGAGGCCGTGGCGGAGGCCGAGAAGCGACTCCATGCCAGCCTTCAGCGGATGGCGGGCTTCACCGCCGCGCCCGACGCCGGCGAGGCGCTGCGCGGCACAATGCTGCCACCGATTGCCAACCGGCCGCTGAACGCCGGCTTCGGACTACGACCGCGCTTCAGCAGCCCCACCGAGGCACGCCACTCCGGCCTCTCCTTCGCTGTGAAGGGCGACGAGCCCGTCGTTGCCTGCGCCCGCGGCGTGGTCGCCCAGTCGGTCACCCTCCCCGGGCTTGGGCGCCTGCTCATCGTCGAGCATGGCAACCAGTTGCTCTCCGTCTACGCAGGACTCAGTAGCGTCGCAGTCGCAGTCGGCCAGCCCGTCGCAGCCGGCGAACCGCTCGGCACGGCCGGTGAGCGCTCTGTCTACGGGCAGCGTGAACTCTACTTCGAGCTCCGTCAGGCCGGCATCCCCATCGACCCGCTCCGCTGGTTCCAGCCCACGCGGCTTACAGCACCCAAGCTCATCCCTCCATGGCGCCAGCCGCCTCCCGCCCGAGCCTCCAACCGATGAAACTCCAACCGCGCCATGGCTACCTCGCCGCAGGGCTCATCACGGGCCTCACGCTTGGCGTAGGCGGCACACTCGCCCTCTCTGCGCACGCGGCTCCGGGCAGTGAGAGCTACGGCAAGCTCAACGTCTTCTCCTCCGCCTACGCCATGATCCTCAGCCGCTACGTGCACGAGATCCCGGCCGAGAAGCTCATCAGCGCAGCGGTGCGCGGCATGGTCAAGGAGCTCGACCCCCACTGCTCCTTCTACGACCCCAAGCAGTTCAAGAGCCTCAAGGAGGACAACAACGGCCAGTATGTGGGCGTTGGCATCGAGATGGAGATCGTCCCCGAGGGCGTGCTGGTGAAGCGGGTCATCAAGGGCGGGCCGGCCATCGACGCCGGCCTGATCGACGGCGACCGGATCGACGCGATCGACGGCGCCTCCATGGCCGGCAAGACGCGCGATGAGGCGGTAGGCCTGCTCCGCGGACCCGCCGGCGTTGTCCTCAAGCTCGACCTCACCCGCACGGTGCAGGGCAAGGCCACCAAGCTCCAGCTCTCGGTCACCCGCGACGTGGTCCGCACCAACACCGCCGAAGGCGAGCTG
>CANKLS010000051.1 GCA_947483645.1 Bradymonadales bacterium | reverse complement strand
CGGCGCCCAGCCAGGCGCCGCGGTCGATGGCGGCCTTCTCGTCATGGTCCCACGAGGAGAGCAGCCAGAGCCGCTTGAAGCGGTGGCGGTCGTAGGGGTCGAGGTCGAGACCGTAGAGGATGGGCTTGGGGCCCACGCCCACGATGGGGCCGTCGAACCACTGCGGCCGCACGCGGATGGCGTCGCCCGGCGCAAACTCCTTCATCAGCGCGGCGTTGCCCTGGGCGATAACCTCCGGCGTCGGCATGCGCTGGGCATCATACCACTGCGACCAGAAGGAGAAGGCCGTCAGTCCCGCCAGCAGCAGAATCGCTGCGAAGGCGAGCAGGCGAGGCGTGCGACGGCCGGCCGCATCCATCAATGGTGGCTGTCGCTGCTGCCCTTGAAGGTACCGCCCTGAACAGCCTCAGAGGCTGTGCCCCGGCTCAGGAGTTCGCCCTTGTCGAAGAAGGCGGTGTCGCGGTCGAGGAAGGGCTGCACATGCACGCCTGAGTCCATGCGAATAGCGTCGCAGGGGCAGGCCTCCACGCAGAAGCCGCAGACGATGCAGCGGAGCTCGTCGATGACGAAGGTCGCGGGATACTTCTCAATCCCGTTGTCGTCGTGCTCGGCCGCCACGATGTGGATGCAGTTGGCGGGGCAGGCGGTGGAGCAGCACATGCAGGCCACGCAGCGCACCTGGCCGTCGTCGCGGTGCATGAGGCGGTGGAGGCCGCGGTAGCGCTCGGGGTAGCGCCGCTTGACCTCGGGATACTGGATGGTGGTGATGTCTTTGCCACCGAAGAGGTTTCGGAGCATCTGCCGCGTGGTCACGGAGAGGCCGCGGATGACCTCCGGGATGTAGGCCTGGACGCGGAGGGTGCGCGCGGGGCGCTCGGTGATGCGGACGGTCACAGGCATGGGGGCTCTCAGAACGCCAGTACGATGATGGCTGTGATGACGAGGTTTGCGATGGAGATGGGCAGAAGAATCTTCCAGCCGAGGTTCATGATCTGGTCGTAGCGGAAGCGGGGGAGCGTCCAGCGGAGCATGAACTGAAGGAGCACGAAGAAGAGGGTCTTGGCGATGAAGGCCACCAGCCGGAGCGCCACGACCGCAGGGTAGGGCAGGGAGATGTCGACGCCGCCGCTGCCAAAGTGAAAGCCGTCGCCGTAGAGGAAGGGCACCTGCCAGCCGCCGAAGAAGATGGTGGCAACCAGCGCGCCGACGAAGATGGTGCCCACATACTCCGAGAGCTGGATGGCACCGAACTTGAGCGCCGAAAACTCGGTGAAGTAGCCGGCCACAATCTCGGACTCGCCCTCGGGCACGTCGAAGGGGGCCCGCTTGGTCTCGGCCATCATGGCGATGAAGAAGAGGAAGAAGGCGACGGGCTGGTAGACGATGCCCCAGGCGGGGAGCCAGCCGCCGATCAGGGCACCCTGCTGCTGCGCCATCTCGTTGAGGTTGAGCGTGCCGTAGATGAGCATGGTGCCGGCCAGCGAGAGCCCCATGGTGACCTCGTAGGAGATCATCTGGGCGGTGCTGCGGAGGCCGCCGATGAGGGCGAACTTGCTGTTGGTCGACCAGCCGGCCAGCGCCGCGCCGTAGACCGAGATGGAGGAGATGGCGAAGACGTAGAGCAGGCCGGCGTCGAGGTTGGCGATGGAGAAGTAGTTCTTCTGCTCGCCGCTGACGCAGACATCCATGTAGTCTTTCACCTGCACGGTGCCGGTGCAGTAGAGGTCGCCGAAGGGGATGACGGCCCAGAGCGTGATGGCGGGCAGCAGCGCGAGCGCCGGCGCCATAAAGTGCCAGAAGCGGTCTGCGTTGTCGGGCATCGCATCTTCTTTGAAGAGCATCTTGATGCCGTCTGCGACGAACTGGGGCAGCGAGAGCAGCGAGCTCTGGATGCCGAAGACTTTGGCCCGGTTCGGCCCCACCCGGTTCTGGATGAGCGCCGAGAGCTTCCGGTCGCCGTAGAGGGTGAGGAGGCCACCGATCGGCAGCGCGAAACCGAGCGTGATAACGCCGATTTTCAGCAGCAGGATGGCGAAGTCGATGGGCGAAAACATAGAGACCTCGGTCGCGCTACTCGGCCGCGATGGTGGCGGCGAGCGTGGCGTGAAGGGCGTCGAAAGAGTCGAAGGAGAGCGGCATCTCTGCGGCGCGGGCGATGCGGCTCAGGACATCCCAATCTGCGAGCGCCTGGCCCATGGCCGGTACCGCTGCGTAGGCGGCCTGCGCGTAGCCCGTCTCGTTCACATAGGTGCCATCCTGCTCCGCGTGGGTGGCGGAGGGGAGGAAGATGTGGGCGCGCTCCTCGAGGTCGAGGCCGTGCGGGCCCTGGTAGACCACGAGCGCGACACGGCTGAGCGCCGCGGCAAAGCGGGCTCGGCCGGCTGCGTCGAAGGGGAGCTCGCCGCGCATGAGGTAGAGCGCCTGCACGCGGCCCTGCTCCATCTCTTCGAGGAGCTTGTAGGCGGTGTTGGCGAGGATGGCGGGGCCGAAGACCTGCACCACGCCGGCCCGGTTTGGGTTCTTGTCGGAGGTGATGAGGAAGGCGTCGTTGCCGCCGCTCGGGTTGCCGCCCACATAGACGGTGGCGTTGCCGAGCACTGTGGCGGCGAACTCGCGTGCAGCGAGGAGCGACTCGCAGGAGAGCTGGGGCGAGGTGAGCATGGCCACCTGGCCGTTCGCCTTCGCCACGGCTGCCGTGAGCGCCTCTGCGGTCTGACGGGCGGCGCGGGGCCACTGCACCTCGCGCTGGTCGCGGAGGCGGATGGCGGTGGTGCGGCCGAGGTTGTGGTGCTGGTAGGAGAGGCGGCCCTCGTCGCACATCCAGTACTCGTTGACCTCGGGGTTGAGGCGGGGGCGGTAGCGCTTCACCTCGCCCTCGTGGTGCTCCATGTGGATGTTGCAGCCGCGGGAGCAGCCGGTGCAGAGGCTGTCGGTGGAGGAGAGCAGCCAGACGCGGGTCTTGAAGCGGAAGTCGCGGGTGGTCAGTGCGCCGACGGGGCAGAGGTCGGTGACGCACATGGAGTAGGCGTTGTCGAGCTCGCGGCCGGGGAAGGTGGTGATCTCAGTGTGGTCGCCGCGCTGCTCGGTGGTCAGCTCGCTGGTACCGGTAATCTCGTCGCAGAAGCGGATGCAGCGGGTGCAGAGGATGCAGCGCTCGCCGTCGAAGACCACGTGGGGGCCAATGGGCTTGGCCTTGCTCTTGCTGTTCTTGGCGGTGGTGACGCGCGACGGCTTGTGGTCGTGCGTCATGTAATAGTCTTGGAGTTTGCACTCGCCGGCCTGGTCGCAGATGGGGCAGTCGACCGGGTGGTTCACGAGGATGAACTCGAGGACGGCCTGACGGGCCGCCTTCACGCGGGCGGTCTCGGTGTTGACGACCGCGCCTTCGGTGCACTTGTGGTAGCAGGAGGCGGCGAGGCCGCGGGCGTCGGAGGCCTCGACCAGACACATCCGGCAGTTGCCGGGCGTGGAGAGGGTGGGGTGGTAGCAGAAGTGGGGGATGTTCACGCCAGCCTGCGCGGCGGCCCGGATGATGGGTGTGCCGGCGGGGACAGTGACCTGCTTTCCGTTGATGGTAAGAGTGGGCATGGTCGGAGGCCTAGCGGTCGACTTCGCCACCAATCATGTTGATGGTGTCGAAGGTGGGGATGATGTCGGAGAGCATGCCGCCCTCGATCATGCGGTCGATGCCGCCCATGAAGTAGAAGCAGGGGGGGCGGACGCGGAGCTTGTAGGGCTTCCCGGTGCCGTTGGAGACGATGTAGAAGCCGAGCTCGCCGTTGGCGGCCTCGGTGTAGGAGTAGACCTCTCCGGCCGGCACCTGGATGCCCTCGAAGATGAGCTTGAAGTGGTTGATCATGCCTTCGATGGAGTTGTAGACCAACTCCTTGGGGGGCAGCATGATGTGGGGGTCGTCCACATTGAGCGGGCCTCCGGGCAGCCCCTTGAGGCACTGGCGGATGATGGAGATAGACTGCTTCATCTCTTCGAGCCGCACGAGGTAGCGGTCGAAGTTGTCGCCGTTGGTGCCGACAGGGACCTCGAAGTCGACCCGGTCGTAGGCGAAGTAGGGGCTGTCTTTGCGGATGTCGTAGGCCACGCCGGTGGAGCGGAGGACCGGGCCGGTGAAGCCGAGCGAGACCGCTTCGTCTGCTCCGATGACACCCGTATTCATCATGCGATCCATGAAGATACGGTTCTTTGTTGAAAGTTGATCCAACTTCTTGATAACGTCCCAGAGGCGGGGCTCTGTGGCCTCCCAGCGCTCTGCGAAGTTGTCCGGCAGGTCTTCCTTGAGGCCGCCGATGCGGGCGAAGGAGACGGTCAGGCGGGCGCCGGTGACCTCTTCGACCAGATCCCAGATATGGTCACGGGCCTCGACGGCGTAGAGGAAGGCGCTCATCGCGCCGAGCTCGAGGGCGCCGGCACCCAGGCTGGTGAAGTGGTCGGCAAGCCGGGCCATCTCGCCCAGAATCGTCCGGATGTAGTTGCACCGGTCGGTCGCCTTGATGCCGAGCATCTTCTCCACGGCCAGCGCGTAGCCGAAGTTGTTCAGCAGCGGCGAGCAGTAGTTGAGGCGGTCGGTGTAGGGGAAGACTTGGCTCCAGGTGGCGTTCTCGCACTGCTTCTCGAAGCCGCGGTGCAGGTAGCCAATCTCCGGGTCGCACTTGATGACGGTCTCGCCGTCAAGCGTGAGCACCATGCGGACGGTGCCATGCATGGCCGGGTGGCTCGGTCCCATGTTGAGGACCATCACATCTTCCTGCACGCCACGCTCGGGGGCGGCGGCCAGGGCATCTGCAATTGCGCGGTTCATGGCTCGGCCTTGCGGGCTTGCGCGAGCTTGTCGACGTAGAGCGTGTTGTACTCTTCGACGGCGTCGCGCTCCTTGCGGCGCAGGTCCATGCGGGGCTGGCTCTGCTGCATCGGGTAATCTTTGCGGAGGGGGTGGCCCTCGAACTCTTCATACATGAGCACGCGGCGGAGGTCGGGGTGGCCTTCGAACCGGATGCCATACATGTCCCAGACCTCACGCTCCGCCCAGTTGGCCGAGAGCCAGACCGAGGTCACCGAGCTCAGCGACGGGCTTTCGGCGCCAACTGGCACACGGAGCCGAAGGCGGTGCTTCTTGCTGACCGAGTAGAGTTGGTAGACCACCTCGAACCGCGGGTTGCGGGCGAGGTAGTCAACGGCCGTCACATCCGAGAGCATGTTGAAGGCCATGGCCGGCGTGTCGCGAAGCCAGGTGGCAATCTCGAGCAGGCCGGCGGGCGCAACGATGGCAACCTCGTCGCCGAGCCGGTCGGTGGTCTCGAGGATGTGCTGCGGGAAGGCAGCAACGAGGCTGTCGAGGGCTGCGCGGCTCATGCCTGCACCGCGGTGATGATTGGCGCCACGTCGGAGGCTGCGCGGGGGCCGTCCCACTTCTCGCGCTGGATCTTGTCCTGCAGCATCATGAGGGCGTCGAGCACCTGCTCGGGGCGGGGCGGGCAGCCGGGGATGTAGACGTCGACAGGGATGATTTTGTCGATGCCCTGCACGGTGGCGTAGTTGTCGTAGAAGCCGCCCGTCGAGGCGCAGACGCCAAAGGAGATGACCCACTTGGGGTCCGAAATCTGCGCGTGGATGCGGGCCAGGTGGGGCGCCAGCTTGTGGTTCACGGTGCCGACCACCCAGAGCAGGTCGGCCTGACGGGGCGAGAAGCGGGGAATCTCGGCGCCGAAGCGGGAGACATCGTAGCGGGCGCAGGCGACCGCCATATACTCCATGCCGCAGCAGGCGGTGACGAAGGGGTACTGGAAGAGCGAGAACTTCCGTGCCCAGTTGATTGCTGTCTCGAGGCGCGAGGCGACTACGCCGGGAACGCCGATATCTACTCCCATTCGAGTCCTCCCTTGCGCCACTCGTAGATAAGGCCCACGACCAGCACGCCCACAAAGAACATCGCGGCCGCAAGGCCGGCGCCTCCGAACTCCTTGGCGACAATCGCCCAGGGCATCAGGAAGACGGTCTCAAGGTCGAACATCACGAAGCTGATGGCGACCATGTAGAACTTCACATCGATGCGAATGCGGGCATCGCCGAGCGGCTCGCTGCCGGCCTCGTAGACCTGCTTCTTGTAGCGGTTCGGCAGCTTTTTGCCGAAGAGGGTCGCCATCGCGACGATGGTACCTGCCAGCGCGATGCCGAAGAGAAAGAGGACGAAGAGCGCGCCGTAGTCAACCACGGGAGGCCTTTGGAGATCGGTCAGAGAGCATCCCGCGCCGGCTCACAGGAGCAGGGCGGAAGCGTGTGCGGGCGGCTAACATCGGGGGGGCGCAGTGTCAATCAAAGGGCACGGCACGTCTACGATGCGGCAGCCTAGTGAAGGGTGCGCTGGATGGCGACCACTTTGCCCAGCAGCGAGGCGTCGCGGCCATCTTCGGGACGGACGATGATGGCTGTCATGGTGGGGTTGGAGGGCTCGAGCCGGAGGTTGCGACCATCGCGGTAGATGCGCTTCACCGTGGCGGCGCCGTCGACCATGACCGCGGCAATCTCGCCGTCGCGGGCCTCGGTTCCGTGGGCAACGAAGACGGTGTCGCCGTCGAGGATGCCGTCGCCAATCATCGAGTCGCCCTTGACCCGGAGCGCGAAGACCTTGCCGCGGGCGTAGCGACCGAGCGTGCTCCGGTCGATGCGGATGCGGTCGGCCTCGAGCTCGATGGACTCGATGGGGGTGCCGGCCGCGATGCGACCCAGCAGGGGAACGGAGAGCGAATCATCCTCGCGCTCAAAAATGGGGCTGGAGATGATGGCCGTCTCGAAGTTCACGGGAGCCGATTCAAGGGCCGGAGCGTCGGAGAGGACCTCCATGGCGCGCGACTTGGAGCCCACGCGGGAGAGCATCCCCTTGCGCTCGAGCGCCTTGAGGTGGTCGTTGACCCCGTTGGTCGACTTGATGCCGAGCTGCTCGCCGATCTCACGAATCGTCGGCGGGTAGCCCTGGCTGGCCTGATGGCTCTGGATGAACTGGAGGACGGCGAGCTGGCGATCGGTCAGGCCCTTCATGATTGGCTCCTCGTTGCAGTCGAAAAAGGACTGGACGCATGTTCCTACTGAACATGTGAGCATCATGCAAGAAACGAAGCGACATTATCGCGGGTCGAGGGCGCCCTCGCCGATGAGGCTGCTGAGCACGCGCGCACCCCGAGAGAGCGAACCGCGGCCCGGATAGTTTGCCATGGCAATCACCCATACCGTCCTGCTCGCCGGGTCTTTCACGAAGACGTTGTCGCTGAACCAGTCACCCGCATACCCCGCCTTGTGGTAAAACTGGGTACTGGGACCGAAGGCGTTTGCGTCGAGGCCCTCGACCACCTCCATGCCTCTGCTCCGCTCGCTGCGGAGCACGCCGCGGATCAACCGCAGGCTCGCCGGCTTGAGCCGGAAGGACTGCGAGCCGGAGAGCTGTTCCTGCAGCATGAGCCTCCGCATCGCCTCGGCAAGGTCGTGCAGGGAGGTGCAGGCTGCCGAGTAGCAGCCGCCATCGATGGTACCGAGCCGGGCATCGATGGTCCGGCTCTTGGAGCCCTCGGTGATGAGGAGGCGGGGCGAGGGGGCGAGCGAAGAGGAGAAGCCCATCTGCATCCAGCGGCTCGACTCGTAGGCGCGCCGAAGTGCCGTGCGCTGAAAGCCGTTGCCCCGGGTGAAGAAGTTGCCGTTGAGCTCATCGTGGCCGACGAAGGTGGCGAGGAAGTCGTAGGCGATGTTGTTGCTCGGCCCGAGGGCATCATGAACCAGCGATTTCAGCTGATGGGTGTGCTCGGCTTTGCCGAACTGGATGTCGGCGTTGCCGGTGAAGCCGAGCGAATCGGCCTTCTTCATGGCGGCGATGGCGGCAAAGAGTTTGACCGTTGAGGCGGGGTTCCAGTTGCTGACGTCGTCGCCTGTGCCGCGGTAGTCGAACCGCTTCTCGCTCACGATGCGGCTCCGGTCGGCGCTGAGCGTGGTGCGGATGACGTAGGCCTTGAAGGTGGAGTCGCCGCGAAAGCCCTTGCTGGCCATGAGGGCATCGAGCGAGGCGTTCGCGGGCGGTGGTTCGCGCTCCGCACGGGGTTCGGCAGGGGCCTCCTCCCTGGGCTCGCCCTTGGCGGGGGGTTTGCCGCCCCGCGGCTTCGGAGGTTTGGCCGACGGCTGCCGCTTGGCTTTCTCTTCGGGGATGGGGGCGCCCGGCTTGGGGATAACGAGGGTATCGTAGGCGCGGATCTTGTCGTCATCGAGCTTGTTGGCGGCCTTCAGGGCGTCGATCGTGGTGTCGAACTTGAAGGCGATGAGGCCGAGCGAATCGCCCGGTTGCACCTGATACTCGCCCTCCTTTGTTACGACCGGCGCGGCACCTTTGCCGGCCGCTGAGGCGGGGTCTTGTGAGATGGCAGCCTGCGGCGCCGCGCAGACGGGGATGATGAGCGCGTCGTTGCTGTAGATCGCGTCGCTGGTGCGCTTGTTTGCCTGCATCAGCTCTGGGAGGGAGCAACCTGCGGAGATGGCGATGGTATCGAGGTTGTCGCCCGACTGCACGATGTAGACTTGGCCGGGGATGACGGGCTTGATCGGCCGATCCGCTGCCCGCTGGCAGGCGGGGATAAGGAGCGTTTTGCCAGCCTTGATCCCGTCGTCGTCGTCGTCCATCCCGTTGGCGGCTTGGAGTTCAGCAAGGGTGCAGCCATGCTTGCGGCCGAGCGCGTAGAGCGTGTCGCCGGGCTCGATGGTGTGGTTCTGCGGAGCCCTCGCGTCGGCCTGGCCGGAGCCGCTGCCGTCGTCGCCCGAGCCTGATCCTGAACCTGCGCCGCTGCCGCCGATGATGGGGGCTGCGGAGCCCTCTGCAGCGGGCGGAGCAGCGCTGCTACAGGCCTGCATGACCAGCACGAGCATCGCGACGAAGAGGAGCGG
>CANKLS010000050.1 GCA_947483645.1 Bradymonadales bacterium | reverse complement strand
GCCCATCTGTCCCAACTCACCGGGGAGAATGACCTCGGTGACCTGACCGTGAAAAATGGCGCGCTCGGGCGTGATGATATCGAGGGTGACAAGCGACATGGGTACTCCGTCGGCTTAGGCGCCGAGCTCCTTGGCCTTCTTGTGGACCTCTTCGATGGTGCCCTGCATGTAGAAGGCCTGCTCGGGGAGCGCGTCCACGTCGCCGCCGACGAGCGCCTCGAAGCCCTTGAGGGTATCCTCGAGTTCAACATACTTACCGGGCGAGCCGGTGAAGACCTCGGCAACAAAGAAGGGCTGCGAGAGGTAGCGCTGGATCTTACGAGCGCGCTCGACCTGACGCTTGTCGTCCTCAGAGAGCTCGTCCATGCCAAGAATGGCGATGATGTCCTGGAGCTCCTTGTAGCGCTGAAGCACGGCCTGGACCGCCCGCGCCGTGTTGTAGTGGCGGTCGCCAAGGACAAGCGGCGAGAGCAGGCGCGAGGTCGAGTCGAGCGGATCGACGGCCGGGTAGATGCCCAACGAGGCGATTTCGCGGTTGAGAACCGTGGTGGCGTCAAGGTGAGCGAAGGTGGTCGCCGGCGCGGGGTCGGTAAGGTCGTCGGCGGGCACGTAGACGGCCTGGACCGAGGTGATCGAGCCGTTCTTCGTGGTCGTGATGCGCTCCTGAAGGGCGCCCATCTCCGTCGCCAGCGTGGGCTGGTAACCGACGGCGCTCGGGATACGACCCAGAAGCGCCGAAACCTCCGAGCCGGCCTGCGTGAAGCGGAAGATGTTGTCGACGAAGAGGAGCACGTCCTGGTTCATCGTGTCGCGGAAGTGCTCAGCAACCGTAAGCGCCGAGAGAGCGACGCGGGCGCGGGCGCCAGGCGGCTCATTCATCTGCCCGTAAATCAGGGCGACCTTGGAGTTCTCCCAGTCGCCGTTCGGGGCAAGAACGCCGCCTTCCATCATTTCGTAGAAGAGGTCATTGCCCTCACGGGTACGCTCGCCAACGCCAGCGAAGACGGAGTAACCGCCGTGCTTCATGGCGACGTTGTGGATGAGCTCCATGATGAGAACGGTCTTGCCAACGCCGGCGCCGCCGAAGAGGCCAATCTTTCCGCCCTTCGCGTAGGGGGCGAGGAGGTCGACGACCTTGATGCCCGTCTCGAACATCTCGGCGCGGGTCGAGAGCTCATCGAACTTCGGCGCAGCGCGGTGAATCGGCCGCAGCTCCGTCGCCTCGGTCTTGAGAGACTCGAGGATGTCGGCCTTCTCGACGACCAGCTCGGTGCTGTGGTGGATCTCCTTGGCGTCGACGATCTTCAGGATGACCTGCGTCTCGGTCTCGCGCCGGAAGAAGCCGCGGACCAGCTTGCCGTTCTTGAGCTTGAAGATCCGGATGTCGTCGGCGGGGTCGCCGACAACATTGAGGATGCGGCCGAGGACCTCACGACCCACCGGCACCATGATCGGGGCACCGGTCGAGCGGACCTCCATGCCACGGGTCAGACCGTCGGTCGTGTCCATCGCGATGGTGCGGACCATGTTCTCGCCAAGGTGCTGCGAGACCTCGAGCACGAGGTTGTCGGCCACATCCGAGATGGCCGGATTGGTAACCGTGATCGCGTGCATGATCTCGGGGAGCTGGCCGCCGTCGAAGGCGACGTCAACAACCGGACCGATGACCTGCGTGATGCGGCCATGCTTGGTGGTCGAGGGAGTGGAGGAAGAGATGCCTTGGGTCATCGGATATCCTATCGGAGTCTTCGGGTATTGAACAAACTAGCCCTTGAGCGACTCAGCGCCCGAGGTGATTTCCATGAGTTCTGTCGTAATGATGGCCTGACGGGCCCGGTTCATCACCAGCGTCATCGTGCCGATGATCTCGGCGGCGTTCTTCGACGCATTGTCCATTGCGGTCATACGGGCGCCGAGTTCCGACGCCTGCGACTCGAGGAGCGCACGAAGCACATTGCTCTGCACAAACCGGGGAAGCAGCTTGCCGAGCAGCTCTTCGCGGTTGGGCTCATACTTCATCTCGGTCGTCGAAGCGCCCTGGCCTGCGAGCTTATCGGCCGACAGTGGGAGAAGGGGCTCCACGATCACCGTCTGGGTCAACGCCGACTTGAACTCGTTGAAGATGAGGTAGACTTCATCGACTTCGCCCGTCGTGAAGAGCCGGCTGAGCTCAGCCGCAACAGCGAGGGCCGAACCGCGATTGGGGCCACTCATCAGATCGCGCAGCTCAGTGTAGACCGGCGTGCCGCGACGGCGGAAGTACTCACGGCCCTTACGACCGATCGGCGATACGCCGATCTCCTCGTAGGAGTCCTTGTGGTCACGGAGGAATGCCTCGGTGCGCCGAAAAACCGACGAGTTGAAGGCGCCGGCGAGGCCGCGATCCGAGGTCATCGGGATGAGCAGGCACCGCTTGGGGGTCGCCGTCGTGCGGAAGAGCGGGTAGAGTTCCGGGTCGACCGAACCGGCCAGCGAGGCCACGACCGCGCGGAGCCGCACCGCGTAGGGACGGGAGGCGACGACAGCATCCTGCGCACGCTTGAGCTTCGCCGCGGCAACGAGTTTCATCGCGCGGGTGATCTTCTGCGTGTTTTTAACCGACTTGATGCGGTTTCGTATGGCCTTGAGGCTCGGCATGGGACTGCGCCGTAATCAGAGAGGGATGGGTTGGACTAAGCCTGGAAGGCCTTTCCGAAGGCCTCGAGGGCCTCCTTGAGCGCGGGCTCGTTGGCCGGCGTGATGGCCTTGGCATCACGGATGCTCTTGGTCACCGTGGGGAAGCGCGACTCGAGGAAGGCAAAAAGACCCTCCTCATAACGGCCGAGCGCAGCGGTCGGGATCTCGTCAACGTAGCCCTTCGTACCGGCATAGATGATGACGACCTGCTTCTCGACCGGGAGCGGCGAGAACTGCTTCTGCTTGAGGAGTTCGGTCATGCGCTCACCGCGCGCAAGCTGCCGCTGGGTGGCCTTGTCGAGGTCCGAGGCGAACTGGGCGAAGGCCGCCATGGCGCGGTACTGCGCGAGGTCGAGACGGAGGGTACCGGCAACCTGCTTCATCGCCTTGATCTGGGCGTTACCGCCGACGCGGCTGACCGAGATACCGACGTTGATGGCCGGACGGACGCCGGCGTAGAAGAGGTCGGACTCGAGGAAGATCTGACCATCAGTGATCGAGATGACGTTGGTCGGGATGTAGGCCGAGACGTCGCCGGCCTGGGTCTCGATGATCGGCAGCGCGGTCAGCGAGCCGGAGCCATTGTCGTCCGACATCTTGGCGGCCCGCTCGAGGAGGCGGCTGTGGATGTAGAAGACGTCGCCGGGGTAGGCTTCGCGGCCGGGCGGGCGGCGAAGCAGGAGCGAGAGCTGGCGGTAGGCGACAGCCTGCTTGGAGAGGTCGTCAAAGACGATGAGGGAGTGACCGCCGTTGTCGCGGAAGAACTCACCCATGGCCACGCCGGTGTAGGGCGCCAGGAACTGGAGCGGAGCGGCATCGGTCGCGGTCGCCACGACAACCGTCGTGTATTCCATGGCGCCGTGCTCGCGGAGCTTCTCTACGACCTGCGCAACCGTCGACTGCTTCTGGCCGATGGCCACGTAGATGCAGTGAACAGGCTTCTCGGGCGTGTTCTCGTTCTTCTGGTTGAGGATGGCGTCGATGGCGACAGCCGTCTTGCCCGTCTGACGGTCACCGATGATGAGCTCGCGCTGGCCACGGCCAATCGGAACGAGCGCGTCGATGGCCTTGAGGCCAGTCTGCATGGGCTCATGTACCGACTTACGGGCGATGATGCCGGGCGCCTTCACCTCGACGCGGCGCGTGTGCGTCTGGTCGATCGGGCCACGACCATCGATGGGCTGGCCGAGCGCGTTGACGACGCGACCGACGAGCGCCGGACCGACCGGAACCTCGACGATGCGGCCTGTGCGCTTGACGATGTCGCCCTCTTTGATGTGGGTCGCATTGCCGAGCAGCGCGATACCGACATTGTCCTCTTCGAGGTTGAGCACCATGCCGCGCGTGTCGCCCGGAAGATCCACAAGCTCGCCGGCCATCACCTTCTCGAGTCCGTAGACGCGTGCGATACCGTCGCCCACCGAGACGACCGTGCCGGTCTCCGACACCTCGATCCGGCTGTCGTAGTTCTCGATGCGCTTCTTGATGATGCGGCTGATCTCGTCGACGTTGATATCCATGTTTCCCTCAATGTGCGCGCGGAGCGCTGATCAAGTGTGAATCAAGCTGCAGTGAGAATGAGGCCCCGAAGCGCCTCAAGCTGAAGAAGGAGCGTAGAGTCGAGAACCTTGCCCTCGACCTGGATGCGGAGACCGCCCAGCAGGGTCGGGTCGACGATGCTCTCCACGACCACCTTCTTGCCGGTGCTCTTCTGGAGGGCATCCTTGATGCGGGCGAGCTGCACAGCACTGAGCTCAGTGGGCGAGAAGACCTGCGCCCGGGCGCCTCCGGTATGAACATCGAGCTGGCGCTGAAACTCGGTGACGATGTCACCAATGAGCGCGAGCCGACGGCGTTCAGCCAGGATGAGCAGGAAGTTCTTCGTGGTGGCCGAAAGCTTCAGCGCGTCGGCGACGTCGAGAACAACGGCGCGGCGCTCCTCTTCGCGAATCGTCGGATTACCGAAGACCTGCCGAAGGTCGAACGAGCCATTGGCAAGCGCGCCGACCCGCTCCATCTCGCTCCGCGCCAGATCGACCGCGCCCTGCGCAACGGCAATCTCAAGGAGCGCCTTGGCGTAGGCGATGGCTGTGGAGGACTTTGCCATGGTGACCTAGGCGACAGTGGGGTGAGCGGAGCCGGACTGCTTGGACAGCCGGTCGATGCCGGCATCGATGAGCCGGTGCTGGATCTCGGGGGTGAGTCCGCGCGACAGCTCCTCGCGGGCCTGCGCCATGGCAGCCTCCACGAGACGGTGGCGATACTTCGCTTCGGCGGCAGCGGCTTCCTGCTCGAGCAGCTGCGCAGCATCCGTAATCATCTTGGCAGCGGAGAGCTCGGCCGCAGCAACAACCTTGGCAGCATCCGTTACAGCGATTGTCTCCGAATCGCTCAGGATGCGAGCGCGGACGGCCTCGAGCCCAGCATGCTGTTCCTTGGCGGCGCGCAGTGCGACTTCGGCCCGCTCTGATGCGGCCTTCGCCTCTTCGATTGCGCTCGCAATCTTCGCCCGGCGACCCTCAAAGTGAGCCTTCAGTGGCGCAGCGCCGTAGCGCACGATGAGCCAGATGTAGACCGCAAAGTTGGCGATCGCGGCGCCAAGTTCAATCCAGTTCGGACCGGCGTGAGCCTCCCCACCAGCGGCAAACGCAGGTGCACCAACCAGAAGCAGAATGATTGCCAGCAGACCCGCCAACGAGCGGCTGCGACGATGCGTCAGTGAAGCCATTCCGCCCCTCATGACAGCAAGCGCTGGGTGATGGAGACCGCGAGGGCCTTCGCACGGAGAGGAAGTTCTGCCTCGGCCTTCGCTGCGTCGGCCGTGATGACAGCGCGGCGCGATGCCAGGCTCACCGCAACTTTGGCGCGGGCGCCATCCAGAAGCACCGACTCTGTCGCGTGCGCAGCACCGAGAAGTTCTCCCCGCTTGAGCCCCGCCTGGCGGTGCGCAGCAGCTACTGCCTCTTCGTATGACTTGTTCAACGCCGCTGTCTCGGCGTTCTGCGAAGAGGCCGCACCCGCCACGCCGCTCGAAAGCGCGGCCCGACGCTCCGCAACCCGGAGATAGGGCTCGAACAGAAACTTCTGCAGAACCACAATGAGTACGAGGAAGAACCCAAAGTTGATCAGCGCTGTCGGATCAAGATCCACCAATCCCATCGGATGGACGGTGGGCACCGCTTGCACGCCCAGCGGCATCTGCGCCGCATTCAGCAACACTTGTGGGTCCATTCGCTTCCTGCCCTCGTCGATCGCCCGCCTGCAACGGCTCAAAGACCGATGGAGGAGCGTTTTTCTTTGGAAAACAGCGTCTTGCATCAACAGCCGTGCCCTTGGGCGCAACTCGGGGGCGGTTCTAGCCCGACTCACTCGCTCCGTCAAGCAGCACGGAGCGGCCTCCTGCCCCCTGCCCAATCGCCCCCAAAGGGTTGACATGCAACCTACGTTTGGGCCACAATGGCTTCTCCTTTCTGCTCAGGTTCAAGGAACCAGCCCCATGGCACGCGTTACTGTCGAGGACTGCCTCGTTCGCATTCCCAACCGGTTTGCCCTTATCCATCTCGCCACCAAGCGGGCCCTCCAGCTCAAGCGCAACGCTGAGCCCCTCGTCGAGACCGAGAACAAGGAGTGCGTCACCGCTCTCCGCGAAGTCGGCGAAGGTAAGATCACCTTCCAAGGCGATGTTGAGGAGATTGTCTCCGGCCGTTGGCGCAAGGAGCGCAAGCGGGCCCGCCGGAAGACGCGGTAGCCCGATGATGGCACGCCCGTTGGCTCATCTGGCACTGCGAGGTCCCAGCTGGGCCTTGGGCTGCCTCCTCGGTCTGGTGCTCTTGGCTGTTGCAGCGCCTGCAGCTGCTCAAGAACTCCCCACCTTCTTCTGGACGGCGCGCGTCGGCGACGGCTGCAGCACCAGCCGCGCACGCGTCGAGGCCCTCCTTGGAGAGGTGCTCGAGAAGGCTCCCGACGCCCGCCACATCGTGGGCGTCAAGGGCATTGGAAAGGAGCTTGTCGAGCGCGGCTTCCCGCTCCCCGGCTGCCTTGGTGGACTGTCGACCTGCGACTCGCCGGCCGAGGCTGTCGTCGACGCGATGGCTGCCTCCACGCTCATCGACTTTACCGTCAAGGATGGCTGCCGACGCGCCGAGGTAACCGTCGCCGACCCGGCCGGCGAGACCAAGGCCCCGCAGACCTTTGAGGCCAAAGACCTGCGCGAACTGCTCTTCAACATCGCCAACGACCTCACCGGCTCCAAGGGCGAGCTCACCATCACCAGCACCCCGTCCGGGGCTACCGTCAGCATCAATGGAGAGGCAAAGGGCGAGACCCCCGCCCACCTGCTCCTGCCACTCGGCGCCTACAAACTGCAGGTTTCTGCCGACGGCTACTTCCCCTTCGACACGAGCGCCGAACTCCGCGCCGGAGACCGGATCTCGCTCGATGCGGCACTGGCGCGCAGCTTCGCAGCCATCACTGTCTTCTCCGAGACGCCGGGCGCTGCTGTCTATATCGATGAAGACCCGACACCTCGCCCCATCAACGAGCCGGTACGGTTCGAGCCGGGCGACCGCCGCCTCACCGTTGCCGCCCCCGGGTTCAATCCGCTCATCGCCAACCTGCATGTCGTTGCCGGCGAAGAGCGCGACATGCGGGTGGTACTCTTTGAGAGCGAAGCCACGCTCGATGCCCGCATGCGGTCGAAGCTGATGGCCTCGCCGCTGCTCCTTCAGGTCCGCGCCGGCTATCTCGTCTCGTCGAGCGACTGGCTCGGCAGCGAGAGCGCCGACGGCCGCATCCTAGACTGCCCCACCAAGAACGCAGAGACGGGCTGCACCGAGGGCGGCGTCTCGCACGGCTTCGAGCTGGCCATCGAACCGCTCTTCACCTGGCGTAACTGGGAGCTGCTGCCGCTTGGAGGCTCCGTCTCTTTCGCAGGCGCTCCTGCTGGCATAGACGCCTTCAAACTTAAGAAGGAGACGCTTGAAGGGGTGGACCCGACAGAGACCAGCTCGTGGCGCATCCGCTTCCTGCAGGGCGGCTACCGGCGCCTGCTCAACCGGTACTGGGAGCCCCATGTGCTCGGCGGCTTCGCCTTCGGCCGCAACGCCGTCCTCGTCGGCTCCATCTCCGACACCAAGAATGTGGAGTTCGTTAACGACGCCTTCGCGCTCGAGGTCCGCGGCGGTACCCGCTTCCACTTCAACTCGCTGGTCTACGCAACGGGCGATCTCATGCTGGCGAGCAACCTCTCGCAGGGCGGCCAGCCCTGGTTCGGCATGACCGTCGGCGTGGGCATCAACCTACCCGACCAGACCGGCCTGACCTCCTGGCTCAATCGTCTGCTCCCCAGCAACGCGACCGAGGACGAAGAGTCCACCAGCCCACCGTTGGATCTCTGATGCGGAACCCCACTTCGACGCTCCTTGCCCTTGCGCTCTTCGGGCTGCTCTCGCTGCCGACCGCGGCCTCTGCCCAGGTCGGACCCGACGAGGCAAACCCCTTTCAGCGTGGCCGCGAGCTCTACAACTCCGAGCAGTACGAGCAGGCAATCCCCTACCTTGTGGAGGCCGCGCAGCGCGAGCCCTCCCGCGGGGATCTCTACTTGGCGATCGCGCGAAGCGCCCACTGGGCGAACAACTTTGAGCTCGCAGTCTTCTACTACGACATCTACTTGGGCAGGTTCGCGGACCGCGCCGAACTGACCGCCCCTCCGCGCGACCGCAAAGACAAGCTCTCGCAGGAGCGCGACTCGGCGAACAAGGGCCGCAAGAATCCCGCGGCGACCGCGAAGGGCCCGGAGGCGCAGGAGACGATCCGCACAGCGCTGCTCGCCAAGCTGGAGGACGGGGTTGCACTTACGACCTCCGGCGGCGGTGCCCACGCGCTCTTTCAGTCGCTGTTGCGTGCTGGTTTTGCCCGCCCCGAGATCACCGACCTGCGCAACAAGGTGCGGGCTGCGCTGTTGGAGGAGGCGATGCTCTTTGCTCCCGCAAAGGCGCGTTCCATGCCGGCACTCTCGCTGCAGGAGTGGACGACCCAGAAGGAGCGGTTGACGCTCTGGCAGGAGCTCGGCGCTAAGACAACCGCGGCGCCTCGCGAGGGAGACGCCAAGCGGGTCTCTTCCGCGCTCGACACCGCAGAGGGGCAGGCTGCCTATCTCAACGAAGACTACGAGCGGGCCTTCAGTGCCTTCAAGCGGGCCCATACCCGCGACGAAAGTTACCTGCCGGCAACCTTCGGACTGCTGAATGCGCTCTATCGCCAGTCGAGCGG
>CANKLS010000049.1 GCA_947483645.1 Bradymonadales bacterium | reverse complement strand
TCGGTGGTCTGCGGCGCCGCGACCTTCGGAACGGCGCTGTCGGAGAGCGTCTTGCGATAGTTCGGAAGCCGGATCTCACGACCGCGCACCGCATAGACATTCTCTTCGGCCGTGACCGCAGCGATGTCCTTGGCGGCCGACGCAACCAGTGCGCGGCTCGGCATAGGAACCTTCTCCATCACCTCGTTGAACTTTGCCGCCAGCGCGGCCTGAACCGGCTCGATGCCTGGCTCAGCCCGGTCGAGCGGGCCCGGTGCGGCCGCGCCGAGCACCGCCAGCGATCGCGAGAGGCCGTCGGCGCTGCGAAGCTGCCGCGCCTGCTCTGTGCCCCGTTGGTGATAGCCGCGAACGGTGTCACCAATCTCCGACAGGTAGCGGGTGCGCGACGAGGGCACGACGGTCGGGAGCGACGGCACAGCGTCGTTGACGATCGCGGGAACCCAGCCGCTCCGCACGTCCGAGATACGCTGCGTGAGAGCGCCGAAGAGACGGTTCACGCCGGCGTCGCCGAAGCGCGATGCGGAGCAGGTGAAGACCGGCATGGTGTCGGGGTCGCGATCGAACTGCACCCGGTTCCGCTGCATCTGCTTGGCCACATACTTGCGGGCATCTTCCGAGCCACGTTTGTCGGCCTTGTTGATGGCAACGAGGTCGGCATAGTCGAGCATCTCAATCTTCTCGAGCTGCGACGGCGCACCGAACTCGGGCGTCATCACGTAGAGCGAGACGTCGCAGAGTTCGGTCACCTTGGAGTCGCTCTGGCCAATGCCCGCCGTCTCGAGCAGGATGAGGTCGTAGCCGGCGAGCGCGAGCACCCGCGCGCAATCCTCCGAGGCCTCCGACAGCGCCCGGTCGGCCTGCCGCGTGGCAAGCGAGCGCATGAAGACGCGGTCGTCAAAAACAGCGTTCATTCGGATGCGATCGCCGAGCAGCGCGCCACCAGTCCGCTTGCGGGTCGGGTCGACGCTGATGACGCCGATCCGGAACTCCGGGTAGGAGGTCAGGAAGCGCCGCACCAGTTCGTCGGTGAGCGACGACTTGCCCGCCCCGCCGGTGCCGGTGATACCCACCACAACGGTCCGCAGACGGGCCTGCGCAGCCGAGGCCTCGAGCCGTTCGCGCCAGGCAACGGCGGCAGCATCGCCATCCATGGCAGCCTCGACCACAGCCTCGGCCCAGGTCAGCCAGCGCGCAACGGCCGACTCGGTCAGCCCCGCGTGAATCTCCGCCGGCTCGCCCGCCACTTCGCCCTGCCCGCGCACCAGCGCCATCATCTCTGCGGCCATGCCTTCGAGGCCAATCCGACGCCCCGTCTCGGCAGAGTAGATGCGGGCTACGCCGGCCTCCTCGAGCGCCGCGATCTCCGCATCGGTGATGGTGCCGCCGCCGCCGCCAAAGACCTTCAGGTCGCCCCGGTTCTGACCGCGGAGCAGGTCGAGGAGATAGGTGAAGTACTCGTTGTGGCCGCCCTGGTACGACGAGACCGCAAGGCCGCGCGCATCCTCCTGCACCGCGCTCCGCACCACCTCGGAAACCGACCGGTCGTGCCCCAGGTGAATGACCTCAGCTCCGGCCGCCTGCAGCACCCGACGGATGATGTTGATCGAGGCGTCGTGGCCGTCGAAGAGGCTCGCCGCAGTCACGAAACGGGGACGGAACTCGAACCGAAGATGAGAGGCCACGGAGTCACCGGTGGGGAGGTTGCGAGACGACGCCGACGCTATCGGCCGCCGCGCGGTGCCGCCCTGCTAGTCAGAGCCGCGCCCCCCGACAAGCAATGCGGGGTGGCGAACCGCGCCGCTATGTTCTACGAAGGCGGTTCAACCTCGAAGAGTCCGCATGAAAATCGCCATCTTCAGTGATGTCCACGCCAACCTACCCGCGCTGGAGGTGGTCCTCAAGGCCTACGCCGCAATGCAGCCAGACATGTATGTCTGCCTCGGCGATGTCGTCGGCTACGGGGGCTTTCCTGAGCAGTGCTGCAACATCGTGCGGCCGCTCGTCAAACACTGCATCGTCGGAAACCACGACGCCGCCGTCGCCGATCGCATGGACTACGGCTTCTACTACGACGCCGCCAAGCATGCGCTCGACCACCACAAGTCGCTGCTGAGCGCCTCCAATATCGCGTGGCTACACAGCCTACCCTATACGGTCATGCACGAAGACATCTGCTTCTCACACGGCAGCCCGGTCAACCCCGATAACTTCGACTATGTCTTCAACAACGCGCAGGCCATCGGCCTCACCGACCACTACCACACGCTCGCGCCCGTCACCTTCATGGGCCACAGCCACCTCACGAAAAGCTACGAGCTCTGGCGCGACGGTCAGGCCGTCCGCGTTCGCGAGGTTCACGGCTCGGTCATGAAGTTCGACCCTGATCGGAAGTATGTGGTCACGGTCGGCTCAGTGGGCCAGCCGCGCGATAACGACGCCCGTGCCTGCTACACCCTCTACGACACGGTCACGCGCGAGCTCTCCTTCTACCGCATCGACTACGACCTGGCCACCGCGGCAGAGGCCATCCTCGCGATGAACCAGCTCTCGCCCGACTTCGGCAAGCGGCTCTACCTGGGCATCTAGCCCACGAGGCCGAGCCAACCGGGCGCCGGCAGACCGTGCAGCACCGCGCCGCCACGACCCGCAGGCTCGACCACAAAGAGGCTGCCATCCTCCAGCAGCCGCGAGTCCGACGCCTGCTCCCAGAGTGCAGCCATCGTGTGGAGCGTGCGTCCTGTCTGCAGCGACCGCACTGCCACCATCTCGCCCAGCTCGGCGATGAAGCTCTGCGAACGGTCAACCACCAGCCGCAGCGGAGCGCCGAGCTCTCCGCTCGCCAGCGGCCGCCGCCAGCGCTCCACCACGGCGCCGCCCTCGACGCCAAACCGGATGAGGCCATCGCGCACCGCGATCACCAGACCGTCTCGGAGCGCCACCATGTTTCGACCCACCGCGAGCTCGGCAGCGAGCCGCAACCGGCAGCGACGCTCCGACATGGCGCCACCGCCATCCCACACCTCAAAGAGCCAGCCGGCCTCGCTCTCCGCGAGCCGCCCGAAGCCGCCGTCGGCCATCTCCCAGAGCTGCGCGACCTCGCCCTCCACGGGCAGCCGGACACTCTGGCTCGCCCCGTCGAGGCCGAGCAGCACGGCCTCCCCCGCGTATCCTTCAACCCAGACCAAGTCGCCCGCCCGCGCTGCGGTCCGAACCGACCAAGGGAGGACCAACGCCTCGCTCAGTGTGCCGCGTTGCAGCCCGACCCGCACGAACTCGCCCGCCGGCCCCACAACGAGCGCGTTCCGGAGCCCAACAAAGAGGTCGCCGGCGCCCGGCACGGCTGTCGCGGCCGTCCAGCGAAGGGCCGAGGCCTCGTCCGACCAGCGGCCCAGTAACCCACTCTCCGACAGGCAGAGCGCACCGCCGGGGTGCGAGCGTGCGACCGCGAGGCGATCGCTCGGGATGGGCCAATCGACGCCAACAGCTTCGCCCGTGTTCCACGCGAGGCGCTGCAGCAGCCCATCGCCAAGCCCAAAGAGGCCAGCGCCCGACGAGCACCATCGGCCGCGAGCACGCGCTTCGGACTTCCACGCGCGTTCGCCCGTCGCAAGCTGCGTCACCTCGAGGCCTCGCGGCGAAGTCACCGCCACCGCATCGTTGCCCCAGACCGTGCCGCCGCCTCGGCCCGACGATGGCGGAACCGAGACCGTCCAGTGTCGATGATAGCCCATCTGCCGGACCCGCTCCGGCGCAACGCCCTGCCCCGCGACCGGCGTTGTCGGAGCAGCGACCAGCGCCGGCTTCGTCGGCGTCGGCCTGCGCGCAGCCACAGGCTGCCAACGACCGCTCCCATGCCGGCGCAGCGACAGCGCCGTCGCACGCAGCGCCGCAAACCCCGCATGCACCTCGAGCAGCGGCTGCTCCCGCAGCAGCGCCTCGGCGAGCCCCGTCAGATGCTCGCCCAGCAGCGAGGCCAGGTCGCCCACCAGCAGCGCCCCTTCCGGCACCGCGTCAGTCACGATCGGCCCTTCGGAGACCAGCCCATCGGGCGCCTGCCGCAGCAGCCCCTCCGCCACCTCCAGCCAGCGCCGCAGCACGCTCCCCTCCCAGCGCCGACTGCCGCCAAAGGGCACCGAGAGCATCGCAAATCCGCCTAGCGCCAGCGCTCCACCATGCGCCACCGCTTCGCCGGCGTAGAGCAGCGCCGGCTCCAGCTGCCGGAGCGTGGTCGCAAGGCAGCGCCCCTCCGCATCGGAGGTCGAGACCTCGATGAGCCGCGGGTCGCGCCGCCCCCGAAGCATCGAGAGCGGCGGCGCAACGCCCGATGCCTCCAGCTCCGCAACCAGGCCGAGCAGCCAGTCCCGCAGCTCCGTCACAAGGCCTGCTGAACCGATACCGTCGAGCGCATCGACCATCTGTTCCACCGTCAGCGCCAGTGCCTCGCGCAGCTCCGCCAGCATCAACGGCTGCCGCCAGACCGAACCCTCCTCCGAGGCCCCTGTGCCATGCAGCGACAGCAGCACCTCCGTGTTCCCAGACCGTGTCAGATGCAGTTCGAGCGCGCTCCGCTGCCAGGTCACCACCACCGTCGATGCGCGGCTCCGCTGCAGGTCGCCGACCGCCTTCGCGTAACGCTGGAGCCAAGGAAACAGGGGCTCGTCGGGGAGACCTGCGCCATATGCCTCCTCTCCAAGCCGGAGCAGCACTTCGGCCTCCAGCGCGCCGCCCGAGAACCGCCGCGACCGCAGCTGCCCGGCCGGACTCTCCAGCCAACGCACCAGGTCATCACGCCACCGGCGCGACACCTCAATCGAAAGCGGCGCACGCTCCATCACAGCGCCCCAAACCGCGGCCGATTCCCGCTCGCCTTGAGGTCACCCTTGCAAGGTGCTATCGCCCAAGCCACTCGGCGAGCGCCCACGCGCCGCCATCTCACGGGCAGTGCGTTGGTCCGCCACCTCGACTGCTGCATCCTACCAGGCATCCTAATCCCATGACATTCTACGAAGCCGCCGTCGAAGTTCTCCGCGAGGCTGGCCGCCCGCTCCACTACAAGAAAATCACAGAGAACGCGATCCGGCGCTCCCTCCTCAGCCATGTCGGTAAGACCCCCGAGGAGACAATGCACGCCCGCCTCCAGCAGGAGGTCAAGAAGCCCAACGGACTGGCGCTCATCGAGCAGGCCCGCCCCGGTGTCTTCGCGCTCAAGGCCGGCGCAGACCCGGCCGACGCCAAAGAGACGCTCTCCTTCCGTCAGCCTGAGGCTGAGCCCGCCCCCGCGCCCGTCGCCGCGCCCGTCGCCGCGCAGGCCGCACCCGCCGCCGCACCGGCGCCCGTCGAAGAGCCTGCTGCTGAGGCCGCAGAGGTCGTCGCGGAGAAGCCTGCCAAGGGCCGCAAGAAGTCGGCAAAGACCCTCGCCGCAGAGGCCGCCGCAGAGGCTGCTGCTGCCGAGGCCGCGGCTGCCACGGTTGCGGAGACCGAGGCAGATGAGGAGCCTGCCGCAGCGGAGCAGACCGAGGTCACGACCGCGCTCGACCTCGAGTGGGACCCCTCCGATGTGGAGCCGCTCGCCCTCTTCGGCGAGACGCTCGACGATGCCCCCACAGCTGGTGGTACCGTCCTCGATGCGCCTTCGACCGCCAACGCAGAGCGCCGCCGCAAGCGTCGCGGCCGTCGCGGTGGACGGGGTCGCGGCCGTGAGGATGAAGAGGGCGCCGAGGGCTCCGACGACGACAGCGAGGAGGCTCCCGAGGAGCGCCCCGCCCCCGCCGCCGCCCAGCCCCAACGCAGCGAACAGCCGCGCAATGAGAGCCCCCGCGGCGACAACAACCGCGGCGACAACAACCGCGGCGACAACAATCGCGGCGAGAACAACCGCGACGGCGGAGATCGCGACCGCAACCGGCAGCAGGCTGCACCGCCCGCGACGGCCGCTCAGCCTGCCCGCCCCCTCGTGCGGCTCGCCCCCGACGCAGCTGCCACGGAGCTCGAGCGCATCCTCTTCGAGGCCGTCGCGAAGCTTCAGCCCGGCTCCTCGACCCGCGCCGAAGAGCTCGGCGCGGTCCTCACCGCGGCCCCTGTCGGCACCATCGGCAAGCTCGGCGGCCACGGCGTCCGCGCAATCGTCCGGGCAAGCGCTGCACGCCGCTCCGCCCTCGGCCGGCCGCCGCTCATCGAGGAGCTCCGCCCCGACGGCTTCGGCGTTGCCGGCACCGTCACGGGCGACATCAGCCGCTCGCTCCAGTCGCTCGAGGCCTGGGCCGAGGCCCACAACAAGCTGGTCCAAGACCGGCTGCTGACCACGCTCAAGCAGCTCTCCGAGCTCCACCTCGCCCACGTCTTCTCGCTGCTGCTCAACCAGCTCGGCTACACCGCCATCACGACGGGCGAAGGTGCAGACAGCATCATGGGCTACCTGCACGCCCGCCAGGACCGCAGCCTCACGCCCCGCAAGGTGACCGTCGCGGTCGTCTCGCCGCGCGGCCAGGCGACGGCAGCAGAAGTCGCAGCGCTCCGTGAAGTCGGAGAGGCTGCAGGCTCCAACGACCTCATCCTCTTCGCCGTCCGCGGCTTCGCAGATGATGCGACCGCTGCTGCTGCAGAGGGCACGCCGGTCACGCTCATCCACCGCGAGACCTTCGGCGCCCTGCTGCTCGAGCATGGCGTTGGCGTCACCCGCCATACCATCGCGCTGCAGCTCCCCGACGAGGCGCTCCTACGCGACCTCCGCGCCTAGCGGCGTGGAGCCCGCTCCGGCCACAGCGCCGCCCCGCCTGCTCGCATGGTCCCACTGGGGACGCATCGGGTACAGGGCTGCGATGGAGCGCCAGACCGCGGCCTGGCAGGCGCTGGTGGATGGCTCCGGCCAGCACCGCCTCTTCACGCTCGAGCACGACGCCGTCATCACGATGGGGCGCCGTGCCGCGCCCACAGACCTCCTCCTCCCCGAGGAGCAGCTCCGTGCGCGCGGCATCGAACTGGTCGTCAGCGACCGCGGCGGCGAGGTCACCTACCACGGCCCGGGCCAGCTCGTGCTCTACGCCGTCGTCGATACGCGCGCCCTCCGCATCGGCCCCTCCGACCTTGTGCGCGCGCTCGCAGGCTCAGTCTCTGCCTATCTCGCAACGCTCGGCATCAGCGCACCCTACGACACCGCCCACCCCGGCCTCTGGACCGAACAGGGAAAGCTGGCGGCCGTCGGCATGCGCATCAGCCGCGGCGTCTCGATGCACGGCGCGGCGCTCAACCTCACCACCAGCCTCGACGCCTTCTCCCTCTTTGTTCCCTGCGGCATGCCCGGCGCCTCGGCCACCTCGGTCGCCGCGCTCACCGCGCAACCACCTGCGCTCACCGAGGCCGCCGAAGCCTGCGCCATCCGCTTCGCAGCAGCGCTCGGCCTCGAACTCAGCCCAGAAGTCAGCTCGGACGAGCCGCGCTGACGGCGGCCCAGATGCGCGCGGCAACCTCTTCGCGGCTGCCCTCGCCCGACACCTTCACCCACGGGTCGCTCCGCAGCGCAAACGACTGCGCGTAGCCCTCCGCGAAGAGCTTCAGCTTCTCTGCGGTCTCGAAGATGTCCCGCTCGCCGCCACGCGCGGCAACCCGCTCCATGCAGGCCTCGGGGTCGAGGTCGAGCCAGATGACCAGATCGGCAGGCCGCGCCTGCGCGTTGATCTTGGCAACCCAGTGCCGGTCCACCTCCATCCCCTGGTAGGCGAGCGAGCTGTGGACATAGCGGTCGGAGATGACCCACTTCCCGTGGGCCAGCGCCGGTTCGATGAGGTGGGTAAGGTGGTCGAGCCGGTCGGTCGCAAAGAGGAGCGCCAGCGTCTCGGCGTCAAAGGAGCTTCCGTCGGGCCGGAGCAACTTGCCGGCGAGAATCTGCCGGATGGTGCGCCCTACGAGCCGCCCTGTGGGTTCGCGCGTGGTGAGGTGGTCGATGCCTGCCGAAGTGAGACGCTCAGAAAGCAGGCCGAGCTGCGTCGTCGTCCCTGCGCCATCCAGTCCTTCGAGCACCACAAACATCTTCACCTCGCGCGGCAATGCGGGGGCGCTCTTCGCATCCCTCCGGATTGCCGTCAACGCACCAGAAAACGGGCATGCACCATGCTCCATTCGCTTGACCCTCGCGCCTCACAATGTTACCGATGCGCTCCCTTTGATCTTGGACGCCGCGCACGCGGTGCTCCCACGACCTGGTTAGGCGAGATACATGAGCAAAGAAGCGATGCAGACCCGCAATGAGACTGAGCTTGGCCCCCTTGAGGTTAAGGTTGACGGAGCCGTTGAGCGCGCCATCGGTCGCCTCAAGCGCGCCATGGCCCGTGAGGGTATCCTCAAGGAGGTCAAGAACCGCCGCTACTACGAGAAGCCCAGCGTCAAGGCCAAGCGCAAGCAGCGCGACGCCGAGCGCCGCCGTCGGCGGTCGCTCCGCACCCGCCCTGAGTAGTGCGATGGGCGACACTCGTCGCCTGCCGACCGCCACGCCGCACCCGCGGCGTTTTGCGTTTTTGCCGCCACGCCCGCCCCCCGAGCTGAACATGCGCCATCTCTGTCTCCTCGCATCCCTTCTCCTCTTCTCCGCCTGCGACGACGCCCAACCCGAACGTGCCGGCGGTGGCGGAGGCGGTGGCGATGGTGGCGGTGGCGGTGGCTCGGTGAACTGCTCCACCGCGACCGCGCTTGAGAGCTTCGCAACGGCCTATGTCTCCGCCGCCGCACGCTGCGATGTGGGCGGTTCGCTTGCCCGCGGACCTGTCTCCCAAGCCGCCTTCTCCAACTTCCTCCAGGCCAACTTTGCGGCGACGCTGGCGCCCTCGCTCACAGACGGCACCGTGCGTTGGAACGAGGCAAGTCTCTGCGCCGCCATTAGCTCCCTCGGTGGCGACTCCTGCGCCATCGACGACGACGATTGGGACCTCCTCGATGGCACCCGCCCGCTCGGCGGCGACTGCAACTGGACCGACGAGTGCGCCACGGGCTGGTGCCAGTTCGGCGATACCTGCCCCGGCGTCTGCACCGAGTTCCTCGCCATCGGCGCAACCTGCACCACCTCAAACAGCTGCCCGCCGGGCGCAACCTGCACCTTCGGCATTGGCCAGGGTACTTGTCAGGAAGAGGACCCGCGCACCTACGTCGCGGTCGGTGGCGCCTGCGACGCCGAGGGCGCACGCTGCCTTCGCTCCTACTGCGACGGCACAATCTGCCAGCCCTACCCCACCCCCGGCCAGTCCTGCG